>JBOGGX010000040.1:0-33185 GCA_050744245.1 Acidimicrobiales bacterium
TCGCCGTGCTGGCAACGGCCATGGTCGGCGCCGCGCTCATCAATCCTCCCGTGGCCGTGGGCCTGGCCGCACTCGGATGGATGTGGCCCAGGTGGCGATCCACCGCCGTCGCTCGTCGCCGCGACCAGGCGGCTGCACGCGAGCTGCCCGAGGTCGTCGATCTGTTTCTCGTCGCCACCGCGAGCGGGCTCAACCTGGCGCTTGCCATCGGTGCGGTCGGCGAACGGGGTCCACCGCTGCTCGGCGCCGCCCTCGGTCGAGCGGCCGCAGATGTGGCCGACGGCGCCCGCGTAGCCGACGCGGTCGAGGCCGGGCTGGGACCGATCGGCGACCCCGTTCGCCCGCTGACGTCGGCCCTGCTCGGCGCGGCGCGCTACGGCACCGCGCTCGGCCCCGCCCTCGACCGGCTGGCCATCGAGACCCGACAACTCCGTCGCCGCCAGGCGGAGGAGGCGATCCGGCGCGTCCCGGTCAAGCTGCTCTTCCCCCTCGTGTTGCTGGTGCTCCCGGCCTTCGTCCTGCTGACCGTCGTGCCCCTGCTCGCAGGTGCGCTGCGGTCGCTCCCGCTGTGATGACACACACCCTTCGAGAAGGGGAGAACCCATGCTGTCCAGAATCGTCCTGGCCCAACGAGCGCGGCTTCGGCCGCCCGGTTGGGTCGCCCGCAAGCTGCGGTCACCTCGGGTGGCACCCGCTCGGTCGGACGCCGGCCAGACGACCACCGAGTACGCGCTGGTGACCCTGGGCGCCGCCGCGGTTGCGCTGCTGGTGACGGCCTGGGCGGGCCGCACGGGAAAGATCGGCCAGCTGCTCGACGCGGTGGTCGACCGCGTCATCGGCGGGATGTGAGGCGACCCGCGAGGCGCGATCGGCATGTTGCGATCCGGTCGTCGGTGGCAACGGTGAGACGGCTTGAGACCCGCGCCATCGGGCCCGGTCGCCGCGGTCGGCCGCGGCCGGGGGCGGCCATCGGCGACGACGGTCAGGCCAGCGTCGAGTTCGCCTTGGCCCTGCCCCTGATCGTGTTGCTGTTGCTGGTGGTCGTGCAGGTCGGGCTGGTGGTGCGGGCCCAGGTGCTGGTGACCCACGCCGCTCGGGAGGGGGCCCGAGCGGCGGCGGTCGACGCCGACCCAGAGGCGCCTCGAACGGCGGCCGAGGCCAGCACCACCCTCGACCCGAGCCGGCTGACGGTGCGGGCGGTCGGCCGGGCCGGGCCGGGAAGTCGGGTGCGGGTCACGGTCGACTACCGCCTGGTGACCGACCTGCCGCTGGTTGGGCCGCTGCTGCCCGACCTCACATTGTCGGGCGTCACGACCATGCGGGTAGAACGATGAACCCCGCCGCTCGCCGCATGCGCCCGATTGCGGGCCCGAGCCCGGCTGCGCCCGGCCCGGAACCGGACCAGCGCCGAGCGGTGCTCAGCCGAGCACGGTGCGCAGCAGGGCGGCCGCCCCCTGCTTGTCGAGCGGCTCGTTCCAGTTGCCGCACTTGGGCGACTGGACACATGACGGGCATCCTGCGGTGCAGCCGCAGGTCTCGATCACCTCCAGGGTGGCGGCCAGGTGGCGATCGGACGCCTCGAAGCCGAGGTCGGCGATGCCGGCCCCGCCCGCGTAGCCGTCGTAGATCACGATGGTCGGGCCGCCGGTGTCGGCCAGATGCACCGTCGACACCCCGCCCACGTCCCAGCGATCACAGATCGTGAACAACGGGAGGATGCCGATGCCGGCGTGCTCGGCCGCGTGCAGCGTGCCCGGCCACGCCGCAGGAGCGACTGCGGCCTCGGCCAGCACCGTCGGCTCGATCACGTACCAGAACGCCCGCGTGAGCAGGCGCGAGGGCGGGAGGTCGAGCGGCTCCCGGGCCAGCACCTCTCTGGTCACCACGCTGCGGCGCTGGTACCCGGTGACCTGCGAGGTGACCTCGACCTCGCCCAGCCAGAGGCCGACCCGCCCGACCCGGCGGGTGGCATCGATCGCCCCCGTGCGGATGGTCGTGTCGGTCTTCGCCATCGTGTAGGTGTCGCCGTCGGTGGCCTCGACCACCGCGGCCCGATCGTCGAGGTTGAGGTGGAGCACCCGGTAGGCCTGACCCTGGTGCAGGTAGATGGCGCCCGGGTGCACCATCTCGAAGGCCCGGCCCTCGTCGATGGTTCCGACCGGTGAGCCGTCGGACCGGACGATCTGGAACTCGTGGCCCGACCCGCTGCGCAGCCCGACGCCGCGGGCGGGAAAGCCCCTCCCGGCCCAGACCGCGGCCGGGCCGGTACGCCGGCCGTGGGGCGCCCTGATCTTCAGCTGGTCGACCTGGACGAGATCGCGGACCCCTTCGTCTAGGAGCTCGGGCCAGTAGCGCTCGTCACCGTGGGTGAGCGGCAGCTCGAACGCGGCGCACGCCAGGTGGGGCTGGAGGACATACGGGTTGGCCGGGTTGATCACCGCCGGCTCGGGTGGCCGGGTGACCAGTTCGCCGGGGTGGGTCATGAGCCACTGGTCGAGCTGGTCCTCGCCGGCCACCAGCACGGCCAGCGACGCCTGTTGCTCGCGGCCGGCCCGGCCGGCCTGCTGCCAGAACGAGGCGATGGTGCCGGGAAAGCCGTCGAGCACACAGGCGTCGAGGCCGCCGATGTCGACACCGAGCTCGAGGGCGTTGGTGGTCACGACCCCGTCGAGCCGTCCGCCGAACAGCTCGGCCTCGATCTCGCGCCGCTCCTCGGCCAGATAGCCGCCACGGTAGGGACGGACCCGACCGGCGACCTCGACCGGGAGTCGGCGTTTGACATCGGCGGCCACGACCTCGGTGGCGCGTCTGCTGCGGCAGAAGGCGATGGTCCGGCGACCGTCGCCGACCAGCTCGGCCACCAGGCCGGCGGTCTCGCCGTGGGGAGAGCGCCGGGCCGGCGCCGCGCCGGGCCAGGGCCGGACCCGGCCGGCCACACCGCCGCCCTCATCCTCATGGTCGTCGAACCGTGAGCGAAGCGGAGGGTTCCAGAGGGCGACGATCCGCTCGCCTCGCGGTGACCCGTCGCCTGCGACCTCGGCCACCGGCAGCCCGCACAGCCCGGAGGCCAACTCGCCCGGGCGTCCGATGGTGGCCGAACCGAAGATGAACGTGGGAGCCGAGCCGTAGTGGGCGCACAGCCGACGCAGCCGACGCAGCACGTGGGCCAGATGGCTGCCGAACACGCCGCGGAACGTGTGGAGCTCGTCGACGACCACATACCTGAGACGCATGAGAAACGTGGCCCACCGGCCGTGATGGGGGAGCAGAGCACAGTGGAGCATCTCCGGGTTGGTGAGCAGGGTGTTGCCGTGGCGGCGGACCCATGCCCGCTCCTCTGGCGTGCAGTCGCCGTCGTAGGCCGCCGGCAGCAGCCCACCGAGTCCGAGGCCGAGCCCGAGCCGGCTGAAGACGCCGAGTTGATCGTGGGCCAGCGCCTTGGTGGGGAACACGAGCAGCGCGGTGCCCGGTCGGATCGGATCGGTCACGGCCTCGGCGATCGGCGCCTGATAACACAGCGACTTGCCCGATGCCGTGCCCGTCGCCACCACCACCGAGCGTCCGGCACGAGCCAGGTCGATGGCTTCGGCCTGGTGCGACCACAGCGAGCGCACACCGAGTCGATGCACGCCGGACCACACCCGGTCAGGCAGCGCGCGCTCCAGGCTCCCCTCCCTGGCGGAGGTGGCCGGGAGCCGCACCACGTCGACCAGCTGACCCTCCGATGCGAGCAGGTCGAGGAGCGTCAGCAGCCGGCCGACCCGGTCGGCCGGGCCGAGGTGCTCGGCCCCGTCAACCTCGATCAGCTCGCCGACGCTCATGCCACGCACCACAGTACGCATTACGGCTGCGTAGTTACAGCGCTGTGATCCCCTGTACGGAGCGTGAGCAGACCGCGAGGTAGCGTTGAGGCCGCCGGGCGATGGTCGCCCGGTCGTCGCGAGCAGGGAGCGGCCGGTCCGTGGATCTCGGAGTCGAGGTGATGAAACAGGACGGCGCGGCCGTGCTGCGAGTCACGGGCGAGATCGATGTCGCCACCGCGCCCCGGCTGCGGGAGCACGTGGTGACCCTCGTCGCCGAGGGCGAGACCCGGCTCGTGGTCGACCTCGAGGGGGTCGACTTCATCGACTCGACCGGGCTTGGCGCCTTGGTCGGCGCGCTCAAGCGGGTCCGCACCCACGGTGGCGAGCTGGCGATCGTCTGCACCCGGTCCCGGTTGCTCAAGGTGTTCGAGATCACCGGGCTGGGGCGGGTGTTCGAGGTCCACGACACGGTCGACGCGGCGGTGGCCGCGGGCCAGGACTGACCGATGGCGGTCGGGGGCACAGAAACGATCCGGCTCGAGTTTCCGGCCCGCCCCGAATACCTCTCGCTCGTCAGGGTCGTCGTCGGCAACGTGGCCAACCATGGGCCCGACCTCGAGTCGCTCCGCATCAATGACCTGTGCCTGGCCGTGTCGGAGGCGTGCGCCAACGCCATCGACGCCTATGTCTGCGACGGCCGGCCGGGGGAAACCGTCGAGGTCGAGTTCGCCGTGGCCAGCGAACGCATCGCGGTCGAGGTCGTCGATCGGGCCGGCGGGTTCGAGCTCGGTGCCAGCCGGGCCGCGGTCCCGGCCGCCCACCCGCACCGCGAGCGGGGACTCGGTCTCCCGCTCATGAAGGTGCTCACCGACGAGATGGACGTGGACGTGCGCAACGGCGGCACCGCCGTGCGCCTGGTGATGCTCGGAGGGCGACGCCGGTGAGCGGGCGCGATCCAGACGATGGTCCACATCACGATCCAGACGACACCGAAGGCGAGCCCCCGACCATTCCGAAACCCGACGAGCTTCTCGCCCTGCATGGCGTGACCCGGGAACTGTTCGAGACGCTGCGGAGCTGGTTCGACGTGCCCGACCGGGTCGCCATCGACCTGGCCGACATCGACTCGGCCGTCACCGAGCTCGGCGACCCTCAGATGATCGTCGCCCTGGCGATGCGCAAGCTCCAAGCCCTCCGCCTGCTCTCCACACCGGGGGTGCGGACCACGACCGTCGTCGTCGTCGCCATCGTGAACGACCTCGAACGGGCCCTCCTCCAGGCGCCGGTGATGCGGCTGCGCGTGCGGGCCGCGGCCACCGACTGGGACGCGGAGCTCGCCCGTCTTGCGACGGGCGAACCTTGGGCCGCGGCCCCGGACGACGTGGCGGAACGCGATCCCGATGTCGACCGTTTCCGGATGCTGCATGCCCGCATCCATCAGGCGGCACTCGCCGTGGTGCAGGCTTCCGACGGCGAGGTGCGGATCCTCGAGTAGGCCGAGCGGCCCTACAACCGCAGCGCAGGGAACAGGGCGGTGAACACGCTGACGCCACCCGGGCCGACGAGAAGGCCGACGACGATCAACACGATGCCCCAGAGAGCTTGGCCACGGACGATGGCCAGGATGCCGGCGATCACCAGGACGACGGCCAGTAGCCACAGGATGACTACCAATGGCGCTCAACCTGCCCGCCGCGACCACCGGCCAAACCCCAAACTCGACGCAGCCATGGTCGAATTCCGGCCGTACGTGCGTCGAGTTTGCCCCCGCCCTGCTAACCGATGGCGACGAGCATGCCTTCGCAGGTGCGGATGAGGACGCGGGCCGCGTCGGTGACGTCCCGTGACGACGGCGGGTTCTCGGCCCGCCGCTGCAGCGGGCGACGGCGTGTTGGACGGCGACACGGATCTCGCCGTCGCCGGCTGTCGGCTCCAGCCCCAGCCGCGCCTGCATCGACGGGCCCTCGGTGCCGAGGAGCCGTTCCATCTCCTCGGACTCGGCCGGCTTGACCCTGACCGCACCCTGGCGCAGGGCGTTGAGCAGCCGGACCTCGGCGATCTCGTGGGCCCCGGCCGTCACCCGCTCGAGCTCGGCGGCCAACCCGTCGCGGCCGGGGGCGGCCGATTCGTGCAGCAGCTGCTCGAGGGCGAGCAGGGCCGACCGCGCCTTGAGCACGTCACGCCGGGCCGCGAACTGGGAGATCAGGACCCGCCGCAGCTCATCGAGTCCGCTCCGCCGGACCAGCTCGGTCGCCAGCTGGCTGGCGTTGTGCACCGTTCCCTGCGGGATCAGCGCCGCCCCCAGCCGCACGCCGAACAGCCCCAGCCGGTCGAGCAGATGCGCCCGTTCCATCGATGTGAGCGGGATGCTGGTCGGTGAGTGCACGAACCGGTCGGCCGAGAGGTACAGCGGCTCGACCTCGGACCTGGGGGCGGGCGCGGCTCCGAGCCCATGCAGCGCCTTGAACTCCGCCTCCCGCAGCGTCTCCCCGGCCTGAGCCAGCAGCCCGGCGACGGGCACGACGGCCACCTTGTTCGGGCACATCGAGCGGGCGATGTCGAGGAACTCGAGCTCTGGACCGCTGAACTACTGCGAGGCGTCCGGCACGAACAGCACCGCGCTCGCCATGGGCAGGGCACCCACCGTGATCGTGGTGTGGGCCGAGCCCAGTCCACCGACCCCCGGCGGGTCGACGAGGACCAGCGCGGCCCGCAGGAGTGGATGGGGGGTGCCGACCTGGACCTGCGCCACCCGCCTGGCGTTGTCCGGGTTCGCCATCTCGGTGACGAACTCCGCGATTTGCTCGAACGGGATCTCCGCCGTCGTGGGCACCGCGTCATCGTCGGCGTCGTCCGGGAGGTGGAAGGCGACCACGGCCGTCGGGCGTTCGGCGTAGCCGATGAGCGTCGGAACCGCGGTGGCGACGTCGTCGTCGACGGGGCACACGGTCGCGCGTAGCAGCGCGTTGATGACCGAGCTCTTTCCCTGCTTGAACTCGCCGACGACCAGAACATGGAAGGCGGGATCGGTGAGCCGGGTGCTTCCCCGGCGCAGCCGGTCGGCCAGGTCGGTTCGACCGTAGGCGATCGCCGCCCGGTCGGCGAGCTCGAGCGTCTCGAGTACCGCCGTTCGTGACGGGAGCGGCTCAGCCTCGGTCGGTTGGTGGTTCATCCGCAGGTCAGGGTACGCCGTCAGACCCAGGATCCTCGGGGTGACCTCCGCCGGGCACCTCGGGCTGGTTAGCTGTGGTCGATGCAGTTGGGGCGTGGCGGAAGCCCAGCGCGAGCGAACACGACCTCCCGGTCATGGCCGAGGTGGTTGCGGGCATCTCCGCCGCCTCCGCCACCGCCGCTGAGGCGCTGGCCGCTGGTGGCCGGGGGCGCGGCGATGACCGTCGTTGGACTCGCCCTCGGCGCCGCGCTCACCAGCATCCGCCGCCGGCCGGCCGCCTCGCCGCCGGTGATCGCACCCGAGCGCCTGGTCCTGGTCCGTCCCGATCGCGAGGAGCCGACGGGACCGATCACCGCCGCGGTCGATGCCCCGGTCGCCGAGGCGCCCCTCGCACCGACCCGCCCGCCGGACGCCGCGTCGCACCCAGAACCGCCGCCGCCGGCGCCCGGCAGGAAGCCGCGAGCCGGCCGGGTGCTCGGCGCCGCGATCGTCGTCGTCCTGGTGATCGCCTCGGTCGTGGCCGCCGTCTGGGTGGGCAACGACGCTCCGGCGCCAGACGCGCCGGCGGCAGACGACTCTTCGGGACCGGAGGCGGAGTCGTGGGCGCCGGAGGTGGCCGAGCTCGCCGCGTTCGTGGAGGCCGAGCGGGGCCTGGCGTTCGACGGGGCCATCCCAATCGAGTTTCTTCCGTCCGCCGACTACGACGCCGAGGCCGCGGCCCTGGCCGAGGGCGACGACCCCGACGTGGCGCTGCTTCGGGCCTTGGGGCTCCTCGAGGGTGCCATCGATGGCGTCTCGGCCGGCACCGGAGTGATCGACAGTCTGGCGTTCGGGTTCTACGACCCGGGGCGCCGACGCATCGTGATTCGCGGCGACGACGTCGACGTCACCACCGGGGCCACCCTCGTCCACGAGCTGACCCATGCCCTCCAGGATCAGCACTTCCCGGGCCTGTTCGCTGGCGGCGACAGCGCCGGCCAGCGGTTCGGGTCGCGATCGCTGGTCGAGGGCGACGCGTTGCGGACGGAGTACGCCTTCATCGACACCCTCGACCGCGAGGAGCAGGACGAGTACGAAGCGGCGCTCGACGAGCGGGCCGACGACGTCGGGCTGCCCGAGACGGCGGCCGCCCTGCTCGGCGCGCCGCACTCGCTCGGCGATCCGTTCGTGTACTTCCTGCAGGCCAACGGCGAGGACGTGCTGACCGACGCGTTCGCCAACCCGCCGACCAGCGCAGAGCAGGTGCTCGACCCGTTCCGTTATCTCGACGCCGATCCACCCGATCTCCCCGATCCTCCCGCCGCCCCGGCCGGGGCCGAGGTGCTGGCCCGGGGCGACCTCGGGGCCGTCGCCTGGTTGGCCATCCTGGGGGAGCGCATCGACCCGTGGCAGGCGCTCGACGCGGTCGATGGTTGGCGCGGCGACGCCTACACGCTGTCCCGCGCGGCGCGAGGGCTGTGTGCCGATGTCCTGCTCACGGGCGACACGGCCACCGACACGACCGAGCTGCAGTCGGCCGTCGCCGGCTGGGCGGCCGCGGTTCCGGCCGTCACCCCGGCGGTGACCAGGGTCGGCGACACCATCTCGATGACCGTGTGCGATCCGGGTGCCGGCGCGGACGTGGGCCTGACCGGGCAGGGGGCACGGGCGCTGATCCTCCCGGCCGCCCGGGTCTTCACCGCGGCCGACGAGCTGGCCCTCGGGCGGTCGCTCGATGCGGCGCAGTGCCACGCCGACGACCTTCTCCGCCGCTACACCCTGGACGAGCTCGAGGCCTTCGACCCTCCCGCGGACGTCGACGACCGGATCGCGGCGGCCGACGCGGCCTGCGCGGCGAGCTGAGACCGGCAGCGCGATGTACTGCGGGCGCTGCGGATGGTTCACCTACGGCGCCGTGGTGTGCCCGCGGTGCGGGCAACCGGCGGCCCCAGTCCCGTCGGCGCAGCCCCCGAGGCGGCGCCGGGTCTGGCCGTGGGTGCTGGCCGGCGGGAGCGCGCTGGTCGCGGTCGGCCTCGTGGCGGTGACCGCGGTGGTGCTGCTCCGCCCGAGCGGGTTGAAGATGGCCGAACGCGCTCCGGTGCCCGAGGACTGGGACCCGAGCGTCACCGAGCTGGTCGAGTTCGTCGAGGACGCCCGCGACCTCGAGTTCGACCATCCCGTCCCCGTGGACTTCCTCACGCCCGAGGAGTACCGGGACGAGGTGCGGCTGGACGACGCGGACCTGGCCGCCGGTGACGAGGAGTTCTACGAAGACCAGGCCGCGTTGCTGCGGGCGCTCGGGTTGGCCGAGGGCGATCTCGACCTGCTCGACGCGGGCAACGAGCTGGCCGACTCGGGAACGCTGGCCTTCTACGACGCCGCGGCCGAGCGCATCGTGGTCAGGCGCGGCGACACGGACGGCACCGACGACACGGACGACATCGACGTCGGGGTGGAGGTCACGTTGGTCCACGAGCTGACCCATGCCCTGCAGCACCAACACTTTCCCGACCTGTTCCCGGAGGACGAGACGACCGGCGGCGAGTCGTTCGCCATGACCGGGCTGGTCGAGGGCGACGCCATACGCATCGAGCTCGAGTACATCGACTCGCTCGACCGGGACGAGCAGGGCGAGTACGACGACATCACCGCCGACCAGTTCGACGAGGGCCAGGAGGCGGTGGCCGACCTGCCGGCGTCGATGGTGGCGTTCTTCGACGCGCCCTACCTTCTCGGCGACCCGTTCGTCGCCCTGCTCGACGCCATGGGCGGCGACGCCGTCGACGAGGCGTTCGCCGAGCCGCCGCGCAGCGACGAACAGCTCATCGACCCCTTCCGCTATCTCGACGCCGACGCCCCCGACCTTCCCGACCCCCCTGAGGTGGAGGGCGACGTGGCGGACGAAGGCGACTTCGGCGCGGTGGGGTGGCTCGTCGTGCTGGCCGAGCGGATCGACCCGCTGCTGGCCCTCGACGCCGTCGACGGCTGGCGGGGCGACGGCTACACGCTGTACGAGACCGGCGGGGTGGTCTGTGCCGACCTGGTCGTGCAGGGCGACACCGAGACCGACACTCATCAGCTGCACGGGGCGCTGGTCGAGTGGGCCGCGGCGACGCCCGCGATCGCACCGGTGGTCGCCCGCGAGGGCGACACGGTGGCGGTGACGGCGTGCGACCCCGGGCCGGACGCCGAGCTCGACCTGACCGGCGACGGCGCCCGAGCCCTCGCGTATCCCGCGGCCAGGAGCTTCCTGGCCGCCGACGAGATCGCCTTCGGCACCGACCTCGACGGCGCCCGATGCCTGGCCGACAACCTGGTCAGGCGGTACACCCTCGACGAGCTGGAGGCGGCGGAGGCCCCGCGCGACGTCGACGCCCGGTTCACCGCCGCCGCCGACGCGTGCGGGGTCTCCTAGGCTGCGATCATCCCTCGGGTGATGTAGTCGTTGAGGGTCTCATCGAGTTGCCGCCAGGCCTTGGCCAGGGGCGATCGTTGTGACACCTCGGCGGGCAGGGCGGGGTCGAGCCATGCCAGCCCGGGAGCGAGCACACGGCCGTGGGCTTTGGTGAAAAGTACCGCGACCCGTCGGCCCAGCGGGGTGAGCTGGTAGCGGTTCGAGTGCGGGAGCCGTTCGATCAGCCCCTTGCGTCTGAGTCGGCGGAGGTCGTAGGTGGCCTGCCGGCTGCTGTAGGACGCGTCGAGGAGCGTGGCCACAAGGTTGGTGAGCTGGCGGTTGTCGAACCCGGCGATGAGATGGGCGAAGCCGACGATGGCGGCAGGACGGCCATGACTCGTCGGTCTCCGAACCGCAGACCGGGGGCGTGGAGGCCGCCGACGTCGGACGGCCGGGTCACCTCATCGAAGGTGACCACATCGGGAGCGGGCTGAGCGTCAGCCGCTTGAGCGTCACAGAGACGCTTGTTGGCGTGATCGCCAACCGCCCGGAGGGCATGCCAGTTCTCGGCGTTGACGCGTCTGCCGACCCCGAAGTCCCGAGTGTCGCCCACCACGACCTCGGTGCGCAACGCCCGGTGTTCCTTGAAGTACTGCTTGATCCTCGACGACTTGTAGTAGCAGCACACCTGCGGGTCGACGCCCCTCGTGATGACCTTGGTGCGGAAGCTGCCCGGTGTGCGCGAGTTGATGCGCCGGTCGAAGATCAACGCCACCGACGACGGCCGACCAACATCGAGGTGGTCGCGGATGACACCCTCAAAGAACGACCGCCCCGCTTGGGGCCGGTCGAACACCCGGGTGTCGGACACCTCGAACTGGCGGAAGGCGAGCTCATAGACGTAGCCGGCACGCAGGTCATCCTGGGTGAACGGCGACGGCAGCCGGCGCAGCCACCGCCACAAGAAGCTCTTCACCGCGCCGGAGCCGAGCCGGGCACAGATCCGCTGCAACGCCCTCGGGTCATCGCAGGACCGGAAGCCGCTGTCGAGCGCCTCGTAGCCGATCCCGGCCCGCTCACACTGGCGCTTGGCCCAGTCGTGGCCGTTGAGCCACAGCCAGATCGGCCACGGCGCATACCCGTTGGTCTTGATGAACGCCACACCCCAGTCGGGTCCCACACGTAGAAGTAGAAATGGTTCACGAACGCCATCTGCCGGCCCCACTCCATGTGCGGATGCCGGGCATTCTCCTGACCCTTGGACGGCCACGACCGCCACACCGACGCCTTCTCCTGGGCGATCCCGATCAGCACGACCTTCCCCTCGCCGCCCTCGGCCGCAGCGGCGTCAATGAGCGGGCGGGCAAAGGCCTCCTTGCTCTCCCCCTTGGCGACGTGCACCACCGGGATCGAGTTGTCCTTCGCGAAACGATGCACCGCCGCCACATAGGCGTCACCGATCTTGCCGAACGCCGCCGACGACGGGATCGGGAACCCCCGCGGCCACCGCAGGAAGTTGCACACCAGCCCCACCGACTGGAGCTTCGGCATGTACCCCTGCAGGAAGATCCGGTCCACCGACCGGCAGGTGAGCGTCACATGGTCCCGCAGTAGGGTCGCGTAGTCGGCCATCGCAGTCTCCCGGTCTTCAGCAACCAGGACGCTACGACCGGCACGACGGGGGCGCCCTCCGGGCGCCCCCAGCGCGAAGCGCTGACATCCCTCTCGGCGGTATGAGGACGCTCGCTACGCCTAGTGTCCTGGAAGCGGCGCCGATGGATCCGGCCGAGGTTGACATTTGGCCGGTTCGACTCCGTACCCTGTCCGCGCCATGCCGAGGTCGTTGGTCGTCGTCGAGTCGCCCGCCAAGGCCCGCACCATCGCGGGGTTCCTCGGTCGCGACTTCGTGGTCAAGTCGTCAATGGGCCACGTCCGCGACCTCGAGTCGAAGGGCCTGGCCGTCGACGTCGACAACCATTTCAAGCCGACCTACGTCGTCTACCCGGACAAGAAGCACATCATCAAGGAGCTGCGCGACGCGTTGAAGGGCGCAGACGAGCTCTATCTGGCGACCGACGAGGACCGGGAGGGCGAGGCCATCTCGTGGCACCTGCTCGAGGTGCTCAAGCCCAAGGTCCCGGTGCGCCGGATGGTGTTCCACGAGATCACCCAGTCGGCCATCGACGAGGCCATCCGCCGACCGCGTGCCATGAACTTCGGGCTGGTCGACGCCCAGGAGACCCGCCGCATCGTCGACCGCCTGTTCGGCTACCCGGTGTCCGAGCTGTTGTGGCGCAAGGTCGGCCCGGGTCTGTCCGCCGGCCGGGTGCAGAGCGTGGCCGTCCGGCTCGTGGTCGAACGGGAACGCGAACGGATGGCGTTCGTGCCGGCCGGCTACTGGGACATCGACGCCATGTTCTCCACCACGCCCGGGTTCACCGGCACCCTGGTCGCCCTCGACGGGACCAGGGTCGCCTCCGGGCGCGACTTCGACCGCAGCGGTCAGCTCAGAGACGCCGCGGCCGCGGTGGTCGTGCTCGACGAGCCGACGGCCAGGGGGCTGGCCCAGCGGCTCGACGGCGCCGAGTTCCGTGTGCGGCGGGTCGAGGAGAAGCCGTACGCCTCGAAGCCCAAGCCGCCGTTCATGACATCCACCCTCCAACAAGAGGGCGGGCGCAAGCTGGGCATGACGGCGCAGCAGGTGATGCGCACGGCGCAGAACCTGTACGAGCGGGGCTACATCACCTACATGCGCACCGACTCGGTGGCGCTGGCCGAATCGGCCGTGGCCACGGCCCGGGCCCTGGTGCGCCAGCTCTACGGCGCCGCCTATCTCCCGGAGCGCCCGCGGGTGTACTCGAACAAGGTCAAGAACGCCCAGGAGGCGCACGAGGCCATCCGACCGGCCGGCGAGTCGTGGCGCACGCCACGCGAGCTCGGAAGCGAGCTGCGGCGCGACGAGCTCCGGTTGTACGAGCTGATCTGGATGCGCACGGTGGCGTCGCAGATGGCCGACGCCAGGGGCCGGACGGTGAGCGTCCGCATCGAGGCGACGTCGTCGGCCGGCGAGCAGGCCGAGCTCGGCGCGTCAGGACGCACCATCGAGTTCCCCGGCTACCTCAGGGCCTACGTCGAGGGCCGCGACGATCCAGAGGCAGAGCTCGACGATCGGGAGACGCTGCTGCCCGCCCTGGCCGAGAACGACATCCTGCCCGTGTCGGCGTTGGAGCCCAAGGGCCACACGACCTCGCCGCCCGCGCGTTACACCGAGGCGTCGCTCATCCGGCGCATGGAGGAGCTGAGCGTGGGCCGGCCGTCGACCTACGCCAGCATCATCGGGACCATCCAGGACCGCGACTACGTCCGCAAGCGCAGCAATGCCCTGGTGCCGACGTGGACCGCGTTCGCGGTGACGAACCTCCTCGAGCACAACTTCAGCCATCTCGTCGACTACGCCTTCACCGCCCACATGGAGGACGATCTCGACGAGATCGCCAAGGGCAACGAGGCGCGGGAACCGTGGCTGCGCGCCTTTTGGTTCGGCAACGGCCGCCCGGGGCTGGCTCGGCTCGTCGACCAGGGCCGGGCCGAGATCGACCCGGCCGCGGTCAACTCGATCCCGATCGGTCGCGACGACGCCGGCGTCGACGTCGTCGTGCGCAACGGTCGGTACGGGCCGTACCTCCAGTACGGCGACCAGCGGGCGTCGATCCCCGACGACCTGCCCCCGGACGAGCTCACCGTGGCTCGGGCGCTCGAGCTGCTGTCGGCCCCCGCCGGGGACGAGCCCCTCGGTGTCGATCCGGCGTCCGGCCTGCCCCTCTACGTGAAATCCGGTCGGTTCGGGCCCTACGTGCAGCTCGGTGACGCCGAGACCCTGCCCGAGGGCGAGAAGCCCAGGATGGCCTCGCTGTTCACGTCGATGACGCCCGACCTGGTGACCGTCGACGAGGCCCTGCGGCTGTTGTCGCTGCCGAGGGTGGTGGGGATCGACCCGGCCACCGGCGAGGAGATCACCGCCCTGCACGGACGGTATGGGCCGTACCTGAAGCGGGGGTCGGAGACCAGGAGCCTCGACCGCGAGGAACAGATCTTCACCGTCGGCCTCAACGAGGCGGTCGAGCGGTTCGCGGCGCCGAAGTACGGGCCGGGGTCGCGCCGGTCGACGCCGACGACCCTGCGGGAGCTGGGCGACGACCCGACGACGTCGAAGCCGATCGTCGTGCGGGCCGGTCGGTACGGGCCCTACGTCACCGACGGCGAGACCAATGCATCGCTGCGAAAGGGTGACGAGGTCGACAGTCTCACCATGGCGCGGGCGCTCGAGCTGCTGGCCGAGCGGCGGGCCAAGGGTCCGGCCCGGCCCCGCCGGGCGACCAACAAGGCCGGGGCCAAGAAGACGGCGGCCAAGAAGACCGCGGCCAAGAAGACGGCGGCCAAGAAGACGGCGGCCAAGAAGACGGCGGCCAAGCAGACGGCGGCCAAGCAGACGGCGGCGAGGAGGACGGCGGCCGAGAAGGCCCGCTGACCCAGGACCTGGGTCGCCCCGACCCAGCACAGTTCGGTGGAGAGCCACGGATACTGTGGCCCGATGGCCGACCCCAGGATTGCGGCACAGCCTCGGGTGGGTCTCCGGTCGCCGACGGGCGACGATCCGCTCACGTCGGTGCCGGTTCGGAGGGTCGACGACGACAAGGCCGCGCTGCACGTCCGGTTGTTCGGTACCCACGAGTTCTTCCGGTTGTGGCTGGCACAGGTGGTGGCCGCCCTCGGCGACTGGCTCGGCTTCCTCGGCATCACCATCCTGGCCGCCAGCGTCGGGCTGGGCGGCGACGGCGCTGCGAGTGCCGGGGCCGCCGTCGGCCTGGTGATGATCGCCAGGATCGTCCCAGGGTTCTTCCTGGCGCCGGTGGCCGGCGTGATGGTCGACCGGTGGGACCGCAAGAGGGTCATGGTCGCCTGCAACCTCGGGCGGGCGGCCGTGGTCGCCACCCTGCCGTGGGTCGACTCCGTGCTCGGGCTGGTGGTCGCGTCGTTCCTCCTCGAGGTCGGCGCCCTCCTGTTCTCGCCGGCGAAGGAGGCCTCGGTGCCCAACCTGGTGCCTCCGGACCGGCTCACCACGGCGAACTCGTTGTCGTTGGTCGCGGCCTACGGCACCTTCCCGATCGCCTCGCTGCTGTTCGCCCTGCTGGCCGGGGTCGCGGCCTGGCTGGGAAACATCGACGCCCTCGGCTTTCTCGAGCTCAACCGCACCGCGCTCGCCTTCTACATCCAGGGCCTGACCTTCGTCGTGTCGGCGCTGCTGATCGCCACCCTGCCGCTGTGGTCGCCGCGGGTCGGGGTCCGGCCCGAGCGCGACGACGACGCCGACGGCGCCGACGACCAGCCGTCCCGGCGCATCGTCTGGGGCGCGACGTTCCGCGAGCTCAAGGAGGGCTGGCGCTACGTCTTCATCAACCCGATCGTCCGCTCGGTGAACGTCGGCCTCGCCATCGGCCTGGTCGGCGGGGGCATGGTCGTGCCGTTGGGATCGGTGTTCTCGATCGCGGTGCTCGGCGCCGGCGCCGCCGGCTTCGGGCTGTTCGTCACCGCCCTCGGCTTCGGCGTGGCCGGTGGCGTCATCGCCTTGTCGGTGCTGCAGAGCCGGATCGACAAGGTTCGGATCTTCACCCTGTCGCTCCTCGTCGCCGGCGCGTCGCTCATCGGTGCGGCGAGCGTCTCCAGCCTGGCGCCGGCCCTGGCCCTGGTGTTCGTGCTCGGCACCGGCGCCGGCGGGGTGTACGTCCTCGGGTTCACCCTGCTCCACGAGAACACCGACGACGAGCTCAGGGGGCGCACCTTCTCTGCGCTGTACACGCTGGTGCGGTTGTGCCTGCTCATCGCGTTCGCCGTCGGGCCGTTCATGGCCGAGCTGCTCGACGACCTGTCGGCCCGCCTGTTCGGCGACCGGCGGGTCGAGGTGTTCGGGGTCGAGGTGTTCCTGCCCGGTGTGCGCCTCACGCTGTTCCTGGCCGGGCTGCTCGTGCTGGCCGGCGGGGTGGTGACGGGCATGTCGCTCCGGGCCGGCCACATCGGACGCCGGGCCGACGAGGCGACGGCATCCGAGAGCGGCGAGTGACCGCCAGGGGTCGATTCATCGCGCTCGAGGGCGGCGACGCCTCGGGCAAGTCGACCCAGGCGGCCCTGCTCGCCGCCCACCTCGGGGCCAGGTGCACCCGCGAACCGGGGAGCACCGAGCTGGGCGAGCGGGTGCGGCAGATCCTCCTCCATGTCGACGATGTCCATCTCGACCCGAGGGCAGAGGCGCTGCTGTTCGCCGCGGCCCGGGCCCAGCACGTGGCCGAGGTCATCGGGCCGGCCCTGGCCGCGGGGGAGACGGTGGTCGCCGACCGGTACATCGCGTCGTCGTTGGCCTACCAGGGGTTCGGCCGGGCCCTGGGCGTCGACGACGTGCGCAGGATCAACGACTGGGCCACGGCCGGCCTCTGGCCCGACCTCATCGTGTTGCTCGACGTCCCGGCCGACGTGGCCGCCACCCGGTTCGGCGGCGATCGCGACCGGCTTGAGGCGGCCGGCCACGACTTCCACCAACGGGTGGCCGAGGGGTATGCCGAGCTGGCCGCGGCCGAGCCCGACCGCTGGATCGTGGTCGACGGCGCCGCCGGGGTCGACGTGGTCGCCGCCAGGGTCCGCGACGCCGTCGACCGGCGGCTGGCTCAGTAGC
Source organism: Acidimicrobiales bacterium (assembly GCA_050744245.1). Taxonomy (GTDB): domain Bacteria; phylum Actinomycetota; class Acidimicrobiia; order Acidimicrobiales; family JBOGGX01; genus JBOGGX01. The sequence continues at coordinate 17,073 of JBOGGX010000040.1, forward strand.
GTTGACCCGCCATGCAGATCGTCTTCGCCGCCGGCGCCGAACGACGCGAGCTCGACCTTCGTATCAACGACCCGGCGGCGACCGTCGCCGACCTGGTCGCCGCGCTCGATCCGGGAGGGACGACGAACCGGCGCCTCCTGATCGGCGATCACCTGGCCGGGCCCGATCTCGATCTCGACGAGTGCGGGCTGCACGAGGGGGCGGTGGTCAGCATCGCCGAGTGGGGCCGGACCGAGCCGCCCACCCAGGGCCGGCTCACGCTCGAGGTCATCGGCGGGCTCGACGGCGGCCGCCGGCTCCCGCTGCCGGTCGGGCTGTCGGTGCTGGGCCGGGAGTCGGGATGCGACCTCGTCCTCGAGAGCCACACCGTCTCCCGGCGTCACGCCGAGGTCACCCTGGACGAGGAGGGGCGGGTCCGCGTCCGCGACCTCGAGTCGCTCAACGGCACGTGGGTCGATGGCCAGCCGGTGACGTCCGAGGTGGGCGTCGCCACCGGCTCGATCGTGCGGTTCGGTGCCCTGCAGACCATGGCCCGCACCCCGACGACCGACGATCGACCCATGGCCGTCGACCCGCTGCGCCATGTCAACGCGGCGGGCACCATCCCGTTCAATCGGCCCCCGAGACCGGCCCCGCCGCCGCCGCCAGACGCCATCGAGGTTCCCGAACCGCCGAAGACCTCGACCTCGAACGCGGCCTTCAACATCGTGGCGTTCATCGCCCCGCTCGTCCTGGCCGGCGCCCTGTTCGCCGCGACCCGACAGGTCGGGTTCCTGGCCTTCACCCTGCTCAGCCCGATCATGGTGCTGGGGAACTGGATCCAGGGGAAGATCCGAGGCCGGCGGGGGTCGCGCCGGGAGACCGAGCGGTTCGCCAAGCAGCTGGCCACGTTCCAGTCCGAGCTGTTCGGCGCGGTGACCACCGAGTCGGCTCGGCTCGACACCGCCCACCCGGACCCGGCCGAGGTCATGCGCCGGGTCCTGCTGCCCAGCACTCGCCTGTGGGAGCGCCGGCCCCACGACCCTGACTTCCTGCGGCTGCGGTCCGGTCTCGGCGACGTGCCCTGGACCCCGCCGGTCGACGAGGTCAAGAAGGATGCGCCCGAGGAGCTGACGGCGGCCGTGCGCGGGGCAAGCACCCTCACCCGAGCCCCGGTCGCCGTCGATCTGTCCGCGGGCGGCGTCGTCGGGATCGTCGGCGACCGACCCGCCGCCGTGGCCCTGGCCCGGTCGCTGGTGTGCCAGGCCGCGGTGCATCACGGCCCGGCCGACCTCCCGACCGTGGTCCTCGTCCACCCCGACCGAGCGACCGAGTGGGACTGGACCAAGTGGCTGCCCCATACACGTGATCCGGGCGGCGGGAGCACCCGGCTGCTGTCCGCCGATCCTGAGCTCTCCAACCGGATGGTCGAGGGCTGGCTGCAGCAGGAGAGCGAGCACGAGCGCGAACGGGGTCGGAAGCGCAGGGACCAGCAGGGACCGACGCTGTTCGTCGTCGTCGACGACGAGTCGCTGACCGAGGGGCGCCGGGCGCCGGCCCGCACCCTTCTCCGAGGCGGGGCCGGGCCGGTGGCCGGGATCGTCATCGCCAGCACCAGCGACCGGTTGCCCGCGGTGTGCACCACGGTCATCGACCTGCAGGGCCCCGACGGTGAGGCCACGCTGCACCTGCCCCAGCTCGGGCGGCGGATCGACCGCTTCCTCGCCGCCGGCATGGCCGACGACACGGCACGGGAATGTGCCCGGGCGTTGGCCCGATTCGAGGACCCGGAGCTCACGATCGTCGGGGCGGGGCTGCCCGACATGATCCGGTTGCTGCCCCTCCTCGACCTCGACGAGATCGACGCCGACGCGGTGCTGTCGAGGTGGAAGGCGGCGGGCGCCGATCCGCCGCCGGCCGCACCGATCGGCATGGCCGAGGACGGCGTGTTCACCGTCAACCTGCACGCCGATGGCCCGCACGCGCTGGTCGGCGGCACCACGGGCTCCGGGAAGTCCGAGCTGTTGCGCACCCTGGTCGCCGGGCTGGCGGCCAACACCGACCCCGAGCACCTCACCTTCGTCCTCATCGACTTCAAGGGGGGCAGCGCCTTCGACGAATGCGCCCGGCTGCCACACACGGTCGGGATGGTCACCGATCTCGACGAGCACCTGGCCGAGCGGGCCCTGCGCTGCCTCGAGGCCGAGCTCAAGTTCCGGGAGCGGGTGTTGCGGGAGGCCGGGGCCACCGACCTGCCGATGTACCTGCGGGGCGGGCGGGCGACGGAACCCCTGCCCCGCCTGCTGGTCGTCGTCGACGAGTTCGCCACGCTCAAGGCCGAGCTCCCCGAGTTCGTCGACGCCCTCGTCGGCGTGGCCCAGCGGGGCCGCAGCCTCGGGGTCCACATGGTGCTCGCCACCCAGCGGCCGTCCGGGGCGGTGAGCGACAACATCCGGGCCAACACCAACCTTCGCATCGCCCTCCGCGTGCAGGACGACGGCGATTCGTCCGACATCATCGACCGCCCGGACGCGGCCCGGCTGCCCCGCCACGCCGCGGGTCGGGCCTACGTGCGTCTCGGCGCGGGCGAGGTGGTGCCGATCCAGACCGCGCTGGCCACCGCGGCCCGGCTCGACGGTGTGGTGACGCCGGTCGATGCGGCACCGTTCCGCTTCGGGCCATCACCTCGGCCACAGCCGGCGGCTTCGCTGCCGCTACCGGTCGGCGGCGATGAGCATGAGGGCGAGAAGGTGACGGATCTCGCCCTGCTGGTCGAGTCGATGATCGAGGCCCACCGCCGTACCGGCCGCCCCGCCCCCCGTCGGCCATGGCCGGACCCGCTGCCGAACTTCGTCGACCTCGACCGGCTGCTGATGGCCGCGCCGCCGCCCGATCCGGCCGCCCCCGAGGCCACGATCGCCCTGGCCGACGACCCCGACCGCCAGACCCAGTACCCGACGGGCTGGCAGCCGGCCCAGGGCAACCTGCTCATCTACGGCGTCGGCGGCGCCGGCACCACGGGCACGCTCGGCGCCATCGCCCTCAGCCTGGCCCGGCTCCACCCGGCCGATCGGCTGCATCTCTACGCCCTCGACTTTGGTGCGGGCGAGCTCGATGCGCTCGAGGCCTTGCCCCACACCGGCGCGGTGATCGGCGCGCCCGAGCGGGAGCGCCAGATGCGGCTCGTCCGCTTCCTGCGTTCAGAGCTCGACCGGCGGCGCGACCTCACCGCCGAGGCCCGTGCGGCCGAGCCGATGATCGTGGTGTTCGTCGACGGCTACGCCGCCTTCAACGCCGAGTATCGCGACCTGATCGGCATGACCATGATGGACGAGTTCCAACGGGTGTTCGCCGACGGTCCCGAGGTCGCCATCCATACCATCCTCACCGCCGACCGAGCCGGTGCGGTCCCGTCGGCGATGGCATCGCTGGTGCGCCAGAAGCTCCTGCTGCGCCTGGCCGACCCGTACGACTACGCCCAGTTCGGCATCCCGTCCAAGACCGTGCCGAAGTTCGGGCCCGGCGGCGCCATGGTCGCCGAGACCCGGCAGGTGATCCAGGTGGCCATGCCGGTCGACGACCTGGCCTCGGCGGCTCGCCGCTACGCCAGGATCTACCCGGAACCGAGCCGGCGACCGGCGACGATCGGACTGCTTCCCGTCGACGTCGCCCTCGATCGGCTCCGGGCCGAGGCCGAGCTCGACATCCGCCCGTGGCGGATCCCGGTCGGGATCACCGAGGCCGAGCTGGGTCCCGGCTGGCTCGTGGTCTACGAGGGCGAGCACGGGCTTGTCGCCGGCCCGGCCCGGTCGGGCAAGACCAGCACCCTGGCCGCATTGGCCACGACCTGTCGGGCGGCGCGGGCCGACCTGGTCGTCGTCACCCTGGCGCCGGCGCGCAGCCCGTTGCCGTCGATGATCGATCCCGAGCACCATCTGGCACCGGATCGGCTGGCCACCGAGCTGCTGCCGCTCATCACCCCCGCTCGGCCGACGCTGCTCCTCGTCGACGACGCCGACGCCGTCGACGACCCGATGAACGTGCTCAGCGGCCTGCTCGGCGGGGCCAGCCCGGCCGACCTGTTCGTCGTCGCCGCCGGGCGATCCGAAAGCCTGAGGGGATCGTTCAGCCACTGGACCAGGTCGTTGCGGCGTTCGAAGCTCGGCGTGCTGCTGCGCCCCAACGTCGATCTCGACGGCGAGCTGTTGGGGGTCAACCTCCCCCGTCGCGTTCCCGTGGCCATGACCGTCGGCCGAGGGTTCCTCGTCAACAGCGGCGACGTCGAGATCATCCAGGTCGCCCATCCCTGAGGTGGCGGCGATGAGTTCATCGGCGCGGATGCGTTCCATCGACATGACCATGCACACGTTGGAACCGGCCGCGAGGCGGATGGCCGAGCTGAGCGCCGGCCTTCCCGGCGACCTGCTCGACGGGCCGACCCGTGCCCCGCCTACTCGCGGGGTGACCTGGTCGACCACGTTGGTGGGGTCAGCCTCGCCTTCGCCGGCGCGGCGGCCAAGAACGGAGGCGAGGCCACAGCCCAGGGCCCGGCCGGCGACGCGTCCAGACTCGGCGACGACTGGCGCACCCGGATCCCGCGCGACCTCGACCTGCTGGCCACGGCGTGGCGTCACCCGGCGGCGTGGACCGGTACGACCCGGGCCGGAGGCGTCGACCTCCCCGGCGAGGTGGCCGGTCTCGTCCCGTTGAACGAGCTCGTCATCCACGGGTGGGACATCGCCCGGGCCAGCCGCCAGCCGTACTCCTGCGCCCCGGAGTCGCTCGACGCGATTCACGCGTTCGTCCTGCAGTTCTCCGCGCCGGGGATGGAAGCGAAGCGTCAGGGGCTGTTCGGGCCGGTGATCGAGGTGGCGGACGACGCCCCGCTGCTCGACCGGGTGATCGGACTGAGCGGGCGGGATCCGGCGTGGTCGCCGGGCTGACCCGACCGACGACCGGAGCCCTGCCCGAACTTGCCGTGGATCTTTCCCATTATTGGGAAGGATCCACCGAACATTCGTTGGGGGTCACGGGTCAGGTGACGCTTCTGGCTGCGTCCGTCACCTCGAGGTCGCCGGCGGGCCCGATGTAGTCGGCGGGCGCGTTCTGGCGCCGGGAGAGGGCGAGGAACGGGAGCGCCAGGGCCGAGATCCCTGCGGCGATCAGATACGACGGGGCATAACCCCAGACATCGGCCGCCCGCCCGAGCACGGGCTGGGCCCAGACGCCGCCGGTCGAGTCCATCAGCGAGTCGAACGAGAGGATCGTCGCCCGCTGGCGTGAAGGGATCAGGCCGTTGAGATAGGTCTGGCGCAGCGGCATCGTGGCCGCGAACAGCAGGGCCCAGACGGTGACCAGCCCGATCACCGCCCAGAACCTCTCGACCGAGCCGATCAGGCCGAGGCTGACCACGCCCAGCGCCGTCGCGGCAATGAGCGCAGAGGTGCGGCGCCGAACCCGCCGGCGGACCAGAGGGGCAGCCACGCCCCCCACGATCTGGGCGCCGGCGACGATGGCCGCCACCAGCCCGGCGATCTGGTAGGCCTCGGGGTCGCCGTAGAGCTCGAGGAGATACGGCTGCAGGGCGTAGAAGCCGTAGATCCCGACGCCACCGGTGAACAGCGACTCGACCATGAGCCACTTGACCGCGGGGACCCGCCAGCCGTACTCGATCGAGGCCGAGGCGATCCTGCGCATCTCGATCAGGGGTCGGCCCCCCTTCGCCGACGTGAAGCCCACGTCGTGCATCAGCAGGAACGCCAGGAGGAACATAACGACGAGGATGAGACCGCGGAGCACGAACGGCACCCCCAGGCTGGTTTGGGCGGCGATGAAGCCGCCTGCGACCGAGCCGGTGAGCATGGCCACGCCCCCGACGATCTGGCCCCGGCCGAAGACCGACTCCAACTCGCCGGTGAACCCCGTCGCCGTAAGCGCGTCGACCAGCCACGCCTCGACCGCCCCCGAGAAGAACGTGAAGCCGAGACCGATCAGCATCGAGACCACCGCCCATTGCCAGAACGGCGCCTCGATCCGCCACAGCAGCACATAGAGCAGCGTCGAGCCGCTCAGCGTCAACGTGCCGAGCAGGTACGACGCCCGCCGGCCGACCGTGTCGGCGATGATGCCGGTCGGGACTTCGAACAGCACCATGCCCGCGGTGAAGAAGGCGTTGGCCGCGAACGCCTCCAGGTTCGTGAGCCCGGCGTCGAGCAGGAAGATCGTGTTGATCCCCCAGATGAGCGAGGCCGCCAGCGTGTTCCCGAGCGTGAGCCCGAGATAGGTGCGGATGATGGAGCGTGGGCTCGGCATGGTGTCGGCAACCTGGTAGGTCCTGGACTACGACGGTGCGGTCCACCAGAACCGATCGGTCGCGCATCTTGTTCCCGGATGTGAGCTGAAATAGCATAAACAACATCAAGACAACTGGGAATGGGCTCGAGCGCTATGTTCTGGATTCGGTCGTCGGCGGCGGCGCCACGGCGACCGTGTGGCGGGCCCACCCGGCCAACCACCCGCGGCGGACGGTCGCCATCAAGCGGCTGCGGCCCGACGTGGCGGTCGACGTGCGGCGGCTCCAGGACGAGGCCGACGTGCTGGCCGAGGTCGACGACGTCCACGTCATCCGCATCATCGAGGTGATCGACGACGACGGCGGGCCGGCCATCGTCATGCAGTACGCCGCGGGCGGTTCCCTCGCCGACCTGCTGGCGACGGGGCGCCGGCTCACACCGGGGGAGCTGGTGGCGGTGGCCGCGCCCGTCGCCCAGGCCCTGGCCTCGGCTCACGCCCGGGGTCTCGTCCACGGCGACGTGAAGCCGAGCAACGTGCTCCTCACCTCCGACGGCCAACCGCTGCTGGCCGATTTCGGCGTCGCCCGGACCGTCGGTGGCCGGGCGGGCCGGCGGACGCTGGAGGGCACCGACCACTACGTCGCCCCCGAACGGTTGGCGGGCGCGGCCCCCGACGGCCGGGCCGACATCTACGCCCTCGGCGTCCTGTGCGCCCGGGCCGTGGGCTCGGCCGACCGGGTGCCGCTCCGCCTGGCCGAAGTGATCGAGCGGGCGACCCATCCCGACCCTCGGGCTCGCTTTCTGCGGGCCCAGGACCTGGCGTGGTCGCTCAGGAATGCGGTCGACCACGACGACATCCGCCCGCCGGCGCCGCCCGGGGAGAGCGGCGGCCGCGGCCGCGGCCACGATGGTGGGATCGGGGACACGCGGCGCTTCGGTCCCCGCCCGCCGAGGCCGGCGCCGGCCGGCGAGCGTCGACGACGCCGGTGGCCGGTCCGGCTGGCCGGCGCACTCGGGGTCGCGGCGATCGCAGTAACCGTCGGGCCGTCGCCCCGGCCCGTGCCTTCCCCCGCGGTCGACTGCCCGGCCCCCTCCTCGGCCCAGACCTCCGTGCCACCGGGTGCCTCGTTCGTCGACGGTGACACCGACGGCGACGGCTGTGCGGACCGCGGCTACTGGTACGTCGACCCCGCCCGGTCACCGTCGTTGGTGCTCGTCGTGGCCACGGCCCATCGCGACCGGCCGATGTCGTTCGGCATCGGGCTGGCGGGCGACGTGCTCGTGCTGGGCGACTGGGACTGCGACGGCACCGACACCCTGGCGCTGTACCGGCCGTCGACCGGCGAGGTCTACCGGTACGACGCCTGGCCCAGCTCGGGCCCGCTCGAGGCCAGGGCCGAGCTCGGCCACGCGGTCGACGCCGCCCTGCGGGTCGACCACGAGGGCGGCTGCGATCGGCTCGTCGTCGACCCGTCGGCCTAGGTTCGAGCTACTCCCCGGTGAGCCCGTCCACCGACTCCCGGAGGAGGTCGGCATGGCCGTTGTGCCGCGCGTGCTCCTCGACCAGGTGGACCAGGATCCATCGCCGGCTGGGTGCCTCACCGAACCAGTCGTCGATCCACGCAGCCGGCCGATCCGGGCCGCCGTCGGCCCGCGCCTCCGTGACCAGGGAGCGGGAAAGGGCCACCGCGTCCTGCCAGAGCGCCCGGAGCTGCGGGGGGGAGTCCTCGGCGGCCGAGTGCCAGGCCCAGTCGGGGTCGGCGTCCCGGTCCACTGACTCCCACGGGGCGCCGGGCCCCGCCCGTGCAGCCGTCGGGAGCACCATAGGTCCTCGACATAGGCCAGGTGCTTGAGCAGCCCCACCCAGGGTCATCGACGAGGCGGCGACCGTCGCCCCCAGGCCGGCCGCATCCAGTCCCGCGCACTTCCACGCCAGGGTGGCGCGGTGGAACTCCAGGAAGCCCAGGAGGGTGGCGGTCTCGTCGGCCGCGAGGGGAGGTTCCGGACGACCCTGCTCGCGAGCTGTGTCATGGGCGGCGAATGTACCGGCGCGGCGACCGCTGGGCTGACCTCGGCGTTGGGTGCGGTCCACCACAGTCCATGTGGTCAGGTGCACCCAACGACCGGTCGGAGGCTGGGCCGCGCGGTCGGCGTACGGTACGGCGGTGACCGCCGCCGGCGAGCTCGCGACCGACCCCTGGGCCGAGGTCGTCGGCCAGGACCCGGCCGTGACCCGGCTGCGGGCGGTGGCGGCCCGGCCCGTCCATGCCTATCTGCTGGTCGGCCCGCCGGGCAGCGGCAAGCGCCCGCTGGCGCGCGCGTTCGCGGCCGAGCTGCTCGCCCAGGTGGCGGCGCCGGAGGATCGTGACCGGCTGGTGCGCCTGGCCCTGGCCGAGCGCCACCCGGACCTTATCGTCGTCGAACGGGCCGGGGCCACGGTCCGCGTGGAGGAGGCCGAGGAGCTGATCCGGCTGGCCGTCAGGACGCCGGTCGAGGGCGACCGGAAGGTGATCGTCGGTCTCGGGTTCGAGTCCACCGAGCCGGCCGCGGCCGCCAAGCTCCTCAAGATCGTGGAGGAGCCACCGGCCAGCACAGTGTTCGTCCTGCTCAGCGAGGACGTGCCGCCGGAGCTGGTGACGATTGCGTCGAGATGCGTGCGGGTCGACCTCGACCCGCTGCCGGCCCGCCTCATCGCCGACCGGCTGGTGGCCGAGGGGGTCGACCCGGGTGCCGCCGACGAGGCGGCCGCGGCCGCCGCCGGCGACCTCGATCGGGCTCGCCTGCTCGCCACGGATCCCCGCCTGGCGCTGCGCCGGGCCGCGTGGCAGGCCGTCCCCGACCGACTCGACGACACCGGAGCCACCGCCTACCGGCTGGTGGCCGAGCTCCGAGCCTCGATCGACGACGCCCAGGGCCCGCTCGACACCCGCCATGCGGCGGAGCTGGTCGAGCTCGAGGCGCGGGTCGCCCGGTTCGGCGAGCGTGGCTCGGGACGGGGCGAGCTCGACCGCAGGCAGAAGCGTCAGGTCCGTCGGCACCGCACCAACGAGCTGCGCTTCGGCCTGGCGACGCTGGCCCGCCGCTACCGGGACGCCGCGGTCGAGTCCGATCGACCTGCGCCCTATGTCGCCGCGGTGCGCGCCGTCCACGAGGCGGCCGAGGCGCTGATCCGCAACCCGAACGAGGCCCTCCTGCTGCAGGCGCTGTTCCTCCGGCTGCCGGCGTTGTCGACCGCCTGATCTCGGGGTTGCTACCCGTACCCCCTAGGGGTATATTCGAGGCATGGATTCGAAGCCTGGCTACGCCGACGTGAAGAGCGATGTGCTGACCCGCCTGCGGCGGATCGAGGGGCAGGTGCGCGGCCTGCAGCGCATGGTCGAGGGCGACGTCTACTGCATCGACGTCCTGACCCAGGTGGCGTCGGTCACCCGGGCCCTGCAGAGCGTGGCCCTGGGTCTGCTCGACGATCATCTGCGTCACTGCGTGGCCGGCGTGGTCAGCGCCGACGCGGCCGACGCCTCGGCCCTGGTGACCGAGGCCAGCAAGGCGATCGAGCGCCTGGTCAAGTCGTGAGCCAGCCAACCCCCCAAGGAACCACGGCCACGAGCGAGTTGCGTTTCAGTGTCCCGGGCATGACCTGTGACCATTGCGTCCAGGTTGTGCGGCAGGAGATCGTCGGCGTGGGCGGGGTCGTTCATGTCGAGGTCGACCTGGCCACCAAGGCGGTCGCGGTCACCGGCACCGGCATCGACCAGGAGGCGGTGTGGCAGGCGGTGGACGAGGCGGGGTACGAGGCCGTCCCGTGACGGTGCCGGTCAGACTCGGTCTGTTCCTGTTTGGCGTTGTCGCCGCGGCCGGTATCGGCGCGGCCGCCGGGGCTCTCGTCCCTGACCAGAGCGGCGCAGGCGTCGGCGCCGACGACGCGGCCGACATGGGCCACGACGACGCACCGGGGCACGACCCCGCGGCCGTGCCGGGCGACGCCGGCCGGCTCGGTCTCCACGTGGCGGCCGGCGGTTACCGGCTCGCCATGGACCCTCGGTCGGCGGGCGGCGCGACCGGCATCCAGTTCACCATCCTGGGCGCGGACGGCGATCCGGTGCGGGAGTTCACCGAGGAGAATCAGGCGCTCCTGCACCTGATCGTGGTCCGCCGTGATCTCAGCGGGTTCCAACATCTGCACCCCGTCCTCGACGCCGCGTCGGGCACGTGGTCGACACCGGTGCGGCTCGACCGGGCCGGCACCTGGCGGCTGATCGTCGACGCCGTGGCCGCCGACCGGGACGAGCCCACGCCCGTTGTCCTCGGCGCCGACATCGAGGTCGCAGGCGAGTTCGCTCCCGCACCACGGGCCGCAGCCGGCGACCGGGCCGCGGTCGACGGCTACGAGCTGACCCTGGTCGACCCGCCGACCACCGACCCCGGCCTACCGGTCGTCGTGACCGTCGAGCGGGACGGCGTCCCGGCCGAGGACCTGGAGCCGTATCTGGGCAACGCCGGCCACCTGGTGGCGCTGCGAGCGGGTGACGTGGCCTACGTCCACCTCCACGCCGACGCCCCGACCGGCGGCCCCGAGCTGCGGTTCGCCGGCGGCCTGCCGTCGGCCGGGAGCTACCGGTTGTTCGTTCAGTTCGCCCACCGCGGCGAGGTCCACACCGCCGACTTCACCGTCGAGGTGAGCTCGTGACCACGACCAGCGCCGGCTCGGAGCCTGGCGGCCGCCTCGACCTGGACATCACCGGGATGACGTGCGCGTCGTGCGCGGCCCGGATCGAGAAGCGGCTCAACCGGCTGGACGGGGTGCGGGCCACGGTCAACTTCGCCACCGAGCGGGCCACCGTCGACTTCGATCCGGCCATCGTGGCCCCCGACGACCTGGTCGCGACCGTGGAGGCGACCGGCTACGGCGCCACCGCGCCGGCGCTGCGCCCGGGGGACGAGGCCGGCGCCGCCGGGGACACCGGGGCGACCGATCCCCATCTCGTCTCGCTGCGCGCTCGCCTGGTCGGTTCCGCCGTGCTCTCGGTGCCCGTGGTGATCCTGGCGATGGTGCCCGCGCTCCAGTTCGAGCACTGGCAGTGGCTGGCCTTTGCGTTGGCGGCCCCCGTGGCCCTGTGGGGCGCCTGGCCCTTCCACCGGGCGGCGTGGGCCAACCTGCGCCACGGCAGCGCGACGATGGACACCCTCATCTCGGTCGGCGTGCTGGCCGCCTTCGTCTGGTCGACGTGGGCGCTGTTCCTCGGCGACGCCGGCACCCCGGGGATGACCATGCGCTTCACCCTGACCGTGTCCCGGACCCAGGCGGAGGACGACCTCTACCTCGAGGTGGCGGCGGCGGTGACCGTGTTCCTGCTCGCCGGTCGCTACTTCGAGGCTCGGGCCAAGCGTCGAGCGGGCGCCGCCCTGCGGGCCCTGCTGGAGTTGGGGGCCAAGGACGTCGCCGTCCTGGATCCGGACGGCGGGGAGCGCCGCATTCCCGTCGATCAGCTCGCCGTGGGCGACCGTTTCGTGGTGCGGCCAGGCGAGAAGATCGCCACCGACGGTGTCGTCGAGGACGGCGTGTCCGCGGTCGACACCTCCCTGCTCACCGGTGAGAGCGTGCCGGTCGAGGTCGGCCCCGGCCAGCCCGTGGTGGGGGCCACGGTCAACGCCGGCGGCCGGCTCGTGGTGCGGGCCACCCGGGTCGGCGGCGACACCCAGCTGGCCCAGATGGCCCGTCTGGTGGAAGAGGCTCAGTCGGGCAAGGCCCCCGTGCAGCGCCTCGCCGACCGGGTCTCCGCCGTTTTCGTTCCCATCGTCATCGCCCTGGCCGCAGCCACGCTGGGTTTCTGGCTGGCCAACACCGGCGACGCCCGACTGGCGTTCACCGCGGCGGTGGCGGTGCTCATCATCGCCTGCCCGTGCGCGCTGGGCCTGGCCACGCCGACCGCCCTGCTCGTGGGCACGGGTCGAGGCGCCCAGCTCGGCATCCTCATCAAGGGTCCAGAGATCCTCGAATCGACCCGACAGGTCGACACCATCGTCCTGGACAAGACCGGGACGGTCACCACCGCCACCATGGCGCTGGTCGACGTGATCCCCGCCACCGGCGTCGACCCGGATGAGGCCCTCCGGATCGTGGGGGCGCTGGAGGAGGCCTCGGAACACCCTATCGGCCGAGCCGTTGCCACCGCCGCCCGCGAGCGGTTCGGAGCGCTCCCCGCGGTCGACGGGTTCGCCAACCGGGCCGGGCTCGGCGTGGAGGGCGTCGTCGACGGCCACGCGGTCATCACCGGCCGACCCCAGCTGCTGGCCGACTTCGCCGTCCACCTCGGGCCCGAACTGGTCGCGGCCCAGGATGCGGCCGAGGCCGAGGGCCAGACCGTGGTCGCCGGCGGCTGGGACGGCGCAGCCCGTGCCCTCTTCGTCGTGGCCGACACGGTCAAGCCCACCAGCGCCGAGGCGGTCGCCGCCTTCCGCCACCTTGGGCTGCGACCGATGCTGCTCACCGGCGACAACGCCGTGACCGCCCGAGCCGTGGCCCGCTCGGTCGGCGTCGACCCGGGCGACGTCAGGGCCGAGGTGCTGCCCGCCGACAAGGTCGACGTCATCAAGCGCCTCCAGGCCGACGGCCGGGTGGTGGCCATGGTCGGCGATGGGGTCAACGACGCCGCAGCCCTGGCCCAGGCCGACCTGGGCATCGCCATGGGCAGCGGCACCGACGTGGCCATCGAGGCCAGCGACCTCACCCTCGTCCGGGGCGATCTGCGGGCCGCAGCCGACGCCATCCGCCTGTCCCGCCGCACCCTGCGCACCATCAAGGGCAACCTGTTCTGGGCGTTCGCCTACAACGTGGCGGCCATCCCCCTGGCCGCGGCCGGCTTCCTCAGCCCGCTGATCGCCGGGGCCGCCATGGCCTTCTCCAGCGTGTTCGTGGTCACCAACAGCCTGCGGCTGCGGCGGTTCCACCCGCTTCGCGCCGCCGACTGACCCGCGGAAAGGAACCCGATGCACGACCAGCACGACCACGCCGGCCGACGGACCACGGCGGTCCTGGAGGTGTGGGGGGTGCAGTGGGCAACCGAGAAGGCGGTGGTCGAGTCGGTGTTGTCCCGCCGGCCGGGTGTGGTCGGCGTCGAGGCCAACCCCGTGGCCCAGACGGCGACCGTGACCTACGACGCCGCCACGACCTCGGTGGCCGAGCTGACGGGCTGGATACGCGACTGCGGCTACCACTGCGCCGGCCAATCCGTCCCCGACCACATCTGCGACCCCATGCTCGAACCGGCCGCGGCCGCCGAACCCGCGGGCCATGCCCCAATGCGGTTAACGCAGGAGGCGACGGGCCACGGAGGCCATGGCGCGCATGGCGCCATGTCCATGGACGACATGGTCCGCGACATGCGCAACCGCTTCCTGGTCGCCGCCATCTTCTCGGTCCCCGTCCTCCTGTGGTCACCGATCGGTCGCGACGTGTTCGGCTTCGAGACCCAGGCGCCGTTCGGGCTGCGCGACGACGTTTGGTCGCTGCTGCTCAGCCTGCCCGTCATCCTCTACTCGTGTTCCATCTTCTTCTCCGGCGCCATCACCGCCCTGCGGGCCCGCACGCTCGACATGATGGTGCTGGTCGCGGTGGCCGTCGGCGCCGGCTGGCTCTACTCGGTGGGCGTCACCCTCACCGGGGGCGGCGAGGTCTTCTACGAGGCCGCCACCGTCCTCGCCGCCTTCGTGTTGCTCGGTCACTGGTTCGAGATGCGGGCCCGGGGCGGGGCCAACGACGCCATCCGCGGCCTGCTCGACCTGGCGCCTCCCCGGGCCACGGTCATTCGCGACGGCGACCCGGTCGACATTCCCACCGCCGAGGTCGTCGTCGGCGACCTGCTGTTGGTCCGTCCGGGCGCCAAGGTCGCCGTCGACGGCGTCGTCGAGGACGGCGAGAGCGGAGTCGACGAGTCGATGGTCACCGGCGAGAGCCTGCCCGTGCCCAAGGCACCGGGCGACCAGGTCACCGGCGGCACCATCAACACCGATGGCACCCTGCGGGTCCGGGCCACCAGGGTAGGGGCCGACACCGCCCTGGCCCAGATCGTCCAGCTCGTCCAGGAAGCCCAGAACTCGAAGGCCCCCGGCCAGCGTCTCGCCGACCGGGCCGCCTTCTGGCTCGTCCTGGTCGCCCTCGTCGGGGGGCTGACCACCTTCCTGGTGTGGCTGGCGGTCCGGCCCGTCGAAGAGGCGCTGCTGTTCGCGATCACGGTCGTGGTCATCACCTGCCCCGACGCCCTCGGCCTGGCCACTCCCACCGCCGTCATGGTCGGCACCGGGCTGGGCGCCAGGCGAGGCGTGCTGTTCAAGACCGCCATCGCCCTCGAAGCCGCCGCCGGCATCCAGGTCGTGGTCATGGACAAGACCGGCACCCTCACCAGGGGCGAACCCGAGGTCGTCGACGTGGTGACCGGAGGTGACGACGACACCGACCAGGTCCTCGCCCTCGTCGCCGCCCTCGAACGTGAATCCGAGCACCCCCTGGCCCGAGCCGTCGTCGCCTACGCCGAGGCCCGCGGCCTTCCCGAGTTGCGAGCAACCCGGTTCGAGAACCAACGCGGGCTCGGCGCCCTGGCCGTCGTCGACGGCCACCGGGTAGCGGCGGGCAACGCCCGGCTCATGGAACGGGAGGGCGTCCCCCTCGACGAGCTGGCGACGCCGCTCGACCGCCTGTCGGCGGAGGGGCGCACCGCGATCGTCGTCGCCATCGACGGCCGGGCGGGCGGCGTGATCGCCCTGGCCGACGCCCCCCGCCCCACCGCCGCGGCGGCCGTGCAGGCCCTGCACGAGGCGGGCGTCGAGGTGGTCATGCTCACCGGCGACAACCGGGCCACCGCCCGGCGCATCGCCGCCCAGATCGGCATCGACGCCGTGATCGCCGAGGTCCTCCCGGGCGACAAGGCGGCCAGGATCGCCGAGCTCCAGGCCGGCGGGCGCAAGGTGGCCATGGTCGGCGACGGCGTCAACGACGCCCCAGCCCTCGCCCGAGCCGACCTCGGGATCGCCATCGGCGCCGGCACCGACGTCGCCATCGAAACCGCCGACGTGGTCCTGATGCGCTCCGACCCCCTCGACGTCGCCATCGCCCTCACCATCGGCCGGGCCACCGTCCGCAAGATGCGCCAGAACCTCGGCTGGGCCATCGGCTACAACGCCATCGCCCTGCCCATCGCCGCCGGCGTCTTCGAACCCGCCTTCGGCCTCGTCCTGCGACCCGAGATCGCCGCCCTCACCATGTCCGGCTCCAGCGTCCTCGTCGCCGTCAACGCCCTGCTCCTCAAACGGCTCCGGCTACCCGCGCCACCGGCCCCGGCGCCGGCGGCACCCCCGGTCCCCCGGCCCGAGCCGGCGCCCGTCGGCTGAACCCGGCCCGCCGCCCGGCTCGGTCGAGGCAGGCCGCGGTGGTCACCGCCCCCCGCGTACACTTGCATCCTCCATGGGCCGACCTTCACCGCAGCGATCCGTTGCGTTGGGAGGCGCTCGTCCCAGGGCAGAATGGATGGTGGCCGGCTCGTTGATGGGCTGCCAAGACAGGTAGGCCCGGATAGCTCAGCCGGTAGAGCAGCGCACTCGTAATGCGCAGGTCAGCGGTTCGAATCCGCTTCCGGGCTCAAAATGGGCCTTGACCTGGCGGAATTAGCCAGTCGTTGGCACTGCGAACAGCAGCACAGTGCTTGCACAGCAGATATCTCTTGGGTGCGGCTCTTCTGGAGTGACGCAGGAGGATCTCCGCCGCGTGCTCCGGAGCGGCTGACGTAGGTCCTGGACTCAAGCCCCGGCCGGCTTGCAGCATCCACCACCTTTGTCCCGGGGTCGGTGA
>JBOGGX010000041.1:0-3894 GCA_050744245.1 Acidimicrobiales bacterium
GGTCTCGGAATTCGAGACCAGGGGGCGACAGAACAAGGGGTCACGCCGCCGACCGGTGGGCCTGGCCACCGGGCCGCTCGACCGACGACGGCTCGGTCGGCGCCTCGGCCACCCAGACCGCAGGCACGGCCCGGTCGTCGATGCGTAGCGCGATGGGGTCGCCCGGCGCCATCGTCCCGGCCACGAGGATCTCCCGACTCCCGGTGAGCGCGGGCGGCCACCGGCTGGCGTACCCCTCGAGCACGCGAGCGACGCAGCTGGCCGTCGGGGCGTCGGGGACGGCCAGGGCGACGGTGTTGGCGTTGGTGACCCTCCAACTGTCGACCGGGTGCCAGCCTCGTCGGGCGACCCGCCGGTTGCGCCGGGTGACCGACAGCCACGACACGAACACGATCGCCGCGGCGAAAGCCGGCAGCCAGGCCCACACCTGGGGCTCGGCCGCGTCGTAGGGCTCGGACGCGACGCGGATGTTGTCCGGGTCGGACGGATCGACCCGCAGGGCGACGGTCGTACCCTCGGGATGGAGGTCCGGGTCGTCCAGGGCGACCACGACGCGGCGCGCCTCGATGTCGTCCGGCAGGCGGTAGTCGACCACGACCTCCCCGAAGGCCAGGCCACCGTCGACCACCCGCCCGAGCACCAGCACGTCGGAGCGGTCGGCCCGGGCGGCGATCCTCCCGTTCAGCATGGTCGTCACCGAGACCAGACTGCCGAGGAGGACGCTCCCGCCGAGCGCCAGCGCCAGCAACGGCGGCACCGACCGCCACGGGGGCGGCCACGTCGGCGCGGGGAGCGCGGCCGGCGCGGACCGAGCCGGGAGCACGCCCGTCGGGGCCGGGCCGGGCCCGGTCGATCTCGTGGTCGACGGCCACACCGACCAGGTCGACCCTGTCCGCCACGACGCCCGCCCCCGCGGCCACAGCACGGTGCCGTCGGCGACGCGGGCCACCACCGCGCCCAACGGTCGGGGCGACCCCTTGACCTCGACCGGGTAGCTGCGCTCCAGGGGGACGCCTCCGGTGCTCAGCAGGGCCACCGAGGCCAACGCGGCCCCTCCGGCCGGGGCGTCGAGTGGGAACAGGTCGACGGCCACGTGCGGCCGCAGGCGACCGGTCGACCGCAGGACACCGGTCATCGAGTACGACGGGCCCGCCGCGGTCATCAGCCGCTCGCTGCGTCGGACGCCGATGGCGCGCCCGAGGAAGAAGACGAGGGGCAGGGCGACCAGGCCGAGCTCAAACCCGACGGAGTCGGTGGCCCGGTGGCGGTCGCCGACCAGGGTTACGCGCGTCGGGTCGTCGACCGAGATCTCGATCGGCACCTGGGCCTCAGGCTCCGGGGCCCGATCGATATCCGACAGGGCCATGACCGCGCGGATCCGCTCCTGCCGCATGGGGTGCTCGAAGGCAACGGGCACCTCGGCGCCGCCGTCGTAGTCGGCGTCGACGTCGGCGACGGCTCGCGGCCCGTCGTCGAAGGCCTGGTCGACCCGCGACGACGACACGAGGTCGTCGAGAAAGATCCAGGCCGTCGCGCCGGCGACGATCACGACCCACCACAACGGCCGTCTGACGAACCGGCGGGCGGCGTCGGGCCGCCCGACGGGGTTCACACCACGGTCGACTGGGCCACCGGCTCCTGAACGTCGTCGGCGGTGGCGGCGGTGTCGGCGGCGGGCTCGCGCCCGGCCTCGGCCACGGCGGTCGCCTCGGCCTCGTCCACCGGCATCCTCGTCCCGGCCAGGCTGCGACGCACCGACCGGTCCCACGTCAGCAGCACGACCTGGCGCCACATCAGCCAGATCGCTCCGAGCGTGAGGAGGGCGAAGGCCACGGCGACGATCCGGCCCCGCTCGGCCGCGTGCACCGAGTCGATCAGTCCGACGGCGATCCCGCACACGGTCGTGGGCAGGGCGATGAAGGCGGCCGAGGCCCAGCCGCGCGCCAGCCCGATGGCGGCGACGATGGCGCCGAACATGGCGACCGATCCGAGGCCCTGCGCCCAGATCCGGTGCTCGGGGCACAGCAGGTCGGTGAAGAGGAACGCGCTGAAGAGGATCGCCAGCCCCGCGCTGAGGGCCGTCGTCAGCCCCGGCCCGGGCCCGGCCGGTGGACGGCCGGGCCCGTCACGATCGGTCCACGCCACCACACCGTCGGAACGCCACGACGTCGCCATGCCGAAACCCTACTCCTGCGGCGCGGCCCCAGACCCGGCTACGGCACGTCGGACCGCTCGGCCTCCTTGATCAGTTGCCGCCCGTCCGATGGGGTGATGATCCGATCGTCCACCAGCCCCTCGACGCTGGCCTCGACCTGGCGCACGTAAGCGCCGTGATTGGGGTAGAGGGCGTCGAGCTGAGCCTGGGTGAACGGCCGCTCCCACCCGGCGATGAAGCAGAACGACGCACCGGTGGCGCTCCCGAACCAGGTGCTGGTGGGCACGTCCAGGTACGGCGACCCCAGGCCACCCTCGACGTTGCCGAACTCGTCGACCACGGGCGCGCCGTTGACGACGGTGATGGGGTCGGCGCTGGGTGGCGCGACGTCGTCGCGCACCCAGTGATCGAGGTTGGTGTGAGGATGGCGTCGAAGAAGATCCTGCCCGGGAACCGGCTGCGCGGCGGCCCCTCGTTGCACGCCTGGGGTGGGACGGCGCGGCCGGCCCGCACGATGTCGTCCGGTGCGGCCGAGAAGTGGAGCTCGCCCCGACGGGCGAGGTGACGGCCATCGAGGCGAGCACGAACATGCTCACGAAGAGCCTGCGACCGATGGGCATCACGGTCCCCCTCTCGCCGGCCGACCTCCTCCAGCCGTGTGCGTGACTGTGTCGTCTCGCTGCGTCCTCGTCAACTCCCGCCTCAGCCGACGGCGCCGTCAACCCGCATCGGGCGCTCCTTGGCTGCGGGCCGCGGTCAACACCGCCCGGGTCGCGGCGCCGGCGGCGGCGGGGTCGGCCGCCAGTCGCGGCCGCAGCTCGTCGGACAGGATCTCGACCGACGAGGGGCACCGCACGCCGTGGCCGTCGATGAGACGGACGAACCGCTCGAGGTCGAAGCTGCCATCGCCCGGGAGGCGCCGCCGGTGGATCGCACTACTCGCTGCGCATGCACCGATTCCGGCGCCTGGCGATGTACACCGCGGTCATCATCGACGGTGGCTCGGCCCGCAACGTGCGCCGGGCCCGAGGACTACTGGAAGGTCGTCGCCGTGGTCGACGACGAGACCGAGCGACTGTCGGCGACCGGCTACGTCGTGAGCCAGCGTGACTTCATGGACGACCTCGAGTTCGCGTTCGGGCCCTTCCAGACCTACCAGGTCCCGGTCGCGACCATCGAAGAGCAGACGCGTCTCGACTTCGGCGACCTGAAGGACTTCGACCCGCTCGCCGGTACGGAGACATCCCCGATCCGGCCGTTGACGACGCTCGCTGACATCACGCTGTAGCGGACCCGCGTTCCGAGCCGGTACCGGGCGCAGGGCCGCGTTCTGTCGGCCCGTCAGGCCACAGCCGGCGGGCGCGGCGGGCAAGGTCCCGGCGCAGCGCCGGCATGTCAGCGCCGACCAGGTGCCCGTCGCGAACCACGTACCCGCCCTCCACGAACACATGCCGAGCCCGCCGTTCCGGGCCGAGCACCAGCCCGGCCAGCGGGTCGAGCACATCTGCGAGGTCGTCAGCCGGCCAGACCACGACGTCGGCGCGCAACCCGGGCTCCAGCCGTCCGATGTCGTCGCGGCCGAGGCAGCGGGCGCCGCCCTCCGTAGCGATCCGCAGCACGTCTGTAGGCCCGAACGTCGTCGCCGACAGGTCCCGCTGCCGCGCGAGGAACAAGGCCATCCGCATCTCGGGGAACAGGGTGCCGATCTCGTTGCTCGCCACCCCGTCGACGCCGAGACC
>JBOGGX010000042.1:0-9803 GCA_050744245.1 Acidimicrobiales bacterium
GTGGCGACGGTAGGGCGCAAAGAACCGCTCGTCCCCGGCGCCGCTGCGGATCGCCGTCTCGTTCAAGCCTCCCCGCGGCTCGCGCGCCCGGCTCAGCGCCGAACACCGCGCCACGACGCGCCGCGCAGCGAGCCTCGGAGGGCGTGTCTCCGCCCGCAGGCTGAGGTCCGCGCGCGGGTACCGGATCGACCCGCCACGGAGCCGAGCGCGACACCGCACATCCCCATCGCCACCGCCACGGCCGACCCGCCGGACGAGCCGCCCGGCGTGCGCTCGGTGTTCCATGGGTTGCGTGTTACGCCCCACGCCGTCGACGCGGTCCACGGCCACAGGGTCAGCTCGGGCACGTTGGTCTTGCCGATGACGATGGCCCGCGGCGCGCAGGCGCGCTACGACATCGGAGTCGATGGTCTTCGGTGCGCCGTAAGCGTCGGTGCCCCACGCCGTCACCTCGCCGGCGACATCGGCGTCGTCCTTGATCGCGATCGGCACACCGAGCAGTGGGAGGTCGTCGCCCGCGGATCGGCGCGCGTCTGCCTCGTCGGCTTCGACCAGCGCACGGTCGGCAAACACGACGCGGTACGCGTTGAGGAGCGGGTCCACGGCGTCGATGCGGGCCAACGTCGCCTCGACGAGCTCGCGCGCCGAGATCACGCCGTCCCGAACGAGGCGCGCCTGCTCGGTGGCGCCGGCGTGGACGAGGTCGGTGGTGTCCAACGTCAGCTCTCCCCTTGCTCGATGAGACGGCGATAGAGGTGCGCCCCGCGGCGACCAGGCGCGTCTCGTCGACGCCGCTTGGACGCTGGCCAACGAGCGTCTCGACGACCTTGTAGTTCACGAGCGCGCCGACGCGCAGCGCGGCCATGGTCTCGGCGTCAACGTGCGGCGCGACGGCCGCGGTGCGCTCGCGAACCAAAGCCGAAGGCGCTCCGAGCCTCGTGAGTCGGCACGGCACCAGACTGGCCCGATTGGGCGCATTGGAAGCGGCCGATCGAGGTAGGAGGGCTGGTGAATGAATTCGATGCCCAACTATCCGTCCGCGGGTGCGACAACCCTGCTGCCGATCCGATCGGCGATGGCTCTCGTGCTTTCCGGCATGGCGTGTGCGTAGATCTTCATGAGCATGTCGGGAGAGTGGCCGAGCACGTCGGCGACCGCGCGGAGCTCGCCGACGTCACGGGCGCCTCGCACCATATGCGTGGCCGCGGTGTGGCGAAGGCCGTGCGAGGTGAGGCGGGGGAGACCTGCCTTCTCGATGAGGACCTCGAGGGCCCGATCGAGGCTGCGGGGCATGACCGGCCGACCGGCGTAGGTGGCGATGATCAGGTCGTGGTCCTCCCACCTCGGGCCCGCGACCAGCCGTTCCTCGGCCTGCTTCTTCCGGTGGCGCGCCAGCGCCCGGAGGGTCTCGTCGTCCAACGGGATCACGCGTCGTGAGCGTGCGTTCTTCGCCTTGCTCCACACCGCCCCCTTGCTCACGGCTATGAGGCCCTCGTGGATGCGGAGCGTTCCCTTCCTCGTGTCGAGGTCGTTCCACTTCAGCGCCAGTGCCCTCGGATCGGCGGAGGCCTTAGAGCACGCCGAGGCGGAAGGCGACGGTCCAGCGATGGTCGGCGCTGACCGACAAGAAGCGCGCCACCTGCTCGTCGGTCCAGGCGTCGACCTCCTTCTGCTTGGGCGCTTTGGCCACCGTCCGAGGCATGGGCACCCGGGCAGCCGGACTCCGGCGAAGGAGACCCTCCTCGACGGCATCCGCCAGCGCGGCCCGCAGGACCCTCCGACAGATCTGGATGGAGCGCCACGACAGCCGCCCCGCCGCCGCTAGATCGTCCAGCCACCGAGCCACGTCCTCCCGATCGAGACGGTCGAGGCGGATCGCCCCGAGCCCGGCCTCGATGTGAGGGATCGCCCATTCGTACTGCTCGCGTGCCTTCAGCGTGACGTCCGAGCGCGATGCGACGTAACGGCGCACGAGCCAGCTGACCGTGTCCCGGGTCGCCGCACGCTCCTGCACCGAGACCGACCGAGAAGCGGCCAACGCCGAACGCTGCGACGCGTAGGTCCCCACCTGGCGTGGCCGGTGCTTGCCCGTCTCGGTGTCGATGCCATCGACCCGCACGACCCACTTGTCGCGCTGCTTGCGGACAGTCGGCTGGCCGGTCGCCTTCCACCCCATTGGCTCGTCCCCTGATACATCGCTGATACATGGCCTGATCGGCGAGGTCAAGAGGATCGTAACATCCCTGGTCAGACTGGTCGGGGAGGGGGGATTTGAACCCCCGACCGCCTGCCCCCAAAGCAGGTGCGCTACCACTGCGCCACTCCCCGGTCGAGATCCGGCCTCTCGCCGACCACAGGTGAGCGTACCCGAGGACCCCGAACCCCTCGCAGCCGGCGTTCCGCCGATCGCGGCCGCGTCCCGGGGGTCGGCCCGACCCGCTAGCCGCGGACCGCGAGCACCCGCCACGACCCGGGAACGCCCTTCAGCACGTGCGCGCCTTGGTCCTCGAACTCGAATCCAGAACCGATGACCAGATCACGGACTGTGCTGGTGACGAGCACCCCCCCGGGACCGGCGAGCACGCCGACCCGCGATCCGATGAGCAGCGTCATCCCGGCATGAACGGACGAGCTCCGCCCGGTCACCCGCCTTGTGCGCGTCGAGCAGCTCGGTCCAGCGCTGGTCCTTCACCTGGGTGGCCCGCTCGGTCGATCCGACGATGCAGTTGAAGAGGACCGCCTTGAGGACCCAATCGAACTGCGGGACGTGCCGGCCGTCCGGGGATGAACTCCTCGATCTCGTCGAATATCTCGTCGTCACGATCGGACGCGCTCAAGTGAAACGCACCCGGCCGCTCGACGTACTTCGCTTCACGACTCCGATCGGCGAGGCAGCACGTCGCACACGCCGCACTCGAGCCCGAACCGAAGCGCGGCGACTGCTCGCGCCGGCGTCGCTGCATTCCGCTCAGGACGCCCGGCGACGAGTTGGTGCGGTTCCCGGCGTCGCCGACCACTTCGTCGGACGCTTCGACCCCTGACCCGGCCAGGACCCGGCCCGCGGCTCAGCGAACCCGGTGGAAGAAGTTGGCGTCGAGCCAGCCGGCGACCTCTCGACCGATCCGGGCGCCCGCGGTGTCGGCGGTCCTGAAGGCGCCACCCGGTTGGTACCGAAGTGGTTCCGAGCGGTGTACATCATCGCCGTGGTCACGCAGTTGTAGCCGGAGGACAGGTCGGGACAGGGCGGGGTGGCGACGAGCGGTAGCCAGGTGGGATCGCCGACGGTCCGCGGGTTGCCGTCCTCGTCGCCGAGGTGGATCGCGTTGATGGGCCCGCCAGTTGTGCCAGTACGCCTTGTCATCCCAACAGTTGATGAGGGCGTCGGCCCCGGCCAGGTTGAGCCGGGCGAGCTTGATGATCCCTTCGGCCTTGGTCTGCATCAGCTCGAAGGCCCTGCCGGTCTCGTCGAACGGCATCTCGTGCGTCGTCATGGGCGTCGGGTCGACGCGCCCGCTGCTCATGAGGCGCGTGATGCGCGTGATTAGCTCGCTGCCGCCCGGACAGAGACCCGTCCGGATCGTCTGGTCGCCCATTCCGAGCCCGAAGGCGTCCAGTGGCAGTTGCAGCGGCGCCGGATTCTCCCCGTGGTAGCCGATGTTCGAGATCCTTCCTCCGGCCTTCGTCACCCGCACGCAGGCCTCGAAGGTCTCGGGGAAGCCGAATGCCTCGATCGCGGCGTCGACCCCGACGCCGTCGGTCAGGTCCATGATCTGCTCGACCGGGTCGCCCTGGGTGAAGTCGACGATCACGTCAGCTCCGAACGTCTCGGCCAGCTTCTGCCGTCCCGGCTTCGACTCGACGGCCAGGATCGGGCCGGCGCCGAGCAGTCCGCACCCGATCGTGGCCGAGAGGCCGACCGGGCCCTGGGCGAACACCGCCACCGTGTCGCCCAACTGGATCTCAGCATGCTCCGCGCCGACGAACCCGGTGGTGAGCATGTCGGTGGCGTACACCGCCTTCTCGTCGGGCAGGTCATCCGGGATGCGGGTGAGGTTGGCCGCGGCCGCGGGCACGACGAAGTACTCGGCCATGTTCCCGTCGATCTGGGTGGTGTTCTTGTAGCCACCCAGCATCCCGCCGCACTGGCTGGTGAACCCCCGCTGGCAGAAGCTGCACCGGAAGCACGGTGTGATCGCGCAGACCGCCACCCGCTCCCCGGTCGAGAACCCCTCGTCCGCCGAGCCGAGCGAGTGGATCACCCCTACCGCCTCGTGGCCCAGGGTCCGGTTCGGCTCCACCGGCAGGGCGCCCTTCACCGTGTGCACGTCGGAGGTGCACACGAGCGCGGCGGTGGTCCTGACGACCGCCTCCTCCGGTCCCGGCTCGGGGATCGGCTTCTCGACCACCTCCACCGATCCCACCTCTTTGATGAGGCTCGATCGCTACCCTCGGGGCGTCGAGCGGAGCCTGCTTCGAGGAGCGGCCGCCTTCCGGTGGGCGGCCCTGGCGTGGATGGTCACCGTCGTCGCGCTGCTGCGGCACGATCTCGCCCGTCCATGGCTGGCTGTCGTCCTGGTCGGGTTGGCCGCAGCGGTCACCGTTGCGTGGTCCGTGGTCCTGCGCTCGAACCCGTCCGCCCTTCAGCGCCCTGGTCCGGTCCTGGCCGAGCTCGCCTGTGGCGTGGCGATCGTGATCGGCGACGGTTTCGCTTACGAACCGGGCCACGTGTTCGGCCCGTCGCAGTCGCTGGGCGTGATCTGGCCGCTGTCCGGAGTGTTGGCGGCCGGCGTCATCCTCGGCCCGTGGGCGGGCGCCACCGCTGGAGCGGTGATGGGACTGGCTCGCTTTCCTGACGCGCTCGCCAACGGCGTCCGCCAGTTCAACGACGGCCAGATCCTGTCCATCGTCTCATCGGCCGTCGTCTTCAGCCTGGCCGGAGCCACCGTCGGCTACATCGTCGTGCTCCTCCGGGGAGCCAGGGAGGAGGTCGCCGAGGCCAGAGCACGCGAGGAGATCGCCCGCACGCTGCACGACGGCGTCCTCCAGACACTCGCCCACATCCAGCGGCGCAGCCGCGAGGCCGGCATCGTCACCCTGGCCCACGAGCAGGAGCGCGACCTGCGCGACTACCTGTTCAGGACGCGGCCGACCCGGCTCGCCCCCGGAGCCGCCGATCTCGCCCTCCGCCTGCGAGCCGCGGTCGCCCGCTTCGAGGACGCGTTCGACGCCAGCGCCGAGGTGTTGGTCGCGGACGACCTGCCCGCGATGTCGGTGGCGCAGGTCGACGCGATCGCCGGCGCCGCAGGCGAGGCGTTGAACAACGCCGGCAAGCACGGGCACGCTCGTCGGGTGATCATCTACGTCGAACCCGACGACGGCCAGGGGGTGTTCTGCTCGGTGAAGGACGACGGCACCGGGTTCGACTCGGCGACCGTGCCCGACGGTGTGGGTCTGGCCCGGTCGGTGCGCGGCCGGGTGGCGGAGGTCGGCGGGCGGGTTGAGGTGCGCAGCACCCCGGGCCAAGGCACCGAGGTGAGCATGTGGGTGCCCTGAGCGAGCCCGAAGGGCGAGCCCCGCCGATACGGGTGGTGCTCGCCGACGACCATCCGATCTGGCGTGACGGTGTGCGGGCCGACCTCGACGATCGCTTCGAGGTCGTGGGGGAGGCGTCGGACGCCGCCGATGCGGTCAGGGTGATCGAGGCGACGCGGCCAGACATCGTCGTCTGCGACCTGAACATGCCCGGTGGGGGCGGGATCGCGGTGGCCAGCGCGTGCGGCCAGGCGACCCACGTGGTCATGCTGACCGTGTCGGAGGCCGAACGCGACCTCCTGGACGCCATCGCCGCCGGCGCGCTCGGCTATCTGGTGAAGTCGACGCCGGGGCCCGAGCTGCAGGCCGCACTGGCGCGGGCGGCAACGGGCGAGCCCGTGTTCTCGCCGGCGCTGGCGGCGCTGGTGCTCGGCGAGTTCCGTCGCATCGCCCGGGCCTCGTCAGGGGTGCAGCCGCTCTCAGATCGGGAGCGGGAGGTGCTCAGGCTGGTGGCCCGCGGCCACACGTACCGACAGATCGGCGCCGAGCTGTACATCGCCGAGAAGACGGTGGAGAACCACGTCCGCAACATCCTGGGCAAGCTCCATCTGTCGCGTCGGCAGGAGCTCATGCGCTACGCGATCGAGCACGGCATCGAGTAGCCGACGGGCGCCATAGGGGACTCCCCTCATTGTTGCCCTGGGGGGTTTCTGGGGGCGCCCCGAGTGCCGTTCACTCGTACTCGTGAGCAACGACACGAACGTCACCCGCCCTGGTCCCCCGATCGACCCCATGGCCCGCCCGACGCCGTCCCAGCAGGCCCCGGGTGACGTCGCCGCCTGGCTCGACCGATGCGAAGCCGAGTTCGTTCATCCTGGCGAGATCGGCGATCGCCTCTTCCGGGCCGGTTGGCACCCTGAGGCCGTGCGGGCCGCGGTCGCCAGCTATCGAAGCCGGTTCAACCAGCACACGCTCGGCTATACAGCCCTGCTGGTCGCGACCGGCATCGCCGCCCTGGCCGCCGGCTCGGCCGGTCACCTCCTTGCCGCCGGCATCTCCGAGCCGGTCAATCGGGACGGGCTTGGCTTCTGGCTGACGCTGATGGTGTGCGCCCTCCCATTCGCGGTGTGGGCCCACGTCTGGGCCGCCCGCACCGACGGTCAGGACCCGATCGCGGTGTGGTCGGTGCCTCGGCGCTCGCTGGCCACCGTGCTGCTGTGGGCGTGCGGGATCGTCGGCATCGGCCGGCTTCTCGTCTACACCGCGCAGTTGATCGGCGTGGTGGTCGGGGCCAGCTGGGCGTCCGGCGTCTCGCTGGTCGAGGGCGCGGTCAACGTCGCCATCACCGTCGGCATCGCCCTGCCGCTGGGCATCTGGGCCCACCGCTTCCTTCATCGCTTCGACCGCGAGGATCCGACCGCCCCCGTCGTCCGCACCCGCCTGGAAACGTCGTCGTCGACTGTCGGGCGCGGCCAGACCCGCCGGTAGACTCCCCGGTTCGTGAAAGCCAGCGTCGAGCCCCTCGAGGGCAACAAGGTCAAGCTCTCGGTCGAGGTCGACGAGTCGGAGTTCGACAAGGCGGTCGACGCGGTCTTCCGGCAGATCGCCCGCGAGGTCCGCATTCCAGGGTTCCGCCCGGGCAAGGCCCCCCGGAGGTTGCTCGAGGCCCGCGTCGGCACCGAGTACGCCCGCGAGCAGGCCCTCCGCGACGCCGTGCCCGAGTACTACAGCCAGGCCGTCCGCGACCACGAGGTCGATGTCATCGCCGCCCCCGAGATCAACATCACCTCGGGCGAGAGCGACGGACCGGTGGCCTTCGACGCCGTGGTCGAGATCAGGCCGCAGATCATGGTGCCGGGCTACGGCGGCCTCCGTGTCACCCTGCCAAGGCCGGTGGCGACCGAGGCCGAGATCGATGCCCAGATCCAGCGGCTGCGTGAGCAGTTCGGCGAGCTGGCGCAGGTCGACCGGCCGGCGATCGACGGCGACCATGTCACCCTGAGCCTGGCCGGCACGCGCGACGGCGAGCCGGTGTCCGGGCTCAACGCCGACGATTTCGTCTACGAGGTCGGCCGGGGCTTCATCGCCGAGGGGCTCGACGCCCAGCTCCGGGGGTCGAAGGTCGGCGACGTCCTCGAGTTCTCGGCCGAGCCGGCCGGCACCGACCAGGGACCGGTCGACTTCCGGGTCCTGGTGAAGGACGTGAAGGAGCGCATCCTTCCCGACGTCGACGACGAGTGGGCCAACGAGGTCTCCGAGTTCGAGACCGTCGACGAGCTGCGGGCCGACTTCGCCACCCGCCTCTCCGAGATGCGCAGGGCCCAGGCCGCGCTCGAGCTGCGGGAACGCACGATCGGGGCGCTGGTCGAGCTGGTCGAGGAGGACGCACCCGAGCCGCTCGTCAACCAGGAGACCCGCAACCGGCTCGACGATCTCGGCGTCCGGCTGCAGGGCCAGGGGATCACCGCCGAGCAGTGGCTCTCGATGACCGGGCGCACCGAGCAGGAGCTGCTCGACGAGCTGCGCACCGTGGCCGTTCGGTCGGTGAAGGCCGACCTCGCCCTGCGGGCGGTGGCCGACGCCGAGGAGATCGAGGCCCTCGACGACGAGATCGACGCCGAGTTCGAGCAGCTGTCCGAGCGCATGGGACAGAAGGCGAACCGGCTCCGGCGTGAGTTCGAGCGGATGGGCAGCGTCGACGCCGTCCGCACCGACGTCAGGAAGGGCAAGGCCCTCGACTGGCTCGTCGATCGGGTCGAGATCGTCGACGACGAGGGTCAGCCCATCGACCGGGCCGACCTCGAAACCCCGGACGACGACGCCGACCCGATCTCCACCACCGATGACGTCGCCGAACCCACGCACCTTCCTGAAGACTCCGACGAGCCCGAGGCGGCCGATGAGCGAGCCGATACCGTGACCGCCGACAGCGACGCCCCCACCGAGTCTGGAGACGAGACGCAGTGACCGACCCCACCCACAACTTCGAGGTCATGGCCGGAGGTGCCCGCGGCCTGGCCGCCTACGGGTATCTCGTGCCCACCGTCGTCGAGCAGACCAACCGGGGTGAGCGGGCCTACGACCTGTTCTCGCGGCTACTCAAGGAGCACATCATCTTCCTGGGCACGCCGATCGACGACACCATCGCCAACCTGGTGTGCGCCCAGTTGATCCACCTCGAGTCGGAGAACCCCGACAAGGACATCAACATCTACATCAACTCGCCGGGGGGCGACATCCCGTCGCTGTTCGCCATCTACGACACGATCCAGTACGTCAAGCCCGACATCGCCACCACCTGCCTGGGCCAGGCCGCATCGGCCGCGGCCGTGCTGCTGGCCGCGGGCAAGAAGGGCAAGCGGCTGGCCCTGCCGCACTCGCGGATCCTCCTCCACCAGCCGTGGGGCACCGGCGGCGGCCAGGCGGCCGACATCGAGATCCAGGCCAGGGAGATCCTCAGGATGCGCGATGTGCTCAACGAGATCCTCGCCCGCCACACGGGTCAGGACCCCGACAAGATCGCCAAGGACACCGACCGCGACTACATCATGAACGCCGACGAGGCCAAGGACTACGGCATCATCGACGAGGTCATCACGGCACGCGATTCGGTGGACACCCCGTCGGTCGCCGTCGCCAGGTAGGGTCGCGGCGGGACGTAGGCAGAGGCACCGGCGAGCGAGACGGGGGAGAGCACGTGGCGAAGTTTGGCGACGGGGGTGAGCTGCTGAAATGTTCCTTCTGTGGCAAATCGCAGAAGCAGGTCAAGAAGCTCATCGCCGGCCCAGGCGTCTACATCTGCGACGAGTGCATCGACCTCTGCAACGAGATCATCGAAGAGGAGCTGGCCGAGACATCGGAGCTCCGCTTCGACGAGCTGCCCAAGCCTCGTGAGATCTACGACTTCCTGAACGACTTCATCATCGGCCAGGAGCACGCCAAGAAGATCCTGTCGGTCGCGGTCTACAACCACTACAAGCGGATCCAGTACGGCAACGGCGACAACGACATCGAGCTCTCGAAGTCGAACATCATGCTCGTCGGGCCGACCGGCTGCGGGAAGACCCTGCTGGCCCAGACGTTGGCGCGGATGCTCAACGTCCCCTTCGCCATCGCCGACGCGACCGCCCTCACCGAGGCCGGTTACGTGGGCGAGGACGTCGAGAACATCCTGCTCAAGCTGATCCAGGCCGCCGACTACGACGTCAAGAAGGCCGAGACCGGCATCATCTACATCGACGAGATCGACAAGATCGCCCGCAAGAGCGAGA
>JBOGGX010000043.1:0-3955 GCA_050744245.1 Acidimicrobiales bacterium
GGGTGCGCCCGGCCGACGCGGCGGTCCACCCGCGCCCGGCGGGCCCGGAGGACCCGGCGGACCACCGGGGCCGCCGGGGGGACCACCCGGCCGCGGTGGGCCACCCGGGCCGGCGGCCGCGGGCATCGTTTCCTTCTCGCCGACGTCGAGATAGAACATCGACTCGATCCGGGAGAACAAGCCCTTCTTGGGCTTGCCGACGTCCTCTTCGACCTCCTCAGGCGTGGGCGGCTTGGCCTCCGGCACCTTGGCCTTCTCCCCCGTCCATTCGAGGAAGCTGCCGCAGGAGCCGCAGAACTCGTCCTTGTCCTGGTTGTGGAATCCGCATTGGCGGCAAACGATCACATCCCCACCCCCTGGGGTTCACATCGTGGTGTTGTGCAGCGGGCGACTCACGCGTATCTGAAGCCCTTGACCTTCCTGAAATTCCCGCCCGCGGCCTCGTCGTTCTTCTCGTCCCACCTCAAGTTGAGGACCTCCCAGGTCCGCTCCCCGACGACCTTGCCGTTGGCACTCAACGAGTTGTCGGCCTTGAACCACGCAAGCGCCTCCTCGGTGGCGTCACCGAAGCGCCCGTCGACCTGACCCTGGTAGTAGCCGAGCTCGTGGAGGCGCTCCTGGAGGTGGCGCACGTCGGGGCTCTCCTCATCGGCGAAGTCTTCGTCCGCGTCGTAGTCCTTGCGCTCCTTCCGCTCGACCCGCCCCCGCTTCTCGTGCTGACCGGCGGTGGCCTTCGCCTCCTCGAGCTCCACGCCGAACTCGATCGACCCGCCTTTGTCGTAGCCGCTCGACGTGTCGACGAACAGATCGAACCGGTAGACCTCCCACTCGCTCGGCATCGCCCCCCCGCCGCCCTGCATCTGGTGCTCCGCCTCGAGCTTCGTGTTGAAGTCCGTGAGCGAGAATTCGAAGTCCTTGTACTGGTCGGCTCCGACCGGCTCGGACCGGGACTCCTCCTTCTCCAAGAGCGTGCCGGACGAGTCGGCGATCCGGATGAAGACGTTGTGGCTGGGAACGTCCGTGTTCCCGCTGTTGTGCACCCGCCACCCGATCTTGTCGACCTCGAGCCACGGGCCGTCGGTCAACTGGAGCTCCGACCACTCGACGCCCATCTGCTCGGCGAAGTCCGCGACGAAGCTGTCGAAGAAGCCCCCGCCCCCACCGGATTGCTGCGCCGGGGCGGCCGGGGCGGCCGGGGCGGCCGGTTCCTCCCTGTGCGTGCCGATCGTCGGTCCATCCGGGTCTCGATCGGCTGCGGGGTCGGGTACCTCGCCCCGCTGCCAGCCTTGATCGCTCATGATGTACTCCTACTCCCGGCTCCCGTGGCGACCATGAACATCGGGGCAGAAATGAGTGCAGTCCCATGGCCCTGGTCCCCTGGGCTAGCCGTCATTATTCCTGGTCTTGATCTCGACCCGGTGCAGCACATGGGCCGGCTTCATCGCCGTCACCAGTGCGTCAAGGGTCTTATCGCTGATCGCCTCTGGGTCGTCGACCCACACGCGCACCGAGAGGCGGGGGCTGGGCTCACCCGGCAGGTCGCCCCCCGGCTGCTCGGAGCAGACCGTCCCACCGGTCTCGTTGATCTGCACCTCGCCGGCGGTGAAGAGCTCGACGAGCTCGCGCATGCCGGCCGCCGTGCCTCGCTTCTGGAACAGGCTCACGGCCTGGTGGGTGACCGCCCGGCGGCGGTCGAGCGGCCAATTCTCGTCGAGCACCATGCCGACCCACCCGGCCAGCCAGTCGAGGAAGTCGTCGGGCGTGAGGTAGGGGTCGATATAGGCGTCGAGGCAGTCGAGGGTCGACAGGATGGGCGCCAGGACCTCGTCGAAGCCGGCGGTGAACCGCATGGCGAACGGGTCTTCCTGGTAGACCGCGGGGAGCTGCTCGCCGATCGTGTAGGGCGGCCTGAGCCCTTCGATGAGGCCGCGCATCACTGGGCCTCGACGCGAACCTGGTGCTCGTAGGAGAACACCAGGCTGTTGGGTTCGAGCTCGATGCGGGTGGCCTGCTTGCCCCGTTCGCCCGTGACGGGGTTGGCCCCGAAGACCCGCACCTCCTCGACCAGGTCGACCCCGCGGATCCGCTGCAGGGCGGCGTAGATCTCACCGGATTGGACGGGTCGGCCGAACGGCCACCCATTGCCGTCCGGCCCGCCGGTCAGCGGGTTGAGATAGGCGTACAGGGCCTCCAGCGCCTCGGTCTGGATGCGGGTGGCGCTGGCCCGTGGCTTGGCCACCAGCCGGGCCACGACCGTCACACCGCGGTACAGCGGCGGCTCGATAAGCACCCGGGTGCCGAGCAACCTGGTCTCGTCCAGCCGGTCCTTGACCCGGTCGAAGGTCTGGGGACCGGGCACCAGATCCTCGAACTTGATCCGCCCGCGTTCCTGGGCCGCGGCCGGCACGAGCAGCACCTTGAGCGCGCCGGCGTCGACACCCTCGGTCCCGGCCGCCAGACACCGCACCCTGGCCACCTCGGGCGCCGCTTCCCGCGTGATCTGTTCGAAGTCCTCGGCGGTGACCGCCCGGCTGCGGGTGCGGAGCATGATCGGCCCTCGCGACTTGGCCGACTCGAGGTCCTCGCCGTCGACGCCGTCCCGGGCCGACCTCCGGTTCTCGACGCCGGCCACGAACGGGATCGACGACTTGAGGGTGCGGATGGAGCCCTTGGCCACGTTGCCGGCGCGTCCACCGCCGACGGTGTACGACCTCATCCTGACGTAGACGCCCTTGGGCGGGACCGCTCCATGCTGGCGGTGGCCGCCGCCGGCCTCGCGCACCATCGGGCCGAGGATGACCTCGCCGTTGACCGCGTCGAACAGGAAGTGCTTGTCGTCTGGGGTGCTGGCCGCGAAGTGCTCGACCTGTTCCCATTCCTGCCATCCCTCGTCGGAGCTGATCTCGAGCACGGGTGCCCCCGCCCCGGCGAGCACGGGCTTGCGCAGGACGGTGAACCGTTGCCCGGGCACGCCCTCCGAGGCGCCGATCACCTCGTTCTCGATGATCTCGGCGTGGAGGACCTCGATGGTCCCGCCGATGGTGCAGGCGGTCAGGCCGTGGACGATCGGCGAGGCGCTGTACTCGGGTTGACCATCGTCGGCCTCGACGACACGGGCCCGAAGCCAGCCGGCCCGGTCGCCGTCGAACACGCCGGCCTCGTGATCGGGCGGCACGTGCAGCGTTATCGAGCCGTCGCGGTTGATGCCGCCCGTCGTGTCCTCAGACACCTCGCACTCCGACCAGCCGCCACCGTTCCACGCCTCCCAGACCAGCGGCGGGTTGTCCGGGTCGACACCCACGCCGTCGATGTGGCACGAGAAGTCGAGCCGCACGGCGTTGCGGGGCACGGGGTCGGACAGGGCGACGAGAAGGACGTCGCCCGCGGCCGGCGTCTCGCCGAAGGCAGGGAACTGGACGCCGAGCTTCATCTGCTCGGTGTGGTCGACCCGCTCCTCGCTGCCCTCCGCCTGGGTGCGGATCCCTTGCAGGGCGCACGGCACGATCTTGAGGTCGTCGACCGTTGAGAACACCACCGGCTCCTCGGTCTCGGTGCGTATGGTGGCGACCTTGGTGTTGGTCGAGATCGTGATGACCGCCATCGCAGGGGCCGACAGCCAGAAGGTCACCGGCGCCCGGGCCGGCGTCGGCGGCAGGAGGTGGACGCCGATCAGCTCGAGGAACTTGATGTAGAGCCGGTCGGGCACCCGGTTGAGCCGATAGAGCAACTGGTCGGTCATGAACGCGAACGTCTCGATGAGCGTCACGCCCGGGTCGGAGACGTTGTGGTCGGTCCACTCCGGGCAGCGGCGCTGGACCAGGCGCTTGGCGTCGTCGACCAGCTCCTGGAAGCGGCGATCGTCGAGGTTCGGTGCGGGGAGACTCATCGGTGCACGCTCCATGTCAGTCTCGAAGCATCGGTTGTTCCGATCGGGAGGCACCGATGAGCCGTGGGG
>JBOGGX010000044.1:0-12767 GCA_050744245.1 Acidimicrobiales bacterium
CGCCAGCACCACGCCGGCCCCGATCGCCGCGGGCGGCCAGGCCCGCCGGGCCAGGGCGGCCAGCACGGCGCCGGCCACGACCGTCATTCCGATGAGCAGCAGGGCGCCGCCCAGCCGGGCGGTCGGCGCCAGCGGCCCGGCGACCTCGGCGTAGGCCAGCGTCGACAACGGCACCCCGCCGAAGGGCCACCGCCCGCGGACCGCCTCGACGAGCACGATCGCCGCCGGCAGGGCCAGCCAGCGCGCCGGGCTCCTCGGTGGGACGAGCACCGCGCCGAGTCCGAACATGGCCGACATGATCACGGCGGCCGCGACGTAGCCGGGGAGGGTGAACGGGGTCATCCACGTCAGCGTGGGGAAGAGGACAGCGGCCTCGGCGATGAAGCCCCGGACGAAGCGCGATCGCGGGCCCTGCCCGGCCAGGGCCCAGTCGAGCAGGACGATGCCGGCGAAGGCCAGGGGCCAGAGCCCGACGGGCGGCAGGGCCGCGGCAATGAGCAGACCCGAGGCGACGGTGACGGCGATGGCCGGTGGCCAGGTGCGGATGGGCGCCATTCGGCGGTCAGGATCGCGCTGCGGCCAGGGCGGTGAGCGTCGCCCGCGCCGCCCGGCGGCCCTGGTCGATGCACGCGGGAACGCCCAGGCCGCGGCAGGCGGCCCCGGCGACGGTCAGGCCCGGCGCCGCCGCGGCCAGGGCCGACTCGATCTCGGCGACCCGTTCGAGATGACCGACGTGGTACTGCGGGAACGAGCCCGGCCACCGGGTCACCCGGACCTCGAGCGGTTCGCGGTCGACGGCGACGACGTCGTCGAGCTCGCCGAGGAGCCGGTTCACGAGGGATTCGTCGTCCATGTCGATCGCGCGATCATCGCCCGCCCGCCCGGCCGAGACCCGCACGATGACCGGGTCATCGGGAACGCCGCGCAGGTGCGCCCACTTCGACGACGCCCAGGAGCAGGCCGTCATCAACCGCCTCTCGCGCCGCGGGACGAGGAAGCCGGAGGCGTCGAGCGGGCGGGTGATGGCGTCGGCGGCCAGGGCCAGCGTGACCAGCACGACCGATGCGTAGTCGATGCCGGCCAGCAGGGTCGCCGCATCGTGATCGAGCGGGCCGATCAGCTCGGCCGCGGCGGGCGCGGGCACGGCGAGCAGGACCGAGTCGGCGTCGAGCACGCCCCGAGGGGTCGCCACCCGCCACCCCACCGGTCCCGGCTCGATGCCCATGGCGGCGGTGTCGGTGCGGATCCCGGGGAGCCGGCCGGCGAGCGCAGCCACCAGCTCGCCCATGCCGTCGGGGAAGCTGTAGAACACCGGTGCGCCCGGGTCGCCCGCGCTCGCGGCGGACCGCACCTCCCTCGCCCCCTCGATCATGTTCCGGTGGGCGGCGGCGGCGGCCAACTGGGGCGTGGTGGCCCGGACACTGAGCCGGTCGGGGTCACCGGCGTTGATTCCCCCGACGAGCGGACCGACCAGGCGATCGAGCACCTCATCACCCAACCGCTGGCGCACGACATCGCCGATGGCCGCGTCGTCGCCGTCGACCAGCGGGGGACCGGGGTCGTGGGCCGCCCGTTCGATCCCGGCCGGCGACAGGAGCCCGGAGCGGCCGACGGCGTCGAGGTCGGTCGGCACGCCGAGCAGCGTCTCCGCCGGCAGCGGGCGCAGCTCGCCGTCCACCACGACCAGCGCCGAGCGCTCGGCGGGCGACACCAGCCGGTCGGCCAGCCCGATCTCGCGAGCCAGGGTGACGCCGGCCGGGTGCCGGGCCAGGAAGGCGTCGGCCCCGGCGTCGACCGGGTGGCCGGCGAACGGCGTGGTGAGGATCTTGCCGCCGATCCGATCTGAGGCCTCGAGGACGACGACGTCGACCGCTGGTCCGGCGACGGCAAGCTCGAAGGCGGCGGCCAGGCCGGTGATCCCGCCGCCAACGACCGCGATCCTCATGGAAGGGCCGAGGCGGCGTCGACCACCCGGCCGGCGAGCCCGCCGATCACCACCGGATCGTCGTTCACCGCGTCGGTGCGGGCGAAGGCCAGCCCGTGCGCCTCGGCCCGCCCCCTGGCTTCGACGTCGAGGTCGTACAGCACCTCGAGGTGGTCGGACACGTAGCCCTGGGCGCACACCACCAGCCCCTCGGCCCGACCGGTGCCGGCCAGGTCGTCGATCACGTCGAGGATGTCGGGGCCCCGCCACGGGTCAGGGGTGCGCCCCGCGCTCTGCCACGCGATGCCCCAACCGGCCCACCGGTTCAGGCCCACCCTCCGGGCCACCTCGGCCGCAGACTCCCGGAGCTGGTCGGGGTAGACGTCGTCGACCAGGACCCGCTCGGGGAGGCTGTGCGCGGTGAACAGCACCTTGGTCCGCTCCGGCATGGCCGTCAGCCGGTCGGCGATCCGCGCGGTGTGGAAGTCGAGCAGCTCGGGCAGGAGGTGCCAGCTCTCGACCGCGACCGACGGCACGCCCAACCCGTCGGCCGCGTCGTTGAGCCGTTCGAGGTACTCGCCGACGCCCCCGCGGCTGTAGTGGGGGGCGAGCACCAGGCCGACGATGCCGTCGGCGCCGGCCTTGGCCAGCTCGGCCACCCCGTCCTCGACGAACGGCTCGGCGTGCTTCATCCCGAGGGCGGTGACGAACCGTCCGGGGTGGTCTGCCGCGAGAGCGGCGCCGAGCCTGGCCCGTTGGGCCTCGGTCCGCTCGCGGAGCGGCGACACGCCGCCGATGGCCCGGTAGCGGCCCTCGAGCGCGGCCAGCAGCTGCGGCGGGGGCGGCCGGCCCCGCCGGATGTGGGTGTAGTAGGTGAGGATGTCGCCCGGGCCGCTCGGCGTCCCGTAGGCCATCAGCAGCACGCCGACGGCCGCGGGCTCGCCGATGGGTTTCACCGCACGGTCCCGGTCTCGTGGACGCGTTCCACCACCCGTTCGAGGACGGCGGGGTCGGTCTCGGGCAGGACGCCGTGGCCCAGGTTGAACACGTGACCCGGATGACCGGCGTTGTCGTCGAGCACGCGCCTGAGCATCGGGGCGACCACGTCCCACGGCGCGAGGCAGGCCGCAGGATCGAGGTTCCCCTGGAGCGCCGGGCCGGGGCCGATCCTGGTGCGGGCGACCGACAGGGGGGTGCGCCAGTCGACGCCGACGACGTCGGCGCCGGCCTCGGCCATCAACCCCAACAGCTCCCCGGTGTCGACCCCGAAGTGGATGCGGGGCACGCCGAGGTCGGCCAGGCCGCCGAGGACCTTCCGCGACGCGGGTAGCACGTGACGCTCGTACTCGCCCGGGCCGAGGGCTCCGGCCCAGCTGTCGAACAGCTGAACGGCGTCCACCCCGGCGTCGACCTGGGAGCGGAGGCTGGCCAGGGCCAGATCGGCCAGCCGATCGAGCAGGTCGGCCCACAGCCGGGGCTCGGCGTACATCAGCCGCTTGGTCAGGGCCAGGCTGCGAGATGGCCGGCCTTCGATCAGGTAGCTGGCCACCGTGAACGGCGCCCCGGCGAAGCCGATGAGCGGCACGGTCAGCTCGCCGACCAGGATCTTGATCGTCTCGATCACGTGCGGCGTGTCGGCCTCGGGATCGAGCGGCCGCAGCCGCTCGAGGTCGGCCGACGATCGGAACGGCTCGGCGACCAATGGTCCGACGCCGGGGGCGACGTCCACGCCGAAGCCGATCGCGGCCACGGGCACGACGATGTCGGAGTAGAGGATGGCGGCATCTACGCCGTAGCGCCGGACCGGCTGCATCGTCAGCTCGGCGGCCAGGTCGGGCCGGGCGACGGCGTCCAGGATGGTGCCGTCGCCCCGCAGGGCCCGGTACTCGGGCAGCGAGCGCCCGGCCTGGCGCATGAACCACACGGGCACGGTGTCGTGGGGTTCGCCGCGGCACGCGGCCAGGAACGGTGCCGTCGGCGTCACCGCCACGAAGGACGGCTCCTGGGGAGCAGGGCGACGAGGTCGACGACGCTCGGATGGCGCAGGCGACGCAGCGTCGACGCCTTGGCCTGCTCGGCCACCGGGCCCCGGCGGCTGCGGTCCATCCAGTTCGTGCCCATCACCGCCAGGTCGGAGTCGGTCGGCTGCACCACCAGCACCGGGGTGCCGGCGGCCCGGATGGCCTTGACCTCCCGATCCAGCGTCATGCCCGCGATGACCCGGTTGCCCACCGTCGGCGAAGGACGCAGTGCCTTCCACCCGGCCCGCCAGGTGGCCGACATGGCGGAGACCACGACGACCACGTCGAAGCCCAACCCGGCCAGGAGGTCGGCGTTGCTCGGCGAGTGGGCCCCCCCGTCGACGTAGCTGTGGACACCGTGGCGCACCGGCGTCATGAAGCCGGGCACGGCCAGCGAGGCCTCGACCGCGGTGCCGACGTCGGCGTCGTCGACGTCTCGGCCGAAGACCACCCGGCGGCCGTCGCCCAGGCGGACGGCGCACACCCACAGTGGGTCGTCTGGCCACCCGCGGCCGTCGTAGAGGTGGCGGATGCGGTCGCCGATCGGCTCGGTGCTGTTCGTGCCGGGTGGCAGCAGCCCGGCCAGGGCCTTGCCCGGGCGGGGGGGCCACGGCGACATCAGGCTGGCCGCGACCATCGGCGGCGAGGCCGGTCGCGGCACCCTCGGCAATCGGGCGCCGGCGGGCAGGTCGGTCAGGCCGGACAGGCGACCGGCGATGAGCCGCCCCTCGGCCGACAGCGGCCGATCGAGGGCGTGGGCGAACTGGTCGGCGGGGGAGAGGCCGGCCCGCAGGACGGCGCCCATGACCGCGCCGGCCGACGTGCCCACGATGAGCTCGGCCGAACGGGCGTCCCAGCCCGTCGCCTCGTCGATCGCGGCGAGCACGCCGGTGTGGAACGCACCACCGACGACGCCACCGGCACCGAGCACCAACCCCACCGCCATCCGGCCATGCTCGCGCCGGGCGGCGGATCGACCAAAAGCGGCTGGTCACGGCGGAGGGCGCTCGTGCCCGGGCCCGGCCCCGATAGGATGTCTGCTCCCCCAAGCAAGGACGCGTCGTTGCCGGAACACCCCGACCTCGCTGCGGAACAGGCCTACATCGATCACGCGTACGAATGCCTCGAGGA
This sequence comes from Acidimicrobiales bacterium, assembly GCA_050744245.1. GTDB lineage: Bacteria > Actinomycetota > Acidimicrobiia > Acidimicrobiales > JBOGGX01 > JBOGGX01. Next base: position 5,077 of record JBOGGX010000044.1, read on the forward strand.
GGCCAGGGTCTCGGCCTCACGACTCGAATCGATGGTCGAGGTCGGGCCACGGGGCGGCACCAACCAGGCCCGTTTCGAGCGCGACGTGATCTGGGACACGATCCTGGCCCGGCTGCGCGAGCTCGACATCGGCGACGCCTCGCTGGTGTTCGGCCGCATCGACCACGAGCCGGCCGACGACAACGGCCGCGACGGTCCCCGCGACAACGGCACGTACTACATCGGTCGCATCGCGGTGGCCGACCCGGCCCAGGAGCCCGTCGTCGTCGACTGGCGGGCACCGGTGGCCGAGCCCTTCTACCGCGCCACGGGCCGGCTGCCGATGGGGCTGCGTCGCCGCCGGCACTTCGCCACCCGGGGCCGCACCCTGCTCGGGATCGAGGACGAGCTGTTCGGCGAGGCCGCCGAGCGGCTCGGCGTCGCCGCCGCCGAGCGTCCGGACGGGGTGAGCGGCTACAGCTCGCTCATCGCCGCGTTGGAGACCTCGCGCGGCGGCAAGTTGGGCGACATCGTGGCCACCATCCAGGCCGAGCAGGATGAGATCATCCGCTCCGAGCTGGCCGGGGTGTTGGTGGTGCAGGGCGGACCGGGGACGGGCAAGACCGTCGTGGCGCTCCACCGGGCCGCGTACCTGCTCTACACCCATCGCTTCCCCCTCGAGGGCCAGGGCGTGCTCGTCGTCGGGCCCAACCGGCTGTTCCTCGGCTACATCGACCAGGTGCTGCCGTCGCTGGGCGAGGCCGGTGTCGAGCTCGCGGTGCCGGCCGATCTCATCCCCGACGAGGTCACGATCCGGGGCTACGACGAGCCACAGGCGGCCAGGGTCAAGGGCGACCTGCGGATGGCCAAGGTGCTGGCCAAGGCGGTTCGGGACCGGCGGCGCCCGCTGCGCCACGACCTGGTCGTCGGCTACGGCGTCCAGAACCTCAGGCTGAGCGTCGAGGAGAGCGCCCGCATCGTCAACACCGCCCGGCGGCGGGCCCGCACCCACAACCTGGCCCGGCGGTTCGTCGAATCCGCGGTCTACGAGGCGCTGGCCGCCGGTGGGCGGGGCGAGATCGATCCCGGACAGGTCCGCGAGCGGCTCCACCGCGACCCCGACGTCGTGGCCGCCCTCGAATGGATGTGGCCGGTGCTCACCCCGGCCGAACTGCTCCACGACCTGTTCGGCTCGCGCGCCCTGCTCGGGCTGGCCGCCGGCCGCGAGCTGAACGACGCCGAACGCGAGCTGTTGTACCGGAAGCGGTCGGCGACCGTCGACGAGGTCGACTTCACCCACGACGACGTGCCGCTCCTCGACGAGGCCAGGGCGCTGCTCGGGCCGCGGGCCCGGCGCAGGTCGGACGAGGACGCTCTGCGCACCTATGGCCACATCGTGGTCGACGAGGCCCAGGACCTGTCGCCGATGCAGCTGCGCATGTTGGCCCGGCGGTCGCTCAACGGCTCGATGACCGTCGTCGGCGACATCGCCCAGGCCACCGGGGCCTGGGCCCACGCCAACTGGAACGAGATCCTCGATCATCTCCCGCGGCGCCGGTCGCCTCGCATCGAGGAGCTGACGATCGGCTACCGCATCCCGGAGGCGAGCATGGCGCTGGCCGCCAGGGTGCTGGCGGAGGCAGCCCCGGAGCTGGCGCCGCCCCGGTCGGTGCGCCACGGTGGCGACGAGCCCCGGATCGTCCGGGCCGCGTCGACCGACGCCCTGCCGGGCCTGGTGGCCGAGGTGGCCGCCGACGAGCTCGGCCATGTCGGCGCCGGCAACGTGGCCATCATCGCCCCCGGATCGCTCGTCGACGATGTCGGCGTCGCCCTCGAGGCCGCGGGCATCCCGTTCGGCCAGGCCAACCGGCACGGGCTCGACAAGCAGGTGACGATCGTCCCGATCCGGCTGGCCAAGGGGCTCGAGCTCGACGCCGCGGTGGTGGTCGAGCCGACGGCCATCGTCGAGGAGGAGGCCCAGGGTCTCCGGGCGCTGTACGTGGCGCTCACCCGGGCCACCCGCCGCCTGGCGGTGGTCCACGCCGGCCCGCTCCCCGCCGCCATCGCCGAGTAGCCCGCAACCGGTTCGGGCTGAGTTCGGATGGCCTAACGGTCGGGTCGAAGCTAGCCTGACAGCGTCATGGGGAGCCGGGCTCGCGTCGAGGTCACCGGGGTCTCGAAGCGCTTCGGGCCGGTCGAGGTGCTGGCCGACATCGCCATCACCGCCGAACCGGGCCGGGTCGTCGCCCTGCTCGGTCCGAGTGGCTGTGGCAAGACGACGCTGTTGCGGATCATCGCCGGGCTGGAGCGGCCGGACGCCGGCCGGGTGACGATCGGCGGCACGGTCGTCACCTCGATCGGCGACAACCGGTTCGTGCCGCCCGAACGCCGCCGGGTCGGCATGGTCTTCCAGGACTGGGCCCTGTTCCCCCACCTGTCGGTGGCGGCCAATGTCGCCTACGGCCTGCCCCGCCGACCCGACCGGAGCGCGCGGGTCGAGCACGCCTTGGCGATGGTCGGGCTCACCGGGCTCGGCGACCGCAATCCGATGACCCTCTCGGGCGGCCAGCAGCAGCGGGTCGCCCTGGCCCGGGCGATCGCGCCCGAGCCGGCGGTCGTCCTGCTCGACGAACCGTTCTCCAACCTCGACACCGCCCTTCGGGTGCAGGTGCGGGGCGAGGTCCACCGCCTGCTCGCCGAGCTCGGGATCACGACCGTGTTCGTGACGCACGACCAGGAGGAGGCCTTTGTCCTCGGCGACGAGGTCGGCGTCATGAACGACGGCCGCATCGCCCAGCAGGCCGAGCCGGCCGCGCTCTATGCCCGCCCGATCGACCCATGGGTCGCCGCGTTCGTCGGCGATGCCAACCTGGTCGACGGCGAGGCGTCGGGCGACCGGGCCGCCACCGCCGTTGGACCGGTCCCATTGGCGGTGCCCGCCGGGCTCGACGGCCCGGCCCGGGTGCTGATCCGGCCCGAGGAGCTCGGCATCGAGTCCGGCGACACGGCCACGGTCGAGGTCCTGGAGTTCTACGGGCACGACTCCGTCTACGTTGTCCGGCTCGATGCCGGCGGGCCGTTGCGGGTGCGGATCGGTTCGCTGCCCGCCTTCCGGCCCGGCGACCGCGTGCGGGTGTCGTACGTCGGAACGCCGACGGTCGCCTACGCCGTGAACGGAAGCCGCACCGAGCAACCGGTGGTCACCGTCGACGCGTGATCGCGGTCATCGGGGCGGGACCGGCGGGACTCGCCCTGGCCTGGCGGGCGGCGCTCGCCGGCCATCGGGTCGTCGTGATCGAACGTTCGCCCCACGTCGGCGGGATGGCGGCCAGCTTCGACGTGGCCGGCGTCATGGTCGACCACGGCAGCCATCGGCTGCACCCCTCGATCGACCCGCCGCTGCTCGGCGCCCTGCGCCGGCTGCTCGGTGACGACCTCCAGACCAGACCCCGCCATGGCCGCATCCGCCTGGCCGGACGCTGGGTCGCGTTCCCGCTCCGGCCGGGCGACCTGGTCCGCCGGCTGCCGCCTCGCCTCGCACTCGGCGCCGGGATCGACGCCCTCGCTGCTCCCCTCCGCCGGCCCAGGTCGGACACGTTCGCCGAGGTCGTCCGGGCCCGGCTGGGCCCGACCATCGGCCGCTCCTTCTACGAGCCGTACGTCGACAAGCTGTGGGCCACCGACCCTGGCCAGCTCGCCGGAGAGCTGGCCCGGCGCCGGGTCGGCGCCACCGGGCCGGCCGACCTGGTAGGACGCATGCTGCGGGGGAGGAGCGGCGCCGACTCCCGGTCGACCTTCCTCTACCCGCGAACCGGGTTCGGCGCGATCAGCGAGGCGCTGGCCGAGGCCGCGACCGCGGCCGGCGCCGAGCTTCGGCTGGGCGCGTCGGTCGACCGGATCGACCGGTCCGGTCGTGACCACGTCACCGTTGCCCTGGGCGACGGCACGACGACCGACGTCGACATGGTGTTCTCGACCATCCCGCTGCCCGCGCTGGCGGCCGCCGTCGTGCCCGAGGCGCCGGCCGACGTGTTGACGGCCGGGCGGGGGCTGCGTCACCGGGCGCTCGTCCTCGTGTACATCATTGTCGACCGTCCACAGTGGACGGAGTTCGACGCCCACTACTTTCCCGGCCCTGAGGTGCCGGCGTCCCGCGTGTCCGAGCCGAAGAACTACCGGGTCAACCCGGACGATCCTCCCGGCCGGACCGTCCTGTGCGCCGAGTGGCCGTGTTGGGCGGACGACGCCACGTGGAACGCAACCCCGAGCGATCTGGCCGACCGGCTGTACCGCAGCCTCACCGCCATCGGGCTGCCCGATCCGAAGCCTGCCGCGGTCGAGGTGCGACGGCTGCCCCGGGTGTACCCCGTCTACCGGCCGGGGTTCGAATGGGACATGTCCACGATCGAGCTGTGGCTGGCGTCGGACCCGAGGCTGGTGACGCTTGGTCGCCAGGGCCTGTTCGTGCCGGACAACACCCACCACGCCCTGGCGATGGGCTGGGATGCCGCCCTCGCCCTGGGCCCGGGCGACGGCGGGCGCTTCGACGTCGCCGCCTGGACCAGGGCCCGCGACCGCTTCCGCACCAACGTCGTCGAGGACTGACAGGATCACTCCGATGACGAAGACGACGACGACGACGACCACCACCACCATCAGGCGCCTGTGGCCGCTCGCCGAGCCGATGCACGCCACCACCTACTTCGCACCCGAGGCCACCCAGGCGTTCGCCGATGCCGGGCTGCGCGGGTTCTGGCGGGGCTACTTCGCGGGCCGGGCCGCACCGCTCGGCCCCGTGGGTGCCGGGGTGGTCACCGCCGTGTTCTTCGGGTTCCAGCCGGCGTTCGTCGCCCGGGCCATCCCGTCGGTGTGGTTGCTCATCGATCCTGGCCGCGCCGTCGACGTCCGCCTCGACGGCGTCGACGCCGCCCTGCCCCGGCTGCTCGGCGACCGGATCGACGACCCCGCCGTCGGCGAGGCGGCCAACGAGGTCCGGCGGGCGATGGACCACTCCGCCGCACCTCGCCCTCTGGCATGGGGTCACCCTGCTCCGGGAGCACCGGGGCGACGGGCACGTGGCCGCCCTGGCCGCCACCGGACTCGATCCGTGCGACGCCCACCTGACCCAGATCGCCGCCCGTGGCGCGCCGCTGGAGACCGTCGCCCCGTACCGGGGGTGGGGGGACGGCGACTGGGAGGCGGCCGCGGAACGGCTGCGCACCAGGGGTTGGCTCGACGCCGACGGCGCCCTCACGCCCGCGGGTGCGGCCGAACGTAAGCGGATCGAGGACACGACCGACGCCCTCGCGGCCGAGCCGTGGCGCAACCGCGCCGGCCTCGGGCGGCTGGTCGAGCTGCTGGCGCCGCTCACCGCCCGAGTGCTCGAAGCCGGCGGGTTTCCGTACCCCAACCCGATCGGGGTGCCGCCGCCGGGCACGGCCTGATCGAGGGCAGGTGGGTCAGCAGCTGAGCGCGTAGGTGATGGCCGAGCAGACCCTGGTCATGGTGTCGTCGCCGATCTCACCGACGTGGGTGGTCAGCGATGCCTGGGTGATGGTGTGGATGCCGTCGCAGTTGACCACCGAGGGACGGTCGAGCCCAACATCGGCGTGATCGAGACCGACCTCGGCCGCGAGCCCACGAATCGACGTGGTGACCTCGGCGACGGTGACGAGGTCGCGAACATCGAGCACCTCGGAACGCGTCAGCACCAACACCGGCCGCTGCGTGCGACCTGCCTGCGCCAACCAGACCTCTCCTCGCGTCACTCCTCGCTCCATGCTTCGGCTTCGGTCCAGAACGGGTCCGGGCGTTCGGGATGTCGCCGGTAGGCATCTCGGTCCGACCGAACCAAGGCGGCGCGCACGGCGGCGGCGACGCCATCTCGCGCCGCGGCCGAGATGTTGATCCCGAGCCGACGGGCTCGTTCGGCCATGTCGTCATCGAGCGTGAAGGTGGTGCGGGTCGACGCCATAACTTGATGCTATCAGTGCCTGATGGCAGAGGTCGATGACCGACTCGATCGGGCGATCGCCTGCATGACCTCGAGGAACCGGTCGACGTCGGCGGCCTCGTTGTAGTGCACCAGCCCGGCCCTGACCGCGCCGGCGGTGCCGAGCCCGAGCCAGTGGGGGAGCTCCCACGCGTAGTTGTGGCCGCTCCACACCGCGATCCGGTGCTCGGCCAGGTGCCCGGCGACCTCGTCCGGGGTCAGGCCGTCGATCGTGGACCACCGGGTCGGGGCGTCGCCCGGCCGGCGCTCGCCGACGACCTGAACCCGGTCGATCGCCCGGAGGCCGGCGTCGAGCCGGTCGGCCAGGGCCTGTTCCTCGACCCACCCCAGGGGGATCACCCGGTCGAGCATGAAGCGGGCCGCGGCCGCGGCCGCGGCGAGCTGCTCGAACGGCAGCGTGCCCAGCTCCCAGCGTTCGGGCACCGCGTCAGGCGAGGGGACCAGCTTGTCCGGGATCAGGTTGGCCAGCAGCGCCGGATCGGCGGCCAGCACGCCGAGATGAGGCCCGTACCACTTGTAGGCCGAGCTGACCACGACGTCGGCGCCCCAACCCCGTTGCTCGATCGGCCGGTGCGGGGTCGCCGCCACCGCGTCGACGTAGGTCCTGGCGCCGGCCGTGCGCGCCAGTGCGCACAACGCACCGACGTCCGGCGCGGTCCCGACCACGTTGGACGCAGCGGTGAACGCGACCCACCGGGTCCGGTCGGACAACATCGGGGCGAGGTGCGCGGGCTCGAAGGCGAGCGTCGCCCGGTCCGGCTCGGCCAGGCGCACCGTGGCGCCGGCCCGCCCGGCCGCGATCATCCACGGCCGGATGTTGGCGTCGTGGTCGAGGCGGGTGACGACCACCTCGTCGCCCGGGCCGATGGCCCGGCCGGCGGCGGCGGCGAACCGCAGGGTGAGCGAGGTCATCGACTCGCCGAACACGATGCCGGCCGCGGTCGCGCCGAGCAGTTCGGCGCACGCCTCGCGGGCCGACGTCACCAGCTCGGCCGTGGCCTCCGCCTGGGGGAACGAACCGCCGACGTTGGCGGGATCACCCGACCGCCACCATGCCGCCGCGGCCTCGATGGCGTCGTCGAGGGCCTGGGTGCCGGCCGGGCCGTCGAGCCTGACCCAGTCAGTCCGCAGGCCGGGGAAGCGGTCCCGATCCATGCGCCGGGATCGTAGGGGCCGCCGGCGTGGGCCTCGACCTGGACACCCGCCACACGGCGGGGGCGACCCGACGGAGGTAGGGCCCCAGCCGCACGAACGACCGGCCACGGGTGCGGAAGCGGTACGAGACCGGGACCTCGGCGTACCGGAAGCCCTTGCCCAGCAGGTCGAGGGTGAGGACCTGGGCATAGTTGTAGTCGTGGATGATCTCCGCGGCCCGGGCCGCGGCCGCCGACAGCGCCCGGTAGCCGGACTGACCGTCGGAGATGCGGCGCCGGGCCACGGCGGAGAGGGCCACGGTGAGCACCCGGTTCCCCAACCAGCGGTGCCGACGCATCCGGCGGGGCCCGCCGGCGAAGCGCGACCCCACGACGTAGTCGGCCCGGCCGGCCAGGATCGGCCGCACCAGTCGCTCCAACTCCTCGGGGGCGTACTCGCCGTCCGCGTCGCAGAACGCGACCACGACGGCGCCCGCCTCGACGGCGACGGCCAGGCCGTGGCGGACCGCGGCGCCGAGCCCCGACGGCGCGGGCAAGGCGACGAC
>JBOGGX010000045.1:0-1985 GCA_050744245.1 Acidimicrobiales bacterium
ACCGACACCGACACCGGCGTCGCCGCCGGCGCCGGCGCCGACGTCATCCTGCCCGACGGCACGCCGGCGGTCTGTGACGGCGGTCCCCTCGACGCCGAGCTCGCCGACCGGATCGGCATGGCGGTCGTCCACCGCATCTCGTTGGAACACGGATCGGTCCGCCCGCTCGGTCCGAAGGCTCCCGACGGGCTGCCGCTGGCCGACGACCAGCTGGCCGCGGTGGCCGAGCCGACGGCCGGGGCCCGGGTCATCGCCCCGGCCGGCTCGGGCAAGACCCGAGTGCTCACGGAGCGGGCCAGGCTTCTGATCGGCCGGTGGGGGCTGCCGCCGGCCGCGGTGGCGCTCGTCGCCTTCAACGTGCGGGCCGCCCGGGAGATGGAGACCAGGCTGGCCGATGTCGCCGGCGTGCGGGTCCGGACGCTCAACGCGCTCGGGCTGCGGTTGTGCGGGGGCCGGTCGACCATCGAGGAGGTCGACGTTCGCCAACTGCTCTCGAGCCTGGTCGCGTTCCCGCGGCGGGCCGAGACCGACCCGGCGGCCCCGTGGATCGAGGCGCTGGGGCGGGTCCGCCTCGGCCTGGCCGACCCGGCCACGGTCGAGGACGAGCTGCCCGACGTCTCAGACCTCGATCGTGTCGCCCGCGCCTACCGGGCCAGGCTCGCCGAGCGAGGCGTCGTCGACTTCGACGAGCAGGTCGCCGGCGCCATCGAACGGCTGCTCGCCGACCCGCGGTTCCGGTGGCGCAGCCAGCGCTTCGCCCGGGTGCTGCTGGTCGACGAGTTCCAGGACCTGACGCCGGCCCACCTGCTCCTCATCCGGCTGCTCACCGGACCGGCGGGGGCGGTGTTCGGCGTCGGCGACGACGACCAGACGATCTACGGCTACGCCGGCGCCACGCCCCGCTGGCTGGTCGACTTCGGAAGCTGGTTCCCCGGCGCGGCCATGCACTCGCTCGAGGTCAACTACCGGTGCCCACCTGCGGTGGTGACCGCCGCGTCCAATCTCCTGACGCGCAACGCGCTCCGGGTGTCCAAGGTGATCCGGGCCGCGCCGACAACCGCGGCGGCCGGCCCGCCCGAGACGATCGAGCCACTGGCGGTCGTGGCCGGTGACGACCGTCCGGCCCGGCGCGCCGCCGGTCGGGTGCGTGAGCTGCTCGACGCGGGGGCCGGGCCATCCGATGTCGCGGTCCTCGCCCGCGTGAACGCCTCGCTGGTCCCGGTGCTCGTCGTCCTCCGGCACGGCGGGGTGCCCGTCGAGAGCGTGGTCGACCGGCGCTACCTCCAGCGGGGAGGCGTCCGGGCCGCGCTGGCCTGGATGGCCGTCGCCACCGCCCCCGCCCGGGCCGTGCCCGGAGCGGTGTTGCGGGAGGCGGCCCGGCGGCCCAAGCGGGGCATGAGCGCCTCGCTGCTCGACCTGGTCGCCAAGCGGCGCTCCGTCGAGGCCCTCGCCGGCCTGGCCGAGTGGCTCGAGGGCAAGGGCAGCGTCAGGGAGGCCGACAAGGTCGCGGAACTGGTGGACGACGTCGAGCTGGTGCGGGACGCGGGCGAGCACGGCCGCACCGCCGACGTGCTCGCCGTGGTTCGCCAGCAGATCGGCCGCGGCGGTCTCGAGGCGAGCGCCCAGGCCCTCGACCATTGGAGCCACGGGGCCATCGCCGCCCACGGCGACGATCTCGACGCCCTGGCGGAGCTCGCCGATCTCGAGCCGGACCCGAAGCGGTTCGCCGCCTGGCTGTCCGACCGGCTCGCCTGCCCGTCCGACGCCGGCGGGGTCACCCTGGCATCGATACATTCCGTGAAGGGCCGGGAGTGGCCACACGTCGTGCTCCACCATGCCACCGCGGGCCTGGTTCCTCACCGCCTGGCCGGGGACACCGAGGAGGAGCGGCGCGTGTTCCACGTCGGGCTGACCCGCTGCCGGTCGACGGTGTCGATCGTTCCCGGCGTGCCCCCTTCGCCGTTCGTCATCGAGCTCGACTCACC
>JBOGGX010000046.1:0-2363 GCA_050744245.1 Acidimicrobiales bacterium
CAGGCCCAGGAGGCGTTCTTCGAGGGCCACGTGTTGGCCTTCGACCACTTCGGCGGCGTGCCGGCGGGCCGCATCCGTTACGACAACCTGAAGGCGGCGGTGGCCAAGATCCTCTTCGGCCGGGACCGCCAGGAGAACGAGCGGTTCGTGGCCCTGCGTTCGCATTACGGCTTCGACAGCTTCTACTGCCTCCCGGGCCTGGAAGGCAGCCATGAGAAGGGCGGCGTGGAGGGCGAGGTGGGCCGGTTCCGCCGACGGCACCTGGTGCCGGTGCCCCGGGTCGGGTCGATGGGCGAGCTCAACGCGTTGCTCGCCGCCGGCGACGCGGCCGACGATGACCGCCACATCGGCCGGCGCCCCGAGACCGTCGGTGAGGCGGCCGCGGCCGAGGCGCCGGTACTGCGGGCCCTGCCCGAGGCGGCGTTCGACGTGGCCAAGGTGCGCGACCACAAGGTCGACACCAAGGGCCGCATCTGCGTGCTGCAGAGCTTCTACTCGGTGCCCGTCGGGCTGGCCCGCCGCCACGTGCAGGTCCGTCTCGGCGCCCAGAGCCTGGAGGTCGTCGCCGAGGGGCGGGTGGTGGCCCGCCACGAGCGCAGCCTGCATAAGGGCACCGAGGACCTGGTGCTGGACCACTACCTGGAGATCCTCGAGCGCAAGCCGGGCGCGCTGCCCGGTTCCACCGCGCTGGCCCAGGCCCGGGCGTCGGGAACCTTCAGCGTCACCCATGAACGGTTCTGGGTCGAGGCCCGCCGCCGGCTGGGTGACGGGGCCGGCACCCGCACCCTAATCGGGGTGCTGTTGTTGCAACGGCGCCTGCCCGCCGACGTCATGGTCGCCGCCATGGACGCGGCGCTGGCCATCGACAGCGTCGACGTCGAGGTGGTGGCCATCGAGGCTCGCCGCATCGCGCAGCGACGTCTGGCGGCACCGGTGATCCCCATCGGCACCGGCGCCCGCGACACCCGTCCGGTCCCCGGCCTGGCCGGCTACGACGATCTGCTCGCCGCCGGGGGCGGGTCATGACGATCACCGCCATGACCGAGCCGGCCGCGGATGCCGCCATCGTCGCCGCCTGCCGGGCCTTGCACCTGCCCACGGTGCGGGCCGAGGCCGCCGCCCTCGCTGACGCCGCAGCCAAGGAACGGCTCACCCACCGGGCCTACCTTGCCGAGGTGCTCGCCTCCGAGGTCGACGAACGCGACGGCCGACGCCGGGCCCGACGCATCGTCGAGGCCCGGTTCCCCCGCCTCAAGCGCCTGGAGGACTTCGACCTCGCGGCCGCGCCGTTCATCACCCCCGCCGCGCTTGCCACCCTGGCCAAAGGCGCCTGGATCGACGCCGGCGAACCGGTCGTGTTGCTCGGCGACTCGGGCACCGGCAAGAGCCACCTGCTCATCGGCATGGGCATCGCCGCCTGCGAAGCAGGCCGACGGGTCCGGTATGTCACCTGCGCCCAGCTCGTCAACGAGTTGGCCGAAGCCGCCGATGAGCGGATGCTGTCCAAGGTCATCGGCCGCTATGGCCGCCTCGAGCTCCTTCTGGTCGACGAACTCGGCTACGTCAGCGTCGACCCCCGCGGCGCCGAGCTGCTGTTCCAGGTTCTGACCGAACGCGAGGAACGGGCCTCGGTGGCCGCCGCCAGCAACCACCCGTTCAGCGAGTGGGGCCAAACCTTCACCGACCCGCGCCTGGCCGCCGCCGTCGTCGACCGGCTCACCTTCAAAGCACACCTCATCGAGACCGGCACCGACAGCTACCGGCTCCGCCTGTCCCGAGCCAACAAGTCCCGCGCCACGCGCCCCAAGACCGAGGAGCAACCATGAGCTCGAACACACATCGGTCGCCCCGCACCGACGACGACACCAACGACGTCATCGACGACGCGCTCCACACGCTGGCCGAACGACGCGGACCGTGGCTCGGCGACGACGCCGTGATCATCGGTCTCCTCGGCAGCCTCATCGCCCAGGCCGACCGCGAGCTCCCGCTCGCCGTCGTCCACGCCCGGGCCAACGGCGCCAGCTGGGACAACATCGCCGAGCTACTCGGCACCAGCGCGCACGAGGCACGGCTGCGCTTCGATCCCGACTCGCCCATCACCGATCGGAGGTGGCCCTTCGACCTCGACTGACGCGACACCGCCAACAAACCGAACAGCACGCCGGCACGCCACGTCCCCCAGACCCCGCCGACACCGACCCCCCGACAGAGGAGCACCGCCACGACCTGACCAACAACCGAGCGCCACTCGATCAACCCGTCACGCACCGCGTTCGCTCGTGCTGGGAGCACAGCAACGCGCCATGAGGTGGGGCCACTTCAAGCCATCACAGTGGGGCCAAATGGGGTTGACATTTCCA
>JBOGGX010000047.1:0-9706 GCA_050744245.1 Acidimicrobiales bacterium
AAGGTGCTGTTCACCCAGGCCCTGGCCGCCGAAGGCGTGCTCGACGACCTCGACGACCGGCTGCAACATCCCGAGCGGGTCGACTTCGACGACGCCGACGTGCCGGTGCTGCTGGCGGTGTCCGACAACGGCACCGAGATGACCTCCACCTCGACGAGGGCGTTCCTGGCGTCGATGTCGATCTCCCAGCACTTCGGCCGACCGCACACCCCCAGTTAACCGGCTAAAATCTTCTACTACTAGAGCGGGGCGGTTCCCCACAGGCCTTTGCACAGGGATGTCCTCAGGTTTGTCCTCTTCCCATGCTGGGAGAGTTGTGATAGTCACGTCTCGATGGCCGATTCCGAGCTTTGGGTGGTCCAGCGGGGTGGGGGCTGGAACCTGGAAGGGATCGCCGCTGATCGTTTCGGGTTGATCAACGACTATCTCGGCTATCTGGCCGACCGCGCCTATTCGCGGGCGACGGTGCGGTCCTACGCCTTCGATCTGTTGCACTTCGCCCGGTGGCTGGCCGAGGGAGGCCTCGACCTGGTGCAGGTGACCACCGATGTGCTGTTGGGTTACCTGCGGGCGTGTCGGGAGGCGCTGGTGGGTGGCCAGTCGGGCGGCAACGTCGTGCCGTTGCGGTCGGGGCGGGCGACGGGGTATGCCCCGGCGACGATCAACCGGCGGCTGGCGGCCATCTCCGGGTTGTTCTCGTTCTGGGCGATGCGCGACCCCGCTGCGCCGAACCCGGTGCCTGCCGGTGCTCGGGCCCGGCGGGCGAGCCGGGGCGAGCGACAGGGTTTGCTGGGCCACCTGGCGTCGCCGAAGCCTCGGTCGCGGCTCCGGGTCCGCCAGCCCCGCCGGTTGCCGCGCGGTCTGGAGCGGGCCGAGGTGGCGGCGCTGCTGGGGAGCCTGCGGACCGACCGTGATCGGGCCATCGCCGGGCTGATGCTGCTGTCGGGGTTGCGCAGCGCCGAGGTGTTGGGACTGGGGGTCCGGGACGTCGACGTGGGCGGCGGTTGGGTGCGGGTGGTGGGCAAGGGCGACAAGGAGCGCCGGGTCCCCGTGGATCCCGACGTGGCCGGCCTGGTCCAGGCCTTTGTGCTGGCCGAACGGCCCGCCACCGACAGCGACGCCCTGTTCGTGGTGGCCAAGGGCCCCAACCGGGGACAGCCGCTCTCGCCGGCGGGGCTGCGCACCATCTTCCGCTACCACCGGGCCAAGGCGGGGGTGCCCGCCGGCCACCCCCACGCCCTGCGGCACACGTTCGGCACCGCCCTGGCCGAGGCCGGGGTGGACCTGGCGGTGCTGCAGGCGTTGATGGGCCACGACCACATCGACTCTTCCGCCGCCTACCTGCATCTGGCTCCCGCTCATGTCCGTGCCGCATACGACGCCGCTCGCACCCGCCAACGCGCCCTGCCCCTCGCCTGAACCGGCCGACCTGGTGGCCGCCTGGGAGCAGCACCTGGCGGCCACCGGGCGCACCACACCCCAGTACCACCGCTCGGCCGGGCTGTTCCTCGCCCAGTGGCCGGACGCGCAGGCGTGGGCCGTTGCGCCACTCGAGGTGCGTCTCGCCGCCGACGATCACACCCGCCCGTTCCTCACCTTCTTGATGGTGCGGGGCTGGCTGCACCCGGGCTACGACTACCTGGTCCGCCGCAAGCTCGCCTCAGTGTGGCGGGACCTGACCCACGCGCCGATGGCTGTCGACGTGGACCGCTTCCTGGCGGCCGCCGCCGAGCTCGGCTACCAGACGGCGGTCGCGCGGGCGGTGGCCTCCCAGGCGGTGGTGCGGGTGCTGATCCAGACCGGTCGGCCCCTCCACCGCCTGCACGCCGCCGATCTCGACGAGCTGGGGGCGGCTGCTCGCAGCCGCGGGGGACACCGCCGAGACCGTCACTTCCGCCAGTCAATCCACGCCGCCCGAGTCGTGCTGTTCCATCTCGGTGTGCTCGCCGAACCGCCCGCCAGCCCCCAGGCGCCCTGGGGTCACGAGCGGCGCCTGGCCGGGGTCAGCCCACGCCTGCTGCCCACGTTCCTCGCCTACCTGGAACGACGCCAAGCCACCCTGGCACCGGGCACGGTGGCCAACACCGTGTCCCGGCTGGCCCACTTCGGCCGTCACCTCGCCGCCGTCGCTCCCGACCTGGCCGGCCTCGCCGACCTGGATAGATGCCATCACGTCGAGCCCTATCTGTCGGCGGTGGCCGTGGCGACCCGACCTCGCGACGGAGCCCGCATCGCCATCGCCGAACAGCGGGCCCGGATCATCTGTCTCCACCGGTTCCTCACCGACATCACCGAATGGGGCTGGCCCGACGCTCCCGCCCGCCAGCTGGTGTTCGCCTCCGACACCCCCCGCCTGCCCCGCCCCGCTACCTGCCACCCGACGCCGACCGCCGCCTCACCGCCGCCCTGGAAGCATCCCCCAACCGGGTCGCCGCCGACGCCCTGCTGCTGCTGCGGGCCACCGGGTTGCGCATCGGCGAGCTCCTCGACCTCGAGCTCGACTGTGTGCACGAGATCCCCGGCCTGGGCGCCTGGCTCAAGGTGCCCATCGGGAAGCTGGCCACCGAACGCATGGTGCCCCTCGACGACGACACCGTCACCCTCGTCGACCGGATCTCCGAGGCTCGCAACGCCAGCCGGCCCCTCCCACACCCACGGGACGGGCGACCCACCGAGTTCTTATTGACCCGTCACGGCCGGCGCCTCTCGGCCACCGGGCTACGCAACGAGCTGCGCCGCGCCGCCCGAGCCGCCGGGCTGGGCCCGGTCGTTCCCCACCAGCTGCGCCACACGTTCACAACCGCTCTGGTCAACTCGGGGGTCTCGCTGCAGGCGCTCATGGCCCTCCTCGGTCACCAGTCCGCCAACATGAGCCTGCGCTACGCCCGGCTGTTCGACCGCACCGTGCGCGACGACTACGAACGGGCCCTCACCCTGGCCAAGGCCCGCCTCGGCCCCGTCCTGCCCCAGGCCACCCCGGTCACATTGAACACCGACTGGCGGGAGGCCCCCCTCATCAAGGCCCGGCTCGCCGGCGGCTACTGCCTACGCACCCCAGCCCAAGGAGTGTGCCCCTACACCAACATCTGCGAGCACTGCCCCAACTTTCGTACCAACGTCACCTTCCTGCCCGTCCTCGCCACCCAACGCACCGACGCCGAAGCCCTCGCGGCCGACGCCGAAGCCCGTGGGTGGACCACCGAGGCAGCCCGCCACCGGGACCTCGTCGATCGCCTCGACACCCTCATGGCGGGGGCACCAACAGGATGAGCGACGAGCGGCTCCGCCGCGTCGAACAGGCCTGTGCCGAACTCGTAGCCGCCGGTGAAGACGTCACCTTCGACGCCGTCGCCGCCCGGGCCAACATCGGCCGAGCCACCCTCTACCGGCGCCACGAACTGCACGCCATCGTTCACGAACACCGCCAACGGGCTGCCGACGCTCTCACCCTCTCCGGGCTGGCCGTCCAGATCGACCAACTCCGCCACGGCCTCGAAGCCCTCGCCGCCAAAGTCCGTCGCCACGAAGAACAGCTCCGCAAGCTCACTCGTCCGCCCACCAGCCAAACCCGGTGAACGCCAACTCTCCACAGACGATGGCGGAGCCTCACCCCCGATTGGCCGGATAACCCACCGACCAGGCCTGGATCGAGTCCCTCTTCGGGCACATCAAAGGCGAGTGGCCGCACCTCGAACAGCTCACCGACCCGGCCGTCCTCGACACCGAGCTCGCTCGCGTGCGCGGCCTCTACAACGGGACCCGGCTGCACGCCGGCATCGGCTACGTCACCCCCGACGACGAACACGCCGGCCGCGGCGAACAGATCCGTCAAGCACGCTTCGAGGGCCTCCGGCGAGCCCACCGACAGCGTGTCACCTACCATCGCCGGAACCGCAACCACCACCACCCCGGAGCCCGGCCATGAGTTGGCTCATTTCCCAAGCCAGCTCCGCGGTTTTCTCAGACGCAGGTCACTCGTGCACGGCTCGGGGGACCGCTCGTTGATCCGCCGGTGATTGGTCGGCCTGGCTGGTCAACAGCGTGAGGTTGTCGACCACGCGGCGATCGGCGCCTCCGTCTGCCGGCGTGGCTATCGCGCGGGGTCGCCCGCTGTCTCACGAGATGCAAAACTCTTGATACCTGCATACCTGTTCCGATATGGATTCGAAGATGTCTGAAGCCAAGTCGGCGGTCTCCTTCGACGGTGCTCGGTCCGAGCGGTCGACCCCGAGCGGGTCGCGGCGACGCGCCGCCGGTTGGTGACCGCGACCGAAGCCGGCGAGCTGGCCGAGCTGTTCCGCCTGCTGGGCGACGCCACCCGAACCCGGATCCTGTATGCCCTGCTCGAGGCGGGCGAGCTCTGCGTCTGCGATCTGGCTGCCGCGGTCGATGCCGCCGAGACCTCGGTGTCCCACGCTCTGCGCCTCCTGCGGACGGCGGGGATCGTGCGGAACCGGCGGGCGGGCCGGATGATCTACTACTCGCTGGCCGACGCCCACGTACGGGGCTTGCTTGACCTCTCGCGTGAACACCAGAGGGAGGGGTCGTCCTGAGGGCGGCGACGCCGACTGCTCGCCTCACCCTGCTGCGGCGAGCCCGACGGCTCGCCTGGCTCACGATCGCCTGGAACGCAGCAGAAGGCGTCATCGCCGTCGGTGCCGGTGTGGCGGCCGGTTCCCTGGCCTTGGTGGGTTTCGGGCTCGACTCGTTCGTGGAGGTGTTCGCCGGCAGCGTCGTCCTGTGGCACCTGGCTGGGGTCGATGAACGGCGCCAGCGCCGAGCGTTGCGGCTCATCGGGGTCAGCTTCTTCGCTCTGGCCGCCTATGTGATGGTCGAGGCCGTGCGGGACCTGGTCTCGGGGGCCGAGGCGGGCGAATCGACGGTGGGGCTCGCCCTGGCCGTGGTGTCCCTGGTGGTCATGCCCGCCCTCGCCTGGGCCAAGCGGCGTACCGGGCAGGCCCTGGCCGACCCGGTGATCGTGGCCGACTCGACCGAGACGCTGCTGTGCAGCTACCTGTCGGTGATCCTGCTGGTGGGCCTGGCGCTCAATGCCAGCCTGGGGTGGTGGTGGGCCGACCCCCTCGCCGGGCTGGGGATCGCCGCCCTGGCGGTGCGGGAGGGCGTCGAGGCCTGGCGGGGCGAGACCGGCGAAGACGACCGCGACTGATGGCCGTCCTCGCACACGCTGTCCAGGAGTCGGCGGCGTGACCGGCGACCACGGACCGGGGCACGCTCACGGCGCGGCGGCCATGCGGGCCGGCGCCCGCCACGCCCGCCGGCTTGGGGTGTCGTTCGTGCTGGTCGGCGTGGTGTTCGTCGTCGAGGCCGTGGCCGGGTTCGTCACTGGCTCGCTGGCCCTCCTATCCGATGCGGGGCACATGCTGACCGACGTCGTCGGGCTGGGGATGGCGCTGGCCGCCATCCACCTGGCCAGTCGGGGCGGGACGGCCGGCGGACGCTCGTTCGGGCTGTACCGCCTCGAAATTCTCGCTGCGCTGCTCAACGCGGTGCTGCTGTTCGGCGTGGCCGGCTATGTGCTGGTCGAAGCCTTCCGGCGGCTGGGCGACCCGGTCGAGATCCCGGCGGGCTCGGTGCTCGTCGTCGCCGCCGTCGGCCTCGTCGTCAACGTCGTCGCCTTCCTGCTCCTCCGCCCGGGCGCCGGCGAGAGCCTCAACGTGGAGGGCGCGTACCTGGAGGTTCTGGCCGACCTGGTCGGTTCGGTGGCGGTGATCGTGGCCGCCGCGGTCGTGGGGCTGACCGGCTGGGGCTGGGTCGATCCGGTGGCGGGCGCATTGCTCGGCCTGTGGATCCTGCCTCGCACCTGGCGTCTGGCCCGTCAGGCACTGCGGGTTCTGCTCCAGGCGGCCAAGCCCGGCCTCGACCTGGCCGCCGTCGGGCGTGATCTCGCCGGCCTGCCGGGCGTCGTGGATGTCCACGACCTGCACGTGTGGACGCTCACCTCCGAGATGGAGGTGGCCTCCGCCCACGTGATGATCGCGGCCGGCACCGACAGCCACGCGATCCTCGACCGGGCGAGGGGGGTTCTCGCCGATCGCTACGGCATCGCCCACGCCACCCTCCAGGTCGAGCCCGACGACCATTCCGGCTGCGACGAGATCAACTGGTGAACGCCCGGGCGAACGCCGAGCTTCTGAGGCAGGCCGGGCATCGCGCGGTGCGGGCGGTGACGGTGGCGGCGGCATCCAGCGAGTCGCGCCGGCATACGATCGGGTCGTGGTCCTCGCCCACGCCGGCGGTCTCGACGAAGCGCTGATCCTGGTCCTGCCGATGGTCATCTGCCTCTTTTTCTGGCTGTTCACCAGGCAGCGAAGGCCGCCCGACTGCGCCCGACCGTGCCGCGCCATCGGGCCGGAGGAGAAATCGGTCGGCCTCAACGACTCGGTGTCGCCGTTGCACAGGCTGTTGGCGCCGGGGAGCCGCACGGAGGTCGGCGCGGCCTCCGCCGGCGACGCGGAGAGGACTCCTGGGCGGGACAGGTAGAGCCCGCCCACCTAGCGCCCCAAACGGCCGCCTGCGGTTTGGTCTCGCGTGTCCGACGGGCCCAGAGTGGTGAGCCAACTCCGCCAACGTGGCATCGCCGTCCGGCCCGCCGCCACCTTCCCCGGCCTCGGACCCGACCACCTCCGCCTAACCGTGCGCGACCCAGCCGCCAACCACGCGCTGGTCGACGCCCTCCGAGACACCCTCCGACGACACCCGCAGTCCGCCACGGCGGGCGCTACGAGGCAACCCGCCAGGCCGAGAGCCTGCCAGTGCCTGGAACCCGCTCGCTTCGAGCCCCCACGCAGAGTGACGGCTCCGTGCTCCTTGCGCCGTCGGGGTCTCGCGTCAGAGCGACGTCCGCGGGGCCGGTACGCCAGCGATACAACCGTGAACCGCCACCCGGGCCGCGGCAGCGACCAGCAGAACCCGCGATGCTCCATCGGCTGCTATCGGCCGGGGCATTCAGGCTTGGTCGTCGTAACGCAGGGTCCAGGTCTCGCCCTCGTCGGTGGACTGGTAGATGCCGGTGCGGTCGCCGCTGACGGCGGCGGCGTAGAGGATTGTGCCGTGGGCCAGGAGGGCTTGCGGTGGGCCGGGCAGCCGCCCCTGCGGCTCCCAGGTCTGCCCGCCGTCGGCGGACATGGCCACGACCCCGTCGGCGTCCGCAGCCCAGAGTCCGGAGCCGGCATCCCACGAAACGGCGATGAGCGGGGGGCCGTCGACGGGCCGCCAACTGCGCCCCCCGTCGACCGAGACCTGGACCCCGGTCGGCGTGGCGGCGACGATTTGGTTGGGATCGGTGGGATCCACGGCGAAGCCGTGAAGGTCGAGGGTGGAGCGTTCGTCCCAGGTCTCCCGGTCGGAGGAGACCAGGAATCGCCCGGAGGTGGAGTCCCAGCCGTAGACCCGGTCGTGAATGGCGGCGAGGGCGTGGAAGTCGACCTCACCCGACAGGGACAGCGACCGCCAGGTGTCTCCGCCGTCGGTGCTCTCGATGAGTCCGAGCCGTCGGGGCTGGCCGGCCTGCAGGCCGGCGATGTCGGGGTGGCCGCTGCCGAGGAAGTGGTTGTTGCCGACCACGGTGAACCCCATGGTGTCCTGGAAGCTGGCGCCGACCCGCTCGGCGTCGTCGTCGGTGAGCCGGAAGGTGCCGAAGTGGGTGGCGACGTACAGGGTTCCGTCGGCGGGGTTGACGCCGAGGCCGTGGACGTGTTCGACCCCCGGCGCCACCGCCCCGTCGGTGACGGTCTCGGCCGGACCGCCGAGCGAGCGGGCGAGCAGCACCCCCAGGGTGGGAACGGCGAGGGCCACGGCGACCAGCGCCAGCCACGTGACCCACGGGCGCCGGCCGGCCGGGCCGCGATCGGCTGTCGATGGCCGGCGCCGGGCCGTCGGCGAGGGCGGCGGGCGCCGCCCGCCACGAGGCGTGGACCCGGTCGTGGCAGCTCGCGGGCCGGCCATCACGGCACCGGGGCGGTGGACATGAGCAGCTCGGCGTGGAGCTGCTGGTTGACCTGGAGCCCGGCGACCATGACCACGACCAGGATCTTCGATCCGGGCGACCACCCGACCCGTACGGTCGGCCATCGGCCGGTGACCGCGGCCACGCCCATGCGGGCCAGCCGCCAGCCGCCCCAGGCCGCCAGGGCGAACATCCCGGGGTTGTAGCGCCATGCGTCAGCGACCCGCCCGAGGGCGAGGAGGCGAGTGGCTCGGGTCCCGCCGCACAGCGGGTCCATGATCCCGGCATAGTGCAGCGGGCCGTGCAGGTCGACCGGGGGCAGGCCGGCGACCGCGAGCACGACCGCCAGGGCCGCGCCCCCCACCGCCAGGGCGCTCGCCGCCGGGAACGGGTCCTGCCGCTCCCATGACCCTCGGAACCACGGTCCGATCGAGCGCCCCGGCGCCAGCTCGAATGCCTCAGCGTCGGCCATGCTCTCCTCCGCCGTCACGGTAGCCGCGGTTCTTGGCGCGGAGGGTGCCGCCCACCTCTCCGTCGGGCCGAGCACGTGAGGGGCCGGACGATCGGCGGGGGGCCCGGCGCAATGGCGAAGGGGTCGACCTGGGTGACCGGTACGCTCGCCGACCCGATGGCGGCGACCGGGTCCGGTTGGGATGGCAGCGGCCACCGAGCGTGCTCCACGGCCGGGGCAGGCGGTCCCGCCATGGGGCCCGTTTCGGGTCGCCGGGCCGGCACGTGCTCGTAGAACCGCAGGACCCCGCAGGGCCGGAGCACCCGCCGCGCCTCGGCCAGGGCCCGCTCGGGGTCGGGGACCGAGCGGAACACCACGCGGGCGGTCACGGTGTCGAACGATCCGGCCGGGAACGGGAGGGGCCCGGGCGTCACCCCCGAGCAGCGACACTGGCACCGCTACGGCGGCGGCTCGGACGGCCGCCCGCCGCAGCGTTGCGGGGTGGGGCGCGGGCACCACGACCCGGGGGGCGGCCCGGTAGCGGACCGGTTGGCACCGGTGCCCGCTCTCCGCTCCACCACCTCGCCGGGGGCGTCGGCCACGAGCCGCGGGCGGTGCCCGGCGCCGCCCCGCCGGTCGAAGCGGGCCGCCATCGAGTCGTACAACGCAGCGAAGGCCGGCCCGAACATCGTCTCTCCCATCCGCCCGGTCAACCCGATCCGATGGGCCACGACTACAGGGTGTGGTAGGAAGGGCGCGTAGCCTGGGCCGGACCAGATGACCCGGCGAGGATACGGCGAGGAGGCCGCGGTGGCCCGGTTGGCCATGGGTGAGCTCGAGGCGACGATCATGGACGTTCTGTGGGAGCGGGGCGGCTGGCTCACGCCCGGCGAGGTCCACGAGGTGTTGGCCGCCGATCGGCCCCTGGCCTACACGACGGTGATGACCATCCTGGTCCGGTTGTGGCGCAAGGGCCGCCTCGAGCGGCACCGGGACGGGCGGGCGTTCGCCTATCGGCCACTGCACTCCCGGGAGGAACACGCGGCGGCCCGGATGGCGGCCATGTTGCGGGCCGCCGGTGACCGCCCGGCCGCCCTGGCCCGGTTCGTCGACGAGCTCAGCCCCGCCGACCGGGCTCAGCTCCGCCGCCTGCTCCACGGCTCCACCGGGACTCGCTGACCCGTGGGTGTCATCCTGCTGCTGACCGGCGCCGCCCTGGTCGCCTTCCCGTGGCTGGGGCGGCCGCTCGGGCGCCGGCTTGCCCCCGCCGAGTGGGCCCGGCTCGGCGC
>JBOGGX010000048.1:0-1994 GCA_050744245.1 Acidimicrobiales bacterium
GACGGCGAGGAAGCCGAGCACATCGTGCGCCTGTTGGGCCACCTCGAGGACTGGCTCCTCGGGGCCAGCGACGACAGCTGCGAGAGCCTTGCTCGGTTCTTCGGCTACCGCTGCGGCGGGGCCGCCATGGTTGCCCGCAGCCTCATCGACGAGCTCGCCGACTGCCAGGCCCACGTTCGCTATCGGATCGATGCTCCTATGTCTCGTCAAGGGGCAATCGAGGCTGCGACTGCGTGGACGCGGGCCGATGATCGTGATGCTCCCGAGCATGAAGGATGAGGTCGTCAGATTCGACTCGTCGGTGGCAGGCGGTGCACCAGTGCTCGAGGCGCCAGCGCGCCGGGAGCAGCCCGAGAGGTGTCGGTGGCAGCTCGGCGACGATGGTGCGGAAGGCGGTCATGGCGCGACGGGCTCGCGCTTGTCGATGAGCTCGACGCCAGCGTCGAGCACGATGTTGTTCACGAGGGGTCTCCTTTGGTGGAGGGACCGTTGACCGACGGTCGGGGCGGGACAGGACAGGGATGAGCCACTCGGAGTGGAGGGCAAGCTCTTACGAGGCCACGGTGTCCCGGCCGTCGGCGCACCCAGCAGCGGGCCGGCAGATCGTTCTCAGGACAACCCCGGTGGGTGTCAGCCGATTATCGAGCCAGGCCTGCTGCTGGGAGTGATCTCAGGCGCGAGGCAGGTGGGCGAAGACCTCGCGGGCGACGTAGCGCTTGAGGATGCGGATGATCTCGAGCTTGGAGCGGCCCTCTTTGAGACGACGCTCGACGTAGGCGCGGGTGCGCGGATCGGAGCTCATGCGGGTGATCACCACGACCCAGAGGGCGCCGTTGGCTTGGCGGTCCCCGCCGCGATTGAGTCGCCAGCGGGTCACCTTGCCGGACGACGCCGGGATCGGGGCGACGCCGCACAGGTGCGCCCACGCCGCCTCGGAACGCAACCGGCCGGGGTTGTCGCCCGCCGCCACCAACAAGGTGGCGGCGGTGTCGACGCCGACGCCGTGCAGGCCGAGCAGGCTCGGCGCGGTGGCGGTGACGAGGGGGCCGAGTAGCGCGTCGATGGTGGCGAGCTCGGCGTCGAGGGCCAGCACCCGTCGTCCGAGGATGCGGATCGCCGTCTTGGTCGCCGTCATCACCGGGTCGCCACCGGTCCCGGGACGCAGGCCCGCCGCCACTGCGCCGAGGTGGCCGCGACCGACGCCGCGCAGCCGTTCTCGCAGCTCGTTCGGTGCGGTGAAGCCGAGATGGCGGATCTGGTTGAGCGACTTGATCCTCGTCGATCGGGCAGACCGCTTGGCCACGACCAGCGCCCGGATGGCCTCGACGTTGCCGTCGCGAGTCTTGCCCGCCCCCTGGGCCCGGCCCGACAGCGCAGCCCGCGCCGCCTCCACCGCATCGGCGGGATCCGACTTGCCGGTCCGCCGGCGGGCCTGGCGGTTGGGCCGGTCGACCTCGACCACCTCGACGTCTGCAGCCCGCAGCGAGCGGGCCAGCCCGGCCCCGTAGGAGCCGGTGCCCTCGACCCCGACCTTGGCGATTACGCCGAACGAGCCCAGCCAGGCCAGGAGTTTGTCGTTGCCGGTGCGCGATGCCTCAAAGCTCTCCACGCCCAGGAGCCCACCGATGCCGTCCAATGCGGCGGCCACGTGCACATCGAGGTGGGTGTCGACACCGCCCGTCACGGCGCGCGCGGGCACGGGTTCTACGATGGTCATCGCCATCCCTTCCTGTCGTTGGGTCAAGGGGTGGCACGCGCTGCCCACTACGTGCGGCGCCGGTGCGATCGTCCTGTTGGCGCAGGGCGATCCGCCGCACTCAACGAGAGGCGAGTGCCGAACAACTGGGCGACGGTCGACGGATCGTTCTCAGGACAGCCGACAACGCGTCAGCCGATTCTCGAGTCAGGCCATGCCCAGAAACGTGAAGGTACAGTCCGCCCACCGGCGGTAGGTGGACCCTCGCTCACGTGCACGTGTAGATACTCCCTGCCGA
>JBOGGX010000049.1:0-22632 GCA_050744245.1 Acidimicrobiales bacterium
AAGGAGTCCGTTGTGAGTACGACGAGCCGGCGCAGATTCACGCCGGAGTTCAAGGCCGAGGCGGTGGAGATGGTCAAGGCCGCCGATGGCAACATCGCCCAGGTGGCCCGGGAGCTCGGCATCTATGACTCGACGCTGGGGAACTGGGTGCGCCAGGCCCGGGCCGAGGCCAACGGTGCCCCGACCCTCGAGGAGCGAACCGAGATCCGGGAGCTGCGCCGGGAGCTGGAGCGGACCCGGCGGGAGCGGGACATCCTGGCAAAAGCAGTGGCCTTCTTCTCGGGGTCCCCGAGGATCAGCGAGTGACCGCGGTGTATTCGTTGATCGCCGAGGAGAAGGCCGACCCCCGATCCGACTGGCGGGTGGCGGAGATGTGCCGCACCTTGGGGGTGTCCCGCCAGGGCTTCCATGACTGGGAGGCTCGGCCCCCGTCGAACCATCAGGTCACCGACCGGTTGTTGGCCGCCGAGATCGAAGCGATCTGGGAGTGCTCGGCCCGCACCTATGGGGCGCCCAGGGTCCACGCTTGGCTGCGCCGGCAGGGTTATCGGGTGGCCCGCAAGCGGGTGGCCCGCATCATGCGCGAGCACGACTGGGTGGGGATCTCGGGTCGCCGCCGGGTTCGCACCACCATCGTCGATCGGAGCGCAACCGCGGCCGATGACCTGGTCGCCCGCAACTTCGATCCGGTGGCGCCCGATGTCACCTGGGCGGGTGACATCACCTACATCCCCACCGGCGAGGGCTGGTTGTTCCTGGCCACGGTCATCGACCTGTTCTCCCGCCGGATCATCGGTTGGGGCGTCGCCGACCATCTGCGCACCCCGCTGGTCTCGGCCGCCCTGGACATGGCGGTCGCCACCCGGGGCGGTCACGTCGACGGGGTGTTGCGACGACCGGTTGATTTCGCCTCATCATCGACGCCGCATGGCTCGCGGACCAGGACGACACGGTCGGCACGTACGAGACCGGGTGGGCCAGGGGATTCCTCCAAGCTCTCCAACCCCACCGCGCGGGCGTCTACGTCAACTTCCTCGATTCCGACGATGACACCAGCCGAGTTCGCGAGGCCTACGGCGACGACACCTACCTGCGGCTCGCCGAGATCAAGGCGAAGTATGACCCCGCGAACGTGTTCCACAACAACAAGAACATCCAGCCCAGCGAGCCCGGCACCTGACGGCACGGCAGCCAAGGCCCGACGCCTACTCGGAGCTTCTCGGAGGCGGATGCGGCGGCGTGGCCGGGACGGCACGGTGAACCCGACGAAGCCTCCATCCAGTCGAACTTCGGTCTCGACGGTCACTCCGGCTCCGCTGCTTGCCCCACTCACGTTGCCTTGCATACGGCCGTCCTGAGCCGAGCCTCGCTCGAGATGCCGGGGCGCACTGTCCCCGAGGTGCCCATCGGTGACGCTGGACTGCCGGAAGCGGCGGCCGGAGGTCCGCCCCGGAGGCGCCAGAGCCGCCTCGCGCTGACCCTATCGAACTCCCCTCGCGAGCGCGTTATCCGGGTGCCCTAGCCACGGCAATCCGCCGGAACTCAAGCGTGCTTGACGACTTGGGGGCTCGCGATTATCGAGTGGGCGGCCACAGGGATCGCCGACGGTTTGCCGCGCTTCTCCTCCGCCCGTCGCCGTCTCCTTGTCGCGCACGTTGCCACCTTGCGAACGTGACACAGTTGCGCCATGGCCGCCGACACCTAGCCGTCGGCTGGCGCGGCCGCGGTGCGGGTCAGACAGGGGATCGCGCCCGTTATGGGCCCTGCGGAGGAGGGCCGAAGACGAAGCGGGTGTCGACCATCACCGGGTTGGCGAGGCGGTTCCCCATCCGGCGCAGCGTGGCGCCCGCAGAACGAATCTCCGCATCGGTCGGCATGCCACGGCCGATCGCTGGGCGGAGGACGCCGTCGACGCGGGCTTCGTCGTCCGGGGACAGTCCGAGCACCGCCCGGGCACGGGAGACCACCTTGGCCAGACCGGCGGCATCGACTGGCGCCGGGCCCGACTTCGCCTGGGTGCGCAGCGGCGCGGTGATCGCGGGCAGCGCGTCGGCGACGGTCGCAAGCGATTCGCCGAGCTTGATGTACGAACTGCGAGCCGCCTCGGCGTGCCGCTGCGTCCACTCGACGTCACCGGCCATGAACGCCCCCTGAAGGCACTCGATGGCGTCGACGAATACCGCTCCCTGCCGCTCGACGGACAGGAGCTGCTTCACGGACCGATCGAGGCGCGGATCGCCGACGGTTATGGCCGACCGCTTCGGCACCCTCGACCCGGCGGGGCGCTGGTACGCCGGCTGCGGTGGGTCGTCGGCGGCGTTTCCGAGATGGTACGCGCCGAGTCCGAAACCAACGGCCGCCACGCTGGCACCGATGACCACTGCCTGCCCGACGCCCGGGATCAAGGCCACGATCGCGAACCCGGCCGCGATGTAGACGGCTTTGGTCTCGGCCTCGGCGAACTCGTCCTTTGGATTGACGACGTCGCCCCCACCCCCACCCGGCGGCAGGTCCGGCGGGTTGACGATTACGGGGCCGGCAGGGATGTAGAACGTGTAGAAGTCGGCGGGAATGGAGATGACGTCCGTCCCTCCACCACCCCCCTCGGGGGCATCGCCGTAGACGATGACCTCCTCGGAAACCTCGGCGTCCGACACTGGGTCCTCCTTGGTGGATCCACCCGGCGGGAACTCCGCCAGGCGCCATCTCACATGTCGGGACCACCCTCGTCGAGGCGCGCTAACGGAGCGCTAGCCACCGTCGACGGGCGCCTGGGTTCTCCGCAGTGCTCCGTACCCGACCCGCCCGATAGTGCCGGCTATCCGCACGCGAGCTGACGTGCGACGAGGACGCCTGCTCTGAGCGAGGCGAGAAGCACCTGAGCGGGTCGGATTGTCGAGTTGCCATTCCCGTGCACCCAGGCCGCCGCAACGCGCCGGTAGTTGTGCGGTCTCGCGTCGTCACCCAGCCGGGACTGTCGATCGTTCTCGCGGTTACCGAAGCGCCGATGGGGCGCGGGCTGTGGGCTCGAGCCGACGCTGTTCTGGCGCGGCGTCCGGTGCGGGTTCGCCGATCCGGGTCTGACGCAGGTCGAATCTGTTGTGCAGCGGGTGGTATCGCGATGCTCAACCCGGACTCGTCGCGGGTCGTTCGTCGAGCGGGGCGCAGTGCCAACTCCAGTCGGCGCTGCGTCGGGCGTGGCCGGGCAGAGCGATCCGGCCGTTGGCCCAGAGCAACGTCGGCCATGGCGCTATCCCGGTCGGTGCGTCGGGAAACAGCCGGCGTCGCACGCGTGCGGCCAGATCGCGTGGTGCAGCGAAGTCACCGCCGCAGCCGCGGACCGCGTCCCATGTGTGCACGAGGATCTCGTCGCACCCCATGGCTACGAAGCCCGACACGTCGGCCCGCCCGGCCTCGTGGTGGCCCCGAGCATCCGGTGGCACGGCTTTGGCGACACAGGCCAGCGTCGCTGCCGCGGCGCTCAGCACCTCGAGCAGCTCTGCGTTGGATGCTCCGTCGTGGGCCCGGAAGTCGAAGCGCAGCGGCTCGGCGCTTTGCGCGGCGAGGGTCGCGGCGTACCACCCCACCGCGTCGGCGATGTGGACGATGGTCCGGCGCACGTCCCACTCGAGGTCGCCGGCCGGCACGGTCCAGTCGCGCCCGACGAAGCCGTCGAGCGCCAGGCGGCCGGCCGACGCAGCCTCCATGACGTCGTCAGGTCTCATGCGCACCCGATCATCCCTTCGCGCTCGCGCCGGTCGGCCCGCCAACGTCGCGGGCGCCGGCCCGCCCGCGCGTAGCGCGTCGCTCATCCGGGAGCTTCGGATTGAGATGGGTTTGGCCGGGTGGCGACGTCAGCTGTAGTGGAACCGGCCGAACGCGGCGTACTGCCCGGAGTGGTCGTAGTGGACGCCGTTGTGGACGCGGAACAGCTTGGAGGCGGCGAGCGAGCCGCGCTTGAGGACCATCCCTTGGGGCAGGATCATCTCAGGGTGGGCTTCGGCTCCGGTGACGGGGTTGCGGATGGGTTGCAGCGCCAGCTCGGCGATGTCGCGGATGGTCAGCGTCGTGGCGTACCCGTCCAAGATGAGGTCGATGTGTGCCCGGTGCGGGCCGTCGAGTTCGTAGGTGTTGATGAAGATGGCCCAGGGTCCGCCGAGTTCGCCGCCGACGAGACGAGCGAGTGCGTGGGCTTGGTCGTCGTCGGCGCGGTCATCGATGTACGCGTTGGCTTGTCCGCCGCCGTCGTGGATGGCGCCAGGCCAGTCGGCGAAGACGGCGGTGGTGAGCCCGTCGAGGCGGATGTCGGCGACGTGGCCGGTGTCGATCGCCCATGTCCATCCGCCCTCGCAGTCACCGGTGGTCGGTGGGGCGTTGAAGTTGCATGGGCAGCCCCAATCGCAGTTGCAGGCGATGAGGACGGTGCCGGAGACGTGCCAGTCGATCATCGAGGAACCTCCAGGAGGGCGACGAGCGCGAACGTGAGCCCGGACACCGTCGCCAATGTGCGGCCGGGCGCGGTCAGCTTCTCGGCAGCGACGAGCGCGGTGAGCAGGAGGACCCAGCCGATACCCATCATCCCGACCGCGACGAGCACGATCATCAGCGCCCAGCAGCAGCCGAGGCACCAGAGACCGTGGTCGAGCCCGAGCACGAACGCGGAGCGGCGCCAGCGCTGCACGAGGAAATCTGCCGGTGTGCGACAACGGTCGAGGCATGCCCTCTTGAGCGGCGTCAGTTGATAGAGACCGGCGACACCGAGTGCGAGCCAGCGCGGGACGTCCTCGCTGGCCTGGTCGAGGACGAGAGCGCCAGCGCCGGCCGATGCCCAGACGACCAGGTAGCCGGCGACCAGCTGGGCGGTGCGTCCCGGTGTTGCGGTCTTCCGGTAGAGGAGTACGAGCGGTGCCGCCGAGGGCAGCATCATGGCGGCCATCATGAGTGTCCACGCCGTGACGAAGCCTAGGGCGTCCGGGTGCATGGGGCCGCGGTCGACAACGACCGCGGCCCACGCGGCGGCAACGACGAAAGCGAGCCCAGCCACCGTGCCCGGCGGCGACCGGTAGGTCGCCAGGTGTCGAACGTCGGAGATCGCCAACGCCGGAACCGGGTCAGTAGCTGAAGGTGGTGGCGCCGTCGTCGCCGATCCACTCCCACAGTGGGATCGTGCCGGCGAGCTCGGCGTTGGGTACGAGATCGCCCTTGTCGAGCTTGCGGGCGTCGAAGCAGATCGGGCAGACGTAGTAGCGGCCGCTGGCCGCGCGGAACCGCTCCACCAGGTCCGGGAGGGGCGGGCAGCCTTCACAGGCCACGCCGGTGGCGACACCGTCGATGGCGAGCCGCACGGCTTCCTTGGTGAGGAACATCAGCGTCGGTCGGCCCGTCTCGGCCGCGCCGACGGCGACGAGGAAGGCGACGGTGACCTTCTCGGGATCCTCCAGGCCCGTGGTCAGGCTGACGGCAGCTTTGGTGGTCATGATGTGCTCCTCGGGTTGGATCGACGGAGGTCAAGTTACCGGGGTTTGTGGGCGAGGAAGGGGTGGCCGAACACCTCGTAGGTGCGGGCGTTCGCTTCGCCGGCGGCGCCCCCGAACGTGTCGACGGGCGGACCGATCTGACGGTCGACGAAGCCGACCTCTCCCAGCAACTGCCGCCAGTCGGCGACCGTGAGCCCGCCGGCGATGCAGTCGGTCCACAGCTCGGCGTTGGCGACCGCCTCAGCCGGGACGGCCCGGCCCAGGGCGATGTCGGCGAACGCGAGAGCGCCGCCGGGGCGCAGGACGCGGAACGCCTCGGCCAGGGCGGCGCGTTTGTCGGCCACCAGGTTGAGCACGCCGTTGGACATCACGACGTCGGCCCAGCCGTCCTCGACCGGGATCGATTCGATGATGCCCTCGCGGAACTCGACGTGGTCCAGGCCGAGCTGACGGGCCGCGGCTCGGGCCCTGTCCAGCATCTCGAGGGTCATGTCAATGCCGATGACGTGGCCGCCGGGACCGACCCGCGAGGCGGCGACGAAGCAGTCCAAGCCCGCGCCCGAGCCGAGGTCGACGACGCGCTCGCCCGCGGCCAGCCTCCGTAAGGTCAGCGGGTCGGCGACGCCGGCG
Organism: Acidimicrobiales bacterium; assembly: GCA_050744245.1. Classification (GTDB taxonomy): domain Bacteria; phylum Actinomycetota; class Acidimicrobiia; order Acidimicrobiales; family JBOGGX01; genus JBOGGX01. Next base: position 6,108 of record JBOGGX010000049.1, read on the forward strand.
AACGACTCGACCGCCCGGTTCGGCAGGGCGTCGACGAACTCCGTGTCGTAGCCGAGCTTGGCCGCGAGGGCCCGGCCCGTGTGAAAGTGGAATCCGGCCCCGGGGTCGGTCGCGACGACCCGGTACTTGCTACGCACCAGTGCGCGCAGGCCTTCGGGTTCCACGCCGACCTGGTGGGTGTCCGCCATTTGCGTCCTCCGCTCGTCTCGGTGCCTCGAGGAGCACGGTACGGACAGCCTGGGGCGGAGTCGTCCGGGGTTTCCCCTACAGATCGAGCGGCTCGAGGCTGTCGAGCAGTCCGTGCTGCAGGGCGAACAGCGTGGCCGTCGCCCGGGTGGACGCGCCGGTCTTGGCGTAGATGCGCTCGATGTGGGTCTCGGCCGTCTTGGGGGTGATGGCGAGTCGTTGGGCGACTTGGCGGGTCGACGCACCCCGGGCGATGAGGGCCAGGACCTCGATCTCCCGCGAGGTCAGCCCGGCCGGTCCGGTGCGTCGCTTGCCCGGGCTGTGGCCGGCGGCGGCCAGCACGGCGGCCACCGCGTCGGCGTCGAGCCGTCCAGCGCGGACGTCGGCCCGCAGTTCAGTGGCGGCCTGCTTGGCGGACGTCGCCGGACGATGTGGGCGTGGCTCGGTCATGGCGCGGAAGGCGCACGCCACCGCCAACACCCGTGCCGTCACGGGGATCGCCGGACCGGTGAGACCGCGGTGATAGCCGGATCCGTCGCAACGTTCACGGGTCAGCGAGGCGACGGCGCCCAGCCGGGCCAGAGCGGCCGGGCGGGCCAGCATCCGCTCCGTGTAGTAGGGGTGCATGCGCATGCGCTCGGACTCCGACGCCGACAGCGGGCCCGGCTTGTCGAGGATCGTCGCGGGGATGCCGTGCATGCCGAGGTCGTGGAGCAGCGCCGCTCGCCGCACGGTGGTGATGTCCACCTCCGGGAAGCCGGCGTGGACGCCGGCCCGAGCCGCAAGGTCGGCGACCCCGCGCGAGTGACCCACCCGTGACGGCGACCGAAGGTCGGTGAAGTCCGCCACCGCTTCGAGCGCGGTGTCGAGCTCGGCCTCGGTGAGGCGCCGCTGCAACGCCGGCTCCTCGGCGATGAGCGCGTGCCAATCGGGCTCGGTCGACGGATCACCGAGCACGTCGCCCGCCACCGAGCAGAACGCGTCGACGACGCCAGGGTCGAACTGCTTGCCACGCCGGGCACGGGCCACGTCCACCGCAGCGTCGGGTCCCTCAGCGCGGTGGAACAGCTCGACGGCCTCGGCGACATGGAACAGCCGCATGGGCAGAGCGATCTCCTCGCCCGCGACGTCACCAGGCACGCCCCTGCCGTCCCAGCGGGTGAACACCTGTTGCAGCGGGCCGCACACGTCGGTGCCCAGGCCGAGCCGCTCCGCCAACTGGGCCGTGGTCAGGCAGTGGGACTGCAGGCCGCGCTGGATCGCCTTGCCCCCGGTGACGACGAGGCTCGCCGCGAGGCGGATCCGGTGCAGCGCGGGAGTTCCCGCCCCGACATGGCCCAGCATGAAGCCGAGCATGGGCAGTCCGGCCAGGTCGACGCGGAAGCTGTCGCGCCGGAAGGCGATGTCGTCGCCGAACCAGGACGCCACCTCCGGTGTGTCCGCCACGCAACCGACCCACGCCAGGGTGGCCACGTAGTACAGGGCGCCGCGGTCGTCGAGCTCGACGCCCATGTGATCCCCCAGACGGGCGGCGATGACCCACGATCGCAGGACATGCTCCATGGGCTGACCCAACCCCAGGTCGGTGGCTAGCGAGAAGGCGGCGACCAGCTCGGCCAGCCGGAGGCCCGAGTCGTGCTCGCCCGCTTCCACTGGCAACAGCGTAGGAGTCCGGCCGTCGCGTCCGGGTGCCGTCCATGTGTGGGATAGACGCCCCGGACGACGCGGCCGGCATCCATCGCAGGGTCGCCACCAGGTGGGCTCAACCGCGCTCTCGCGCCCGCCAACGCCAATCCAGGAGGCGTACACAGCCACGCGCTCGCCGCTCGCGCTGTCCAAACGCGAAACGACAACGTCGGCGAGACTGCCTCAGTCACGCCCGCAACCGGCGCGATCTGTGTGACCCCCTGTGAACGACCACTCGAAAATGCGCACCAGCCCAGCCGACTACTCGACGCAACCACCCGATCGAGTTCGGCCCCACCGCCCCGCGCGTTAACGGCGGAAGGGCCTGTCGACGTTATCGCCGCCCGAAGTCGTGCAGTCGAGCCGAGGACTGCGCCGGTTATGCGTCGCCCGGTTGGAGGCAGGGGCCGTGATTACCGGGTGAGTTCGTCGACAGATGACGGGCTCCTGCTCCTGTGTCGGCCCTCATCGAATGTCGCGATTCTGCTCATCGAGAGTCGCGGTCGAGGGCGTGCTCCTGGATGAGGCCGGTCGATGGTTGGCCCTGGCACAAGGCCTGCCAACTCGAGGCAGAAACGGAGAAGGCCTCACGAGTAACCCCGACGAGCTCAAGCGCTGGGGTTGGTGTGGTGCGATCCCATGGACTGACGCGCGGCCGCCCGATCAGGCCGTTTCGTACAGGGCCCGCGCGTCGGGGTCGTCGAGCAGGAGCGCCCGCGCCCCCGGCGTGAGCTTGGCGCAGAACTCCCGGAACTGGTCGGGGGTATAAAACCCCATCAACCCGCGGCCGTTGTAGGCCTGCGCCCAGTCGCCCATCCGGGCCTCGAGCATCATGGTCTGGCGCACCTCAGGCTCGAGCCGCTGCCACTCCGGCTCCTGCTCGTCGAAGGGCAGGGTCAGGAACCAGTCGGCGTACTGCGTGTACTCCGCGATGGTCTCCGGGCCCACGCTCGCGCGGACGGTGGCCGCGATCTCGGGGTGCTCGCGCAGCAGGCGCTCCTTCACCGGGCCCGACAGCGACGCGAGATAGGGCATGAACGTCGCCTCGCCGGCGTCGTGCGCCTTTACCGCCTCGTAGACCTGCGACCACTCCTCGACCTCAGCGTCGGCCGTGCGGGCGAGTTTGTCCTCGTACTCCAGCGACTCCCAGGCGCTGCGCTGGGCGTCGAAGTCGAGCGTGGTGAACCAGGTCGTCCAGGCGAGCAGCTCGTCGTTCCACGTGGGGTCGGAGCCGCCCTCGCCGTCGTGGAGGTTGGTGTCACCCTTCCACTCGTCGTGGCCCTCAATGTTGTCGACCCGGCAGGTCAGGAAGTGCAGGTGGTTGACGTTCTGCCTCTGGGCGATGCCGAGGAGGCCGTCCTCGCAGACGTGGACGTCTTCGGTACAGTCGCCGGCCACGCCGGTGCAGAGGGCGAACGCTTGGACCGGGCCGATCACCCACAGGTCAAGGTCGTGGAGGTTGAGGCCGTAAAGCCGGGCGACCTTGTCGTCCTCGAAGGGCGAGAACTCGTAATTGGGCAGGGGTTTGCCGGCCTCATAGGTCGTGGCCGAGGCGACGCCGCCGACGATCATCTGGGCGGCCTGGATGTGGTGCAGCCCGGCGAGGTCGACATCGGCGAGGAAGCTGAGCTTCATGTTCTCCGGCACCACGACCTCCGGCTTGTCGGACTCATACCAGCCGTGCGCGACGACATACGACGTCATCCCGACCACCCCCTCGTTCCTCTCGGGTCGTTCGTCACGGGACGCTAGTTTGAGGAGGTACTCGGGGTTGAACGCCACCGTCGCTAGCTCGCCCACGGCATCGGTATCGTCGAGCTGACCCCGGATGCAGGTGCCGTTCGCTGCGTGCTCCGCCTCGACCTTCGCGACCTGGCCGCGGCGGTGGCACACTGCCGGCACCTGCTCGACCTCGACGCCGACCCACTCGCCGTTGCCGAGGCCCTCGGCCGCGACGAGGTGCTCGGCGGCCTCGTCCGGGCCCGGCCGGGGTTGCGAGTCCCCGGCTGCGTCGACGGCGGCGAACTCGCCCTGCGCACCGTCCTGGGTCGGCACCTGCCGCTGCGAGCCGCACGAAGACAAACCGCTCGTCTCGTCGAAACGTTCGGCACCCCGCTGGAATCGCCGCTCGGCACGGTGACACACCTGTTCCCAGCCGCCGCGGTCCTCGCCCAAGCCGACCCCACGGCACTCGTCGGGCTGGCCCTCCGCACCGAACCACTACAGATGCTCGCCGCCCGACTCGCCAACGGTGACATCAGCATCGACGCCGGCTCGGACCCGACCGAAGCGCTCACCCGGCTACTCGCCATACGTGGCATCGGACCCTGGACCGCCGCCCACGTGGCGATGCGAGGATTCCACGACCCCGATGCATTCCCGCCCGGCGACGCCCGCCTTCGCCGGGCCCTCAACGCCTTGGGTCGCCCGGACGCCCCCCGCATCGTCGCCGTCCTGCAACAGCGGTGGCGGCCCTGGCGTGCATACGCCGCCCTCCACCTGTGGACCAGCCTGCACCATTGACCGCCAACCCCAGCACACCGGCCGCGACCCAACGGCCGGCGCCGAACACGACGCTCACCCGGTGCCCCCGCCGACAGGGTCTCGGAGGCCGTTCGGGCGGGCGAACTGACGATCCGTATCAAGCAGTCCTAGCGAGGATTAACGCCGGATACCGAGCGTTCGTCGTCTCGGCGCCGGACGGCATTATCAGTTGGGCGGGCGTGGCACCGACCCGGGGGTAGTGGGCAGTCGGCTCACGTGGTATCCCCGCGATACTCAGACGCCCGCCAGACGACTCTTGGTTGGCGGTTCCACAGCATTGTCGGGTCGGCGTTGTCGGCCGCGCCGACTGGCCCCAACGAAGGCGTCGACGACGGCGACCCGGACACCCGGGCCGTCGACCTGCTCGCTGAACTGCCTGCCGCCCGGCGGCACCGCTACTACCTGACGGTGTTACGTTGGAACACGGATGGCCGACGAACTCGACTGGCTGCCAGAGGACGGCGTGGTGCTCACCCGTCACGATCTGGAGCGCATCTTCGCAGACCTGCGGGCGCTGATCGATGGCACCGACCGCCTCGATGCGAACCGGGCACACGCTGTCGACATCGCCGTCACCATCACCCAAGCGCTCGAACGCGACAGCGGAGGCGAATGATGGCCAAGCCCAAAGCGATCCAGTGGCTCGAAGAGCAGACCGGGCAGTCGATCGACTTCGTGCCCGAGACAGCGACATCCGGCGAACGGCATCTGTCAGTGCGCCTCAGCGACGACCTCGCGACGGGCTTGGGCGCGCTCGCCGCCGAGCGCAAGGTGACGGTATCTCAGCTCGTCCGGGAGCTGCTCAGCGAGGCGGTCACGCAGCGACAGGCGGTTGCATCTCTCGACGCCCGGGCGCTGGCCGAACGCCTCGCCGTCGACGTCGCCGAGGTCAGACGCCGGCTCGCCGGCTGACCCCTGGGTTCGACGACGGCGCGTTCTTCCGGCGTTTCCCGGACGCGGCGGGGGCTGTCAGCGGGCGTCGATATCGGGCAGCGTCGCCCGCGCTGTCGATAGGGGTTCAGGCCACTGATGGTGCGGCAGCAGGTCACGCAGCGGTGTTGAGGCGTCGAGGCCGAGTATCACGTCGGTGTCGAGGTTGGCGGAATAGATCTGTCGGATGAACTCGCGGCAGCGGCCGCATGGTGGCAGGACGTAGAGGGTGTCGGTGTCGTCTTTCCAGACGGCGACGATCTTGACGATGCGGTACTGGCCGGCGGTCACCATGGCCGCAATCGCGGCGTGCTCGGCGCAGAACCCGGTGCCGGATCCCGTGTCGATACAGACGCCGGAGAAGACGCTGCCGGTTGTGGTCATCAACGTCGCCGCCACGTCGCCGAAGAGCCGGTCGCCGACACGAACGCCCTGTTCACAGGCCATCTTGAAGCCGACTTTTTCCGGGGCAAGTAGTTAGCCCACACTCGGCCGTCACGAGGTGAGTGACCGGGTTGGCCTCGACGATGGCCCGCAACCATCCGGGCAGCGTGGCCGGGTCGACGAAGACGGTGCTGGCGAACATCAGGGGGAACTGAACGAGGAAGCTCAGCATCGACACCGACTGCGGAGAGCGAACGGTGAGGCCGATCGCAGTCCAGACCCACGACAGGCTGAAGGCGAAGACGACGACGATGGCCACCGCGGCAAGCACCCCGGTCACGCCTCCACCGGGTCGGAACCCCATCAGGAGCCCGAGGCCGATCACCAGCGACGACGCGAGCAGCGCTCGGACGACCTCACCGAGGAGGTTGCCGACGATGACCGCGGGCTGCCAGATCGACAGCGATCTGAAGCGGTCGAGCGTGCCCGTGGTGCGGTCCGTGTTGAGCGCGCTCCCCGAGACGACGGCGAGCAACAACACGGTCATCACCAGGGTGCCGGGCAACAACTCCTGGAGGTACTCGCCAGTCGATACGGCCATTGCATGCCGAACAGGTACGTGAACAGCACGGTGAACAGGACGGGGATGACGATGGCGTCGGCCATCTGCTCGGGTGTAGGCAATGGACAGCATGCGGGGCGCGACCGACCCAACCGACCCCCGGCTCGAACCGATCGAGCCGCCCGACGACCACGAGTGTCCCGATCCACCGCCGCAGCGAGGCGAGACCAGCGCGGCCGGGCGGGGTTGGGGGCCAGGCTGGCCATCCGACAACAGTCCCATGATGACCACCGTGAGGGCCGGCGGGGTGGCGGTGTCGGTCCACGGCGGGATCGCACCGCTCGTCGCCTGGCTGCTCGACCAGACGGTGGCTCGCGGCTACGGCCCGCGGCAGGGCGAGTGCTGGGGGTTCGCCAACCGGGCCATTCGGGGGACCAACACGCCGTCGAACCACTCGTGGGGCCTGGCCGTCGATATCAACGCTCCGGCCAACCCCATGACCGACCGGCTGGTCACCGACATGCCGGCATGGATGCCCGACCTGTGGAAGAGCAAGCAGTTCCGGTGGGGCGGCGACTACCGGACCCGCAAGGACGCCATGCACTACGAGTTCATGGGGACCCCAGGCGACGCCAGGCGGCTGATCGCCGAGCTCGGGGGGGTCCCGATGGCGATGACCAGCGGAGGGGCGAGGCCGACCCTGAAGAAGGGAGCCAAGGGCCCCGCGGTCAGCCAGCTCCAGGAGCGCCTGAACGCCCACGGGGCCGGCCTCGCCGTCGACGGGAGCTTCGGCCCCAAGACCGACCGGGCGGTGCGCGCCTTCCAGCAGGCGAGGGGACTCGTGGTCGACGGCATCTGCGGCAAGAACACCTGGGCCGCGCTCGGCTGACGTGCACGCGACCGAACCAGCCGACGCCGAGGTCGACCGATAGCCAGGATCGGCGTGGCCATCTCGGGCGGGGGGCACCGGGCCACGGTGTGGGGCTGGGGCGCGCTCCTCGCCCTGGTCGACATGGGCAGCAACGCCGACGTGGTCTCGATCGCCTCGGTCTCCGGCGGCTCGATCGCCAGCGGCGTGGTCGCCAACGCCGGCGACTACGCCGGCATGTCGCCGTCGGCCTACGAAGACGCGCTGCGACCCGGGCTGCGGGTGGCGGCCCGTGACGGGCTGTTCTTCTTCGGCCCGGCCACGAACGGCTACCTGGCCCGGTTGTTCACGTTCGTCGGTCTCGCCTTCGCGTCCCTCGTCGGTCTGGTCATCGCCGCGGTGGGCACCGGTCGGGACTGGCCGCTCGGCTGGTTCCTGCTGCTCAGCCTGGCCACCCTCGTCGTGGCCGGCCGTCCGGTGCTGAAGTCCAGGCTCGGTCCCCGATGGAAGGCGCTGTTCGTCGCCCTGCTCCTGGCGGTCGGGCCGTTGACCGTCGCCTGGCTCGCCATCACCCGCGGGCTGCACGGGTGGGCCATCCTGTGGCTGCTCGTTCCGGTGGCGGTGACCGCGGCTCTGCTCTGGATGGCCGCCCGCGTGTTCGCCCGGCGCAGCGAGGCGGTCGAGCAGGCGCTGGGCGCCGATCTGCTGGCCCGAGACGGCCGGGCGACGCGCTTGGCCGAGGTCGACGGCCGGGTGCACCACGTGTTCTGCACTGCCGAGCTGCAGGCCGGCGACCACTGCTACTTCACGCCGCGCCTGGTCTATTGCTACCGGGCCGGCGCGGGCCGGCCCGACGACTTCACCCTGGCCGCCGCGGTGCAGGCGTCGGCCTGCCTGCCCGGCGCCTTCCTGCCCAGGGAGCTCGAGACCGGGCGCTTCGGAATGGTCCGGCCCTGGACCGTGCTCGGGGACGAGCCGCCGGCCGTGCCCGAGCGGCTGGTGGTGAACGACGGCGGCGTGTACGACAACATGGCCGACCATTGGGAGCTCGGCTTCGACGGCGACCGGGTGGCCCGGCTGCGCCAGCTGCCCTGGCTGGGTGACCGGCCCGTGCAGGAGCGGGCCGACACCCTCATCGTGGCCAACGCGGGCAAGGCCCTCGGCTGGCAGCGTCTCGCCCGGGCGTCGTGGCTCGGTCGCGAGGTCCGCGGCCTGGGGCGCACCGTCGACATCCTGTACGACGTGTCCACCAGCCAGCGGCGGGTGGCGCTCGTCGACCGGTTCTCGGGCCGGGGCCGGCGCAAGGTGGCCGGCGCCCTGGTCCACGTCGCGCAGTCGCCGTTCACCGTGCCGACCGCCTACGGGCGGGGCGAGGGGGAGCGGGCCGACCGGGCCAGGGAGGCGTTGGCCCTCCTCGAGGGTCTCGGGGCGGATCGGGACGACTGGCGCGGCCGGGCCAACGCCAGCGCCGGGGTCGGCACCGTGCTGCGGGCGCTCGGTGTCGACGTGACGGCCGACCTCATGCTCCACGCCTACTGGCTGACGCGGGTCAACTGCTACGTGATGCTCGGCCTGGGGCGGCTCGACGACCCGGCGTCGTTCGCCCGCGACCGCTTCGTCGCCCTCGCCCGCGGCTGACCGCGCACTTTTCGACGCATCTCGCGCCGCTGGGCGGCGCGTCGTGCGTCGAGTTTGGTTCAGACCTCGATGCGGGCGGGTTCGCGGCCCTTCGGGTAGATCGGCGTGAGTCGGTCCCGGAGCTCGGGTTCGAGCACCGTCTCCCAGCGGCGGACGACGTCGTTGTCGTGGTTGAAGATGACCTCGCACGGGCCGGCCTCACGGGCCAGCAATTGCAGCGTCTCGGGGTCCGGGTGTTTGAAGTAGTCGCCGTTGGTCGACACGAGGAACCGGCGACAGTCGACCAGCCGGAACAGCTCGGGACTGACGTTGGCTGCGCTCCCGTGGTGGGGGAGCTTCATCACGTCGATCGGGAGCCGGTCGACCCCACGCTGCGTGCGCAACCGGTCGAGCCCCCTGACCAGGACGTCGGCGTAGGCGTCGCCGGTGAACAGGCAGGACCGGCCGTCGTGCTCCAGCAGGAAGGCGATGCTCGATGCGTTGGCCACGGAGTTGTCGCCGCCGTAGAGCGCCTTGCCCCTGGCCTTGGGGTGCAGGGCCTTGCGCCGCTGCAGCAGGGCGAGCGACGCCTGTTCGTCGCCGGGCATGAACCCGGCCTCGGCCACCGCCGTCGCCCACTCCTGCTCCAGCCGGTCGAGGCCCGCCGGCTCGGGCGACACCATGGTCAGGGTCGCGCCCCCGGGCAGGTCGATGCTCCCCAACGGGTCCGCCGCGGGCACCACGACCACGTCGCCGGCGAACCGATGGTTCCACTGCCGGCCCGACAGCAGGGCGCCGAGGAACTCGCCCTGCAGCGCCCCCCGATCGGTCGAGAGCTGGCGCCAGCCGTTGAACCAGACGTCGTTGAAGTCGACGCCCAGCCGGGCCACGTCCTGGAGGAGGATCACCGCGCCGTCGATGTGGTCGCTGTCGACGTGGGTGACGACGAACAGCTCGAACCGCCGCGACGTCAACGGCTCGTTTTCGAGGTAGCGGGCCAGCCCGTCTCGGTACTTCGGTGCCGGGCCGCCGTCGATCAGGATGCGCTGGGCCGGCTGGCCGTAGCTCACCACCAGGCAGTCGCCGTGACCGACGGGCAGCATGTCGACGGTGAGCCGGCCGGTCCCGGTCGACGACGCCAATGTCGAGGGCGCCGGTGGCTTGGCCCGGACGACCGGCCCGGTGTCGGGCGACGGCGTCAGTCCGGCCGCAGCCGGCGCCGGCGCGGCGCCGGTCACGCCGAAGGAGAGACCGGCGGCCAGCTCACGGAGGGCGCCGTCGTCGAGGAGCTCGGCGAGGTCACGCACGTGGTCGACGGTGGAGTCGCGGTCGCGCTGGCTCGACCGGCCCGAGGTCAGCGCCTCGCCGTAGTGCGCCACCAGCTGGGCCGCATCGGCCGCGGCCTGGCCCCGGCGCAGGCTCCTCGTGAGCTCGAGGTCGGCCCGCACCACCCTGGTCCAGTAGTCGTCGCTCGCCGGCTTGGTCGCGGCACCGGCCGCCTGCCTGGCCGCCACGGCTCCGGTCTCGTCGACCTTGACCCTGGGCTGGCGGGGGTTGCGGGCGATGGCGGCGAGCAGGGGCTCGGCGATGGCGTCCTCGACCGGGGCGCCGGCCAGCGACGCCAGCTGGAGCCAGTTGAGCGTGTAGTACGGCTCGATCGACGCCCGGCCGCCGTCGCTCGTGTTGGCCAGCTTCCACTCGTGGGCCCGCCGGTAGTGGTCGCAGGCGGCGGCGATGTGCCGCTTGCGGGCCCGCCCCCGGGCCAGCGTGGCCGCCTTCTTGTGGAAGGAGCCCAACAGCGCCAGCCGTTCCCCGTTCTCGCCCAGGCGGCGGGCCAGCGTGAGGTGCTTCTTGGCCTGGTCGACCAGGTCGGCCACCGACAGCGCCTCGTCGCCGATGGCGTCGATGGCGGCCATGCTCCGATCGGCGGCGAGGAAGCGGCGCTGCGCCAGCCGGATCTCGAAGTTGCCGAGCTGCTCGATGAGCCGGACCGGCGCCTCGCTGCTGCGGTTGTCGTTCCATGCCCTTCGGAAGCAGCCGACCGCCTGGGCGTACCGCCCGAGCTCGGCGTACGCCGTCCCCAGCTCGTACAGCGTGACCGGCGACTCCCACCCTCGGGTGGTCAGCTCCTGTCCCAGATGGTCGAGCTGCTCAACGAGCACGCCCTGCTGGCTGGTCATGTCGCGGAAACTGGGCAACCCGACCTTGGCCGCGACGGCCCGGATGGTCCCCACGTGGCGCACGACCTCGCTGGCCGACACGACCGCCGGCCGGCTGGCCACCCGGTCGCGTGGCGGTGCGAGGGCGTAGCCCGGGTCGCCGTAGCACTGGAACGCGGCCCAGGTCATCGACCCGGCATGGTCGTCGCGGACCTTCTTGCGGGCGGCGTGGACCGACGCCCCGAGGAGCTCGCCGGCCAGCAGCCGGTCGTACAGGGTGCGGGCGAAGCTGACCGCGGCGTCGTCGTCGACCGCCCAGCCCGCGGCGATGACCGCCCGCACGCCGATGCGCATCAGCTCCCGCGACACGCTGGCCGCCAGCCGGTTCCTGTCGGGCTGGCCCAGCCGGGTGTCGGTGACCCGGCCCAGGTGGCAGCAGTTGAGGAACACGAGCTCGGGGACGACCGGGAGCTGGCGGACGACGTTCGGCGTGATCGTCACCCGCTCGTCGATGACCGCGCCCGAGCGGGACGAGTCGTCGGGGTCGAAATGACCGTGCGATGCGATGTGGACGATGCGCCAGCCCCGTGAGAACAGGGCGTCGATCGCCACCCGACCAGGTGAGCCCCGGAGATCGGGGAACCCGTTCACCAGCGGTGCGCCGTTGGCGTCCCACACCAGGCTGGCCACCGAGTAGCCGCGCTCGCCGAGCAACGAGGCCACCGCCGTGGTCTCCTCCTGGGCGCCGGGCAATGGGGGCAGCCCGCCGCCTGCTGGCGGGTTGCCGATGACGAGCACGTCGTTGCCGGTCGGGCTTCTGAGCTGGTACCGGGCGCCCTCGGTCTCCCTGAACTGCCGCAGCACGCCGGCCCGGATGGCGAGCTCGGGGGCGCGTTCGCCGCCCGGTCTCGTGGTGAGCGCCTCCCACGGGATGTCGGCGGTGTGTTCGTCCACGATGAGCTGCAGGTTGCTGATGCGAACCATGTCGTTCTTGAGTGCGGTCGGGACCAGCAGCTCGTACAGCGTGTTGCCCACCTGCTCGCCCGGCGCGGCCGAGCCGATCGACTCCTCGATGAGCGAGTCGACCGTGGACTTGTCGACCCGCACCTCGAGCCGGTCGGCCCGGGCCCGCCCTCCGACCGGGGTGAACTCGAGCACGGTCGTGCCCGCCTCGAAGGCCTCGTTCGCCGACTCCGGACCCTCCCGCCGCGGGTCGCGGATGATCACCCGCTGCCACTCGGCCACGGCGCTGTCGGTGGGGGGCAGGGGCGGTAGGGCGCCCTCGGCCACGTCGAGCACCTCGGCCACGGCGAGCCGGGAGTGCGCTCCGGGTACGGCCTGGAGGACGTCGCGGACCCGCCGCACCTCGTGGGCCAGGATCTCGGCCCGGTCCTCGCGGTGCTCGACGATCTCGAGCTCGGCGATGCGGACGTGGTCCCATGCGGCCTCACCGGTGATCGGCTCGACGTGCCGGTGGAGCTGCTCGTTGGCGGCGACGACCGCGTCGACCATGGCCGCAACGCTGGTGCCGATCTGCAGGGCCCCGACGCCGGAGGTGCCGATGGCGACCGCGCTGAACCTGAGCTGGGTCGGTTCCGACGTGCGTTCGTCGGCCGACTCGGCCAGCCGCTGCTCGAGCTCGTCACCCGCCCGTCGGAGCATGGCCGCGGTGACCGTGGTGGTCAGCGCCTCGCGGGTGAGCTCGCCCGGTCGGTCGAGGCCGACGACGATCGCGCCGGGCGGGTAGCCGCGGCGCGCCCCGTCGAGCGGCCGCGGGGTGTCGACGATGAGCGACTCGCCGAGCTGTTCCGGGTACTGGCCGAGCAGCTCGCGCCGGCGGAGCCGGTGGCCCAGGCGGTCGTCGAGGAAGCTCTCGGCCCCGTCGATCGGTGTGCCCATGAAGTGGCCGACGAGCACGTGGTGCCGGGCGCACTCGAGGCTGCCGTGCAGCGCCCTGACCGAGAAGTCCTGGATGTCGTCGGCCGTCGCCGCCACCGTCATGACGCCGGACGCGACGGCCGTTCCGTCGACGCGGCGCTCGCGCGTGCGGGGGCGGGGGGCCAGCCCGAACCAGCGCTCGAAGTGGTCGTGCAAGGCGTCGCCGTCCCAATAGCCGTAGTGGTCGACTCCGTCGCCCGGCCCGAAGACCAGGCGGAGCTCTTCCGGTACGAGAGGCCGGCGGTCGGTCCGCTGATACACCGAGTCGGTGGCGACCAGGAGATCGTTGGCCCCGGCGAAGATCCGGTCGGTGACCAGGTTGCGCAGCCGGCGGGCCACGTCGGCGTCGCCCTTGGGCTCGTAGTCGGACGCGACCGCCCGGTAGACGGCGTCGTTTGGGGGCCGACCGGCGTTGAGCTGCTTCAGGTACTCCCCACCGGGACTCATCGCGGTCAGCCCGACCAGCCCGGCGGCGGCACTCGACGCGATCGAGGTGGCCACCATGAGCACCGCGTCGATGACGCCCGTGATCGGGTTGTCGGGGACGAGCGCCATCAGGTTGGTGACCCGATCGACGAGCTTCTCGAGCCGGTCGACGTCACAGAGCGGCGTCCCGGCGTTCGGTGTCCCGACGAAGGTTACCGACCGGACCAGCAGGGGCGAGCCGGCGGGCGGGCGCTCCACCAGTTCTCGGGCGACGAGGCCACCCCGGTCGTGGGCCACGATGTCGACGGTGACGTCGCGCCCGCCGAGCTCACCGACGATACGGACCAGATCGGTCGCGTTCTCCCGTGGGGTGCGGCTCGCGGTGTGGTGGTCGTAGGCGAACACCCGGCCGCCGTAGGCCTGGTGGAGCCGGCCGAGGAGGTCGGGTCCTAGGCGGGCGAAGCCGGTGTGCGTCTGGACCAGGGCGCCGTGAAGGAACAGCAGCGACGCCAAGCCGTTGAGCCGTCCGACATCGGCCGCGGTCAGCTGGTCGGCCGGCTCGGGTCTGGCCTCGAGGTGGTCGTCGGGTCCGAACCAGCGCAGCCCGCCGCGTCGGTAACGCTCCTCGAACGCGGCCGCCAGCCGTTCGGCACCGGCGGCGATGATGCGGTCGCCCAGCTTGAGCACGACGAACCGCACGACCCGGCCGGCGAGGTTGCCGAGCAGGCCGCGGGTGCTGGTCGTCGAGGGGGCGAGGTCGACGTCGAAGCGTTGCCCGCCCCTGCTCGGGCGATGCCAGCGCCACAGTCCGGTGGCGTCGTCCTGGGCGAGCAGCAGCACCGGTCCGGCCCCCGCCGGGACGTCGACGGTGAGCCGTGTCGGTTGGGCGCGGCCCGCACCCCGGCGGGGCGGGGCCACGCCCACCTCGAACCGGTCGACCACCTCGACGCGGCCGTCGGCGGCCAGCACCGCATCGACCAGGGGGTCGGCCCAGGCGGTCGACCGCGACGTCGAGGACCGGCCGGCGGGAGCGTCGGTGTCTGCCGAGGCGGCAATCGACACGACCTCGAGGGAACCGGTGTCGGAGCCGACGACGATGCCCGACGGTCTGGTGTGGGGATGCTCGCCCATCCGCCCTCTCGCGCCATGAGTCGCCCGGCCTGGGCGACGGTCCGAAGTGTACGACCACGGGTACGCTCGCCGCCGATGTCGATGGCCGCACCCACCGGTCCCCGGTCCGGCTTCTCGCAGGTGATCGTGGCCAGCGGGCACATGGTCGACCGGCCCGACCGCGCCGTCACCCGCTTCCCGGCGCAGGCCGAGCGCGACGTCGCCGATGCCGTGCGGACAGCGTTGCGCGACTGGGACGTCGGCCCCGGCACGCTGGTCATCAGCGGCGGCGCTCGCGGCGCCGACATCATCGTGGCCGAAGCGGCCATCGACCTCGGGGCGACGGTGTGGCTGCTGCTGGCCCTGCCGGACGATGAGTTCCTGGAGTCGTCGGTGCGGCTGGCCGGGACCGACTGGGAGGAGCGGTTCCTGGCCCTGCGGCGCCGGTGCCCGACCTGGACGCAGGCCGAGGTCCTCGGACCGCAGCCCAACGGTGGGGGATTGGCCGGCGTGTTCGCCAGGAACAACGCCTGGTGTCTCGAAGCTGGACTGGCTCAGGGTCCACCCGGAGAGGTGCGGGCGGTGGCCGTCTGGGACGGCGGGCCCGGTGACGGCCAGGGCGGCACCGGTGACTTCGTGGCTCGCGCCCGCGAGCTCGACGTCGAGGTGAAGGTGATCCGACCGCAGTCCGCCTGAACTCTCGACGCCCCGGACCGTATCTGCAACACAACCCGGCGCGTCTGAGACAATGTTTCTCGGATTGCGGAACGTGAACACCTTGGGCCGACCGGGGTTCACGTGCGAAAGCGGGCGCCATGGGTTCTGGAAGGGTGTTCATCAGCTACAGCCGTCGCGACCAGGCGGCCGTCACCCGGATCGGGGCCGAGCTCGACCAGCTCGGCCAGGAGGTCTGGATCGACCAGGAGCTGAGCGGCGGCCAACGCTGGTGGGACGCCATCCTCGAGCGGATCCGGGGCTGCGACTGCTTCATCTTCGCCCTGAGCGAGGCGTCGGTGAAGTCCCGCGCCTGCCGGGCCGAGCTCGACTACGCCCATCAGCTCGGGCGGGCGATCCTGCCGGTGGCCGTCGGCCCCGCCGTGCCCGACCAGCTCCTGCCGCCGGTGCTGGCCGAAACCCAACGGGTCCAGGCCGACGCGCCGATGCAGCTGGCGCGCGCGCTCCTGAGCCTGCCGGCGACGCGTCCGTTGCCCGACCCGCTGCCCGAGCCGCCGGGGGTACCCGTCTCCTACCTCGACCACCTGTCCGACGCGGTCGGCGCCGACCACCTCACCGTCGCCGAGCAGCAACACCTCCTCGGGTCGATCAAGCCGAGGCTGCGTGACCCCGAGGAACGCGAGGCGGCCGTCGCCCTCCTGCAACGGCTGCGGCTGCATGCCGACATCAACGCCTGGGTGGCCGAGGAGATCGACGGTGAACTGGCCAAGGTGCAGGTCGCGCCGTCGTCGACGCCTGCGCCGTCCGCGCAAGCCGCGCCACCACCCGCTCAGCCCCAGCAGCCGCCGCCGGGGCCGCCGCCGGGCCAACCGCATCCGAGACCGCAGCCCCCGCCGCAGTACTATCCGCCGCCCCAGCCCCAGCCTCCGCCGCCGCGGTGGGCCCATCCCCGGCCGTCGCCGGTCCCGCCCGTGCGGCGCACGAGCCGGGTGGGGTGGTGGCTGGCGGGTATCGGCCTGGTGCTGCTGCTCGGTCTCGGCGGTTGCATCGCCGCGGTGGTCATCGGGTCCGCCGAGCTCGAGAACCAACGGGCCGAGTTGCGGGCGGCGTGTGGCGCGGGCGACATGGGCGCCTGCGATGAGCTCTTCCGCGTCGCACCCTCCGGCTCCGACGACGAGTTGTTCGGGGCCACCTGCGGTGGGCTGACCAACGGGGAGTTCCCCGGGCTGTGCGACGCCAACCTCGGCAGCTAGGACTTCTCTGTCGCGGTGGCGTTGAACTTTTCGGCACGTTCGATGAGCGCGAGTATGGCTACTGAGAAGGATCTCCGTACCACCCCACCTGGACTTACGACCTCACGGCGCCAGGACCGGCGAGTGGTCAGCCTTCTGCGAGAAGAGCGCAGTCGTTCCTGTGCTCGACTCGCGCGCCCGAGGGCGG
>JBOGGX010000050.1:0-9360 GCA_050744245.1 Acidimicrobiales bacterium
GATCTGGCCGTCCAATACCGACGGCGTCGACCGCAACTCGGCCGACAGAGCCGACGCGTCGGCCCACCCGAACCCGGACGTCCTCATGGAATGCGCCGAGCTCTCCCACGACCGCCCCGAGCCTAGACCAGCAGACTCCGCGGTCGGTACGCGCCCCTCGAGGTGGTTCGGTCGCCCGCCCCAGCCGTCGCTCGGTCGTTCCTCCCGCGCCCAGGTACATCTGAGGTACCTGAGCGCGGAAACATCGGCTTGGCCCCCGGTCCCGATAGCGTCAACGACGTTTCTTGCACCCGGCCGGCCGGTCCGGGCCACCCGAGCCATACCAGCAGGTTGAGCGTGCAAGGCTTGGGCAACCATCGACCGCATGCCCCCGTTGTGACCGTGACACGCCCGCACGAGGATCGGCTTGGACCCCCCGGGAGGCTGCGTGATGCGCACAGCACTGGCGGTTGTGCTTGCCTGCGCGCTGTTGTTTGCGGGGGCCGCGTGCGACGGCGGTGACGACGACGCGGCCGGCAGTGACACGACGGCAACGACCGACGCCGGCGCCACCACCACCACGGCGGCGCCGGCGACGACGGAGGCCCCGACTACCGCCCTCACCCGCGTGGAAGAGGTCCTGGTTGCCTATCGGGAAGTCTCGGCCGCGTTGGCCGCAGCCAACGATCCCCCGAATCCGAATCACCCCGAGCTGCTGGCCCACATGGCGGGCGAAGCCCTCGAGCGCACACAGGGCGTCCTGAGCCAGCTGGTTGGGCAGGGTGTGTGTCGACCGTAGGAACCGTCGAGCTGCGTCCCGCGCTCGTGACGCTGGCGGGCGATACCGCCGTGGTCGAGGATTGCTTCCTTGAGCGCTCGCAATATGTCAACACCCAGACCCGGGAGCCCGTGGGCGAACCAGGTCAAAGAGTGGTGCACATCGAGAGCCATCTCGAGCGCATCGATGGTGTCTGGAAGGTCGTCAGTGAACAGGAGTTGAGTGAGCCGTGCACACCTGGTTGAAATCCGCTGCGGCAACCGCCGCCGTTCTGTTCGCCGTGCTCGGGATGCTGGTCGGCCTGGTCCTGGTCATCTGTCGCACTGCGGGGGGCCGAGACGTTCGAGACCGAGCTTGTGCCGCGCCGCGCGCCGAACCGCAACGGGCTCGGTCGCCGCGTCATCGCGCAACGCCTCGACGGCGTCGTGCGTACCTATCGCAGCCAGGGCCGGGACCGCCTTGACTGCACGGCTCCCGAACTCGTCCCACGAGGGACGCCCGCCGCCGCGCCCCCGCACGGCAGTCCACGCGGCCGGACCAGCGATCGCTTTCGACCGCCTCGATTCGCTTCGTGCTCAACGCGTGGGGCTGGCGATCGAGCACATCGCAGAGCAGCGCTGTCATCGACCGGTACGGGAGCCGTGTGGCCGCGACCACGTACCGCTCGAAGCTCAACCAGTCGGCGGATGCGCCGACTCCGCGGTCGGCCGCGCCCCTCGAGGTGGTTCGGTCGCCCGCCCCAGCCGTCGCTCGGTCCTTCCTCCCGCGCCGAGGTACTTCTGAGGTACCTGAGCGCGGAAACATCGGCTTGGCCTCCGGTCCCAATAGCGTCACGAGGTTTTTGCACCCGGCCGACCGGTCCGGGCCGCCCGAGCCATACCAGCAGGTCGAGTGTGCAAGGCTTGGGGAACCATCGACCGCATGCCCGCGTTATCACCCTTGAGGGTATCCACTTAACCGGAGTAGCGGGCGGGTAGCTTCACGCGATGGAGGCGCGCACCCCGGTGGCCGGTCGGCACTATCCGAGGTCGACCGGTGAGCTGCTGGCTTGGTTCCCGACCGACGTGGACTGCCTGGATTATCTCGAGTGGCTGCGATGGCCGGGAGGCTTCGTGTGCCGGTTCTGCGGCCACCACGGCGGCTGGCGACTCGCCGATGGCCGGTTCTGGTGCGCCGGGTGCGGCGGACGTTCATCCGTGACCGCCGGCACCATCTTCGACCGGACCCGCACGCCGCTGACGGTGTGGTTCATGGTCGGCTGGTTGTTGGCCACGCAGAAGGGCGGCGTGTCAGCGCTGAGCGTGCAACGGGCGCTGGAGATCGGCTCGTACCAGACGGCGTGGGCGATGCTGCACCGGCTGCGTTCGGTGCTGGTCCGCCCGGGCCGTGAGCGCCTGGCGGGCACGGTCGAGGTCGATGAGACGTTCATCGGGGGTGAGGAGCCCGGGCTGCGGGGCGGACGGGCCCGGGGCAAGAAGTCCCTGGTCGGCGTGGCCGTCGAGGTCAAGCCCGAGGGGCTCGGCCGCTGCCGGATGGCGATCCTCGCCGACGCCTCGGCCGCCTCGCTGCACCCGTTCGTCACCGCCCACGTCGAGCCGGGTGCCACCGTCATCACCGACGCCTGGCAGGGCTACAGCGGCATCGGCGAACTGGGTTACACCCGCCACCGACGCAGCCAACGCGCCGCCCGGCTTCACGGCGACGACCCGTTCGCGCTGTTGCCCGGCGTGCACCGGGTTGCCTCTCTGGCCAAGCGATGGCTGCTCGGCACCCACCAGGGCTCGGTCGATGAGGCCCACCTGCAGAGCTACCTCGACGAGTTCGTGTTCCGCTTCAACCGGCGCCGCTCCCGCAGCCGCGGACTCGTCTTCCACCGGGTGCTCGAGCTCTCCGTGGCCCACGAGCCGGTCCGCTACCGCGACCTCATCGTGGAGCCCACGCCGAAGAAGAACCCGCCAACCGCCCCAGCAGGTCGCGGCCATCCCCGGAGCCTGGAGCGGCCACCGGCGAACCGTCCCTGGAGAGCGGCCTGACCTGCGGTGCTCCGGTTAGATGGATACCCCCATTTGTCCTTTAAGGGCACCTGGGTACTCCAGGCGGACTTGAGCGCGCGCAAACGTGGCGGGCACGTGGTCGCCAATCGTTTGCGCGCGCTTAGGTACTCCCACGGGGGCCTCTGAGTCCTTAAAGGACACTTTTGGCGGTCGGCTGGTGGCGGTGGCACGAGCTTGTCCCGTGCGGACGGGTGCTACGTCTTGGGGCGCTCGCCCGGGCCGAGCGGCTCGTACCAGCCGCCGACGTCGGCGGCCAGCGACTCGGCCTCTGACGGGCCCCAGGTGCCGCGGTAGTACAGGCTGACCTCGGGCGCGTCCTCGAGCACCTTGTCGACGATGCGCCACTGCTCGTCGACCGCGTCGGCCCGGCCGAAGCGGCGCCGGTCGCCCTCGAGGGCGTCCTGCAGCAGCCGGTAGTAGGCCTCCTCGCGATGGCCGAGCGCCTCGGAAAAGTCGACGTCGATGTTCACCGAGCGGGTCACCAGGTCGTCGCCGGGCGACTTGGCCTGCATGTGGAACATCACGCCGTCGTCTCGGCCGAGCCTGAACCGGAGATAGTTCGACTGGGGCCTTCGGCCGCTGCCGGCGAACAGCATCCGCGGGGGGCGCTTGAACTCGACGACGGCCTCGTTCGCCGTCACCGGCATGGCCTTGCCCGCACGGATGAGCCAGGGCACGCCCGCCCAGCGCCACGAGTCGATCTCGAAGCGCACGGCCACGAACGTCTCGGTGTCGGAACCGGCCTGCACGCCATCCTCGTCCGCGTAGCCCCGGAACTGGCCCCTCACCAACTGCGCCGGGTCGAAGGTCCTGGTCTGCTGGAACACCTTGACCTTCTCGTCGTGCATGGCGTCGGCGATGGCCGAGGCCGGCGGCTCCATCGCCAGCAGGGCGACCACCTCGAGCAGATGGTTCTGCACCACGTCGCGCAGGGCGCCCACCGTGTCGTAGAACTTGCCCCTCCCCTCCACGCCGAGGTTCTCGGCCATGGTGATCTGCACCTGGGAGATGAAGTTCCGGTTCCACACCGGCTCGAGCATCGAGTTGGCGAACCGGAACACGAGGAGGTTCTCGATCGGCTCCTTGCCCAGGAAGTGATCGATCCGCATGACCCGATGCTCGGGAAAGGCGGCGTGCACGATCTCGTTGAGCCTGGCCGCCGAGGCCCGGTCGCGCCCGAACGGCTTCTCGACCACGACCCTGGCCCCCTCGTTGAGGCCGACCTTGGCGAGGCCGGCGATCACGTCGTCGAACAGCGCCGGGGGGATGGCGAGGTAGTGCAGCGGGTGCTGAGGGCCGGCGAGGCGCTCGGCGATCCGGGCGAACGTGCCGTCGTCGCGGTAGTCGCCGCTGCAGTACGACAGCAACCCCAGCACCTCGGCCAGCACCGCCTCGTCGACCTCCTTGATGTGCTCGACGATCGACTTGCGGGCCCGGTCGCGGAGGTCGTCGTCGGTCCATTCGGACGACGCCACGCCGAACACCGGGAGGCCGAGCCGGCCTGCGGCCTGCAGCTGGTAGATGGCGGGATACAGCTTCCTAGCCGCCAGGTCGCCGGTGGCACCGAACAGCACGAGCGCATCGCAGTAGAAGTCGTCGTCGCTTGGGCGCAGCATCACTCGTCGGCCTTCCTGGTCTCGAAGCCGTGGCCGCCGAACTGGTTGCGGAGGAGGGAGATGACCTTCATCGCCTCCGACTCGCGCTGGGAGGCGAGCCTGGTCCACAGCGATCCGGCGATGACCGCGGCCGGCACCCCGAGGCGGACGGCCTCCTCGACGGTCCACCGCCCCTCGCCAGAATCCTTGGCCACCGCGGCGATGCCCTCCATGGTCGGGTTGGCCTTGAGCCCGTCGACCAACAGGTCGAGCAGCCAGGATCGGACGACACTCGATTGACGCCACGCGTCGAGCGTGGCGATGACGTCGACGTCGAGCTCGTGGGCGCTGAGAATCTCGTAGCCCTCGGCGAAGGCCTGCATCATGCCGTACTCGACGCCGTTGTGGACCATCTTGGTGAAGTGGCCCGACCCGACCGGTCCGGCGTGGGCGAAGCCCCCGTCGTCGGGCGTCAGGGCGTCGAAGATCGGCCGGGCCCGGGCCACGTCGTCGTCGGTGCCGCCGACCATGAGGCAGTAGCCGTTCTCGAGGCCCCACACGCCTCCCGAGGTGCCGCAGTCGATGAAGCCGATCCGCTTGTCGGCCAGCCGCTCGGCCCGGGCCAACGACTCGCGGTAGAACGAGTTGCCGCCGTCGATCACCAGGTCGCCCGGGGCGAGCAGCCCGGCCAGAGTGGTGACCACCTGCTCCGTCGGCTCACCGGAGGGCACCATCACCCAGGCGATCCGTTCGCCCGCCGGCCCGATGGCGTCGACCAGCGCCTCGAGCGACGGTACCTGCGTCGCCTCGCTGAACGCGTCGTACCCGACGACGTCATGGCCCCGGCGGGCGAGGCGCTCGGCCATGTTGGCGCCCATCTTGCCGAGGCCGATCATCCCGAGCCTCACGTCAACACCCCCAACAGCTCGTCGAACGCCACCCGCCCGGCCCTGAGCCCGCGGGAACGGAGCGTCTCGAGGTCGCCGGCGGCCTGCGCCTGCTTGAGCATCGAGAACCCGTACGGCTGGCCAGGGATCGGAACGTCGATCGGATCGTCGCCGACCACCTGGACGAACACGCCCGTGGGCGGGCCGCCCTTGTGCAGCTGGCCCGTCGAATGGAGGAACCGGGGGCCGAGCCCGGTCGTGGTGGCCACCTTGAGCTCGTCGCGCAGCCGCTCGCGTGCGGCCTCGACGCCGGCGACCACCTCGGCGCCGGGGTCGGTGAAGGCCTGGATGGCGATGTAGTCGCCCACCCGGACCTGGTCGAGGAGCGACGACAGCCGTACCTGCTCGACGACCGGGAGCTCACCGCTGTCGAGCACCCGACCGGTCGCGGCCTTGGCCGCGGCGACATCGGGCTGGTCGAACGGGTTGATGCCGAGGACGGCGCCGCACACCGCGGTGGCGAACTCCCACAGCAGGACGTGGGCGCCCAGGCTGGCCGGGCCGTCGTGGGGCAGCTCGATCACGGGATGCCCGGCCCCAGCGATGGCGTCGAGGGCCGGATGGCTGCCGATCGACACGAACAGCCGGTCGGGTCCGTAGACGGTGAGGTCGGCTGCGACCGGTTCGCCGACGACGGGGACGACGCCGGTGCCCTGCTTGCCCGTCGACTCGGCCACCAGCTGCTCGATCCAGAGGCCGAACGACTCGATCTCCGGGTCGATGAGGAGGGTGAGCTTGTCGCGTCCGAGCCGGGCGGCGGCGGCGACGATGGCGCCGAGCCGCAGTCCTGGATTCGTGCGGGGGTCGTCGCGGTCGTCGGCCAGCTCGGCGCCCATGGCGATGGCGGTGTCGAGGATGGCGGCCACGTCGGTGCCGGCCAGGGCGGCCGGCACCAGACCGAAGTACGAGAGGGCGGAGTAACGCCCACCGATGTCGGGCCGGTTCTCGAAGATGGCCCTGAACCGCCGGTCGTAGGCCACCCGTCCGAGGTCGCTGCCGGGATCGGTGATCGCGGCGAACTGTTCGGGCCGACCGCGGTTCTCCCAGAAGTAGGCGAGGTGCGACCGGGTCTCGATCGTGCTCCCCGACTTCGACGCGGCGACGAACATGGTGCGGTCGGGCGGGCAGGACCCGGCCGTGCGGGCCACCGCGGCGGGATCGGTGGTGTCGAGCACGTGGAGCTCGAGCCCTCCGGGCGGCGGGCCGGACGCCTGGAACGTGCGGGCGATGACCTCCGGGAACAGGCTCGAGCCGCCCATCCCGGCCACGACAAGATGGGTGAACGACTCGGCCTCGAGCTCGGCCGCCAGTCCCTCGAGCCTGGCGAGCTGGGTGCGCATCTCGGGGGCCACGTGCAGCCAGCCGAGCCGATCGGCCACCTCGGTCGGGTCGTCCTGCCAGAGCGTGTGGTCACCGCCCCAGATGCGCTCGCCGGCGTGGCGGGTGATGAGCTCGTCGAGCGTGGCGTCCACCTCGGTCGCCAGGTCGCCCAGCCGCTCCTTGCCGGTCGGGTCGGGAGGGTCGGACATGGCCCGTGGTCTAGCTGATGTGACCGGTCGCTGCGTCCACCGCGTCGATGATGACGTCGACGACATCGTCGGTGTGGCCGAGACCGGGGAACACGATCTCGTAGGCGCCGGGGGCGATGGCCACGCCACGGTCGAGCAGCGCGTGGAACAAGCGGGCGTAGGCGGCTTCGTCGGTGGTGCGAGCGGCGTCGAAGTCGACCGGCCGGGTCGGCCCGAAGAACAGCCCGACGAGCGGACCGACGCTGGGGGCCTGGAGGGCGACGCCGGCGCCGGCCGCGGCCTTCTCGAAGCCGACGGCCAGCCGTTCGGCCCGGGCCGTGATCGTGGCGTACACGGCGTCGTCCAGATGGTCGAGGACGGCGAGCCCGGCCGCGGTGGCCAGCGGGTTCCCCGACAGCGTGCCCGCCTGGTACACCGGCCCGAGCGGGGCCAGGCTCGCCATCACGTCGGCGCGGCCGCCGACGGCGCCGATCGGCAGACCGCCGCCGACGACCTTGCCTAGCGCGGTCAGGTCGGGCCGCACCCCGTAGCGGGCCTGGGCTCCGCCGGGACCGACACGGAACCCGGTGATGACCTCGTCGAAGACGAGCAGCGCCCCGGCCCCGTCGCACGCCGCCCGTAGGCCTTCGAGGAACCCGGGCACGGGCTCGATCAGGCCCATGTTGGCGGCCACCGGCTCGACGATCACCGCGGCGACGGTCTCGTCGAAATCGGGGACGACGTTGTAGGGCACCACCACGGTGTCGGCCACCGCCCCGGCCGGCACACCGGCCGATCCGGGCAGGCCCAGGGTGGCCACGCCGCTGCCCGCGGCGGCCAGCAGGGTGTCGGCGTGGCCGTGGTAGTTGCCGGCGAACTTGACCAGCCGGTCCCGGCCGGTGTGGCCGCGGGCCAGCCGGATGGCCGTCATGGTCGCCTCGGTGCCGCTGCTCACCAGGCGCACCTGTTCGATCGACGGCACCCGCTCGGTGATGATCTCGGCCAGCCGGACCTCGCGCTCGGTGGGCGCGCCGTAGCTGGTGCCGCCCCGAGCCGCCTCGGTCACGGCGTCGACCACCGCCGGGTGGGCGTGGCCCAGGATGATGGCGCCGTACGACTGCACCAGGTCGATCAGCCGCCGGCTGTCGGCGTCCCACACGTAGGGGCCTTCGGCCCGCGCCACGAAGTAGGGCGTGCCCCCGACCGAGCCGAACGCCCGCACCGGCGAGTTGACCCCGCCGGGGATGACCCGCCGGGCCCGGTCGAACAGCTCCTCGTTCCGGCCGGTCACGGTCCGAACGATTCGTTCTTCGGGTGGTTATCGCGCCTATGGGCGCGAGAACCACCCCACATTCGGGAGGTCATGGGTGGCGGTGGAGGCGTTCGGCCATCTCGCGCGCGGCATAGGTGAGGATGAGGTCGGCGCCCGCCCGGCGGATCGCGGTGAGGTGCTCGTGGAGCACGGCGTCGCCGTCGAGCCAGCCCCGCTCGGCCGCGGCCTTGACCATGGCGTACTCCCCCGACACGTGATAGGCGGCGAGAGGGACGTCGACCTCGGACCGCGCCCGGGCGATCACGTCGAGGTACGCCACCGCGGGCTTGACCATGACCAGATCGGCCCCCTCGGCCAGGTCGGCCCTGATCTCCTCCATCGCCTCGCGCCGGTTGGCCGGGTCCTGCTGGTAGCCCTTGCGGTCGCCGCCGCCGGCGATGGTGACGTCGACCGCCTCCCTGAACGGGCCGTAGAGGGCCGACGCGTACTTGGCCGCATAGGCGAGGATGGCGACCGACTCGAAGCCGTCGTCGTCGAGGGCCTCGCGGACGGCGGCCACCTGGCCGTCCATCATCCCCGACGGCGCGACGATGTCGGCTCCGGCCGCCGCCTGGGCCGAGGCGACCCAGCCGTAGCGCTCGACGGTGGCGTCGTTGTCGACCTCGCCCGCCTCGGTGAGCACGCCGCAATGACCGTGGTCGGTGTACTCGTCGAGGCACAGGTCGGCGACGAGCACCATATCGTCGCCCACCTCGCGGCGCAGGTCGCCCAGCGCGGCCTGCACGATGCCGTCGACCGCCCAGGCCTGCGAACCCTCGGCGTCCTTGGTGTGCGGAACGCCGAACAGAACGACCGCGGGCACGCCCAGCGCGGCCAGCTCGGCCACCTCCTTGCGAAGCGACTCCCGCGTGTGCTGCCACTGCCCGGGCAGCGACAGGATCGGTTGCGGCTCATCGACCGCCTCCCGCACGAAGAGCGGGGCGATCAGGTCCTCGACCGACACCCGGGTCTCGGCGACCATGCGCCGTAGGGTCGGCGTTCGCCGAAGGCGGCGCAGCCGCCGCTGGGGGAAGCTCACCGACCCAACGCTACCTGCGCCTCGACCGGGCCCAGTCTTCGATGGCGTCGACCAGACCGGGGATGGTGTGCACCGGCGCCTCGACCGTGACGCCGAGGCCGCGCGCCCGGGCCGCGGCCGCGGTGATCGGCCCGATGCAGGCCACGAC
>JBOGGX010000051.1:0-5551 GCA_050744245.1 Acidimicrobiales bacterium
GCGCAGTCTCGGCCGCCACGCTGTCGGCGGCCACGCGGTCGGCGGCCACACTGCCGACGGGCGCGGTGGCATCCGGAGCCGCCTCGGACGCGGCCGGCTCGGCGACCGCATCCCCGGCGACCGGCGCATCGACGTCGGCATCGACCTGGGCGACGATGGCGTCCGCCTCCTCGGCCTGCTCGGACTGGATGCGAGCCAGGCGGGCCTCGCGCTCGCGAGCCTGCGCCGCCGCCTGGCGGCGGGCCTCGGCCTGATCGGCGGCGTGCCTGGCCAGCTCCTCCGGTGTCCGCTCGACCGGCGCGGTCGGCGCCGGGGTGGCGACGACAACACCCTTCTTGGCCGCGATGTAGCGGCCCTCCTGGACGGCATCCGAGATGATCCGGCACATCAGCGAGGCGGCGCGGATCGCGTCGTCGTTGCCTGGGATGACGTATTGGATGACGTCGGGATCGCAGTTGGTGTCGACCACGGCGACCACCGGCACCCTGAGCTTGTTGGCCTCCGTGACCGCGATCTGCTCCTTCTTCGTGTCGAGCACGAACACCGCTTGGGGAGCCTTCGTCATCGAACGGATCCCGCCGAGGTTGCGCTCGAGCTTCTCGAGCTCGCGCGAGTACTGGAGCCCCTCCTTCTTCGGCATGGCGGCGAACTCGCCCGTGTCGCGCATCCGCTCGTACTCGAGCATCTTGCCGACCCGCTTCGAGATCGTGTCGAAGTTGGTCAGCATCCCGCCCAGCCAGCGCTGGTTCACGTAGGGCATGCCGCAGCGCGCCGCGTACGTGGCCACCGGATCCTGGGCCTGCTTCTTGGTGCCGATGAACAGGATCGAGCCACCGTCGGCCACGAGGTCGCGGACGAAGGCGTACGACTTGGCGACGCCGTCGAGGGTCTGCTCGAGGTCGATCACATAGATCCCGTTGCGCTCGCCGAGGATGAACCGCTTCATCTTCGGGTTCCAACGCCGGGTCTGGTGGCCGAAGTGGACGCCGGCCTCCAACAGCTGCTTCATGGTCACGACAGGTGCCATGGGTGATCGTCTCCTTCCCATCGGTTGTTCGCAGCCTGCGCGGGGCGCCGAGCCGGTTCGGGCGCGACGACCGTGGGATGAGCACAGGCGGTAGTGCTCGGTGGCTACCGAGCCGACCCGGCAGTGTAGTGGCTGGTCGGGGCGGTAACACTCAGCCGCCCATCCCGGCCACCGGCACCAGACCGAAGGCCGACTCGACCCAGCTGATGGTCGCCCCGGCCATGGCGTCGACGAGGGCTTCCAGCGCGCCCTCACAGGTTGGTGCGCGCCCGGCCAGGGCCAGTCCGATCTCGCGAGTGACCGCCGGTGCGGCCGGCAGCCGCACGTGCTCGGTGACCAGCCCGTCGACGGACACAATGACGTTGGTCGCGCCGGCCAGACGGGCCCGGGCGGCCGGCACGACCAGGTCGCCTCGGGCCGCGATCGACCAGACGTCGACACCAGGCGGCGGCGGCCGAGCGGCGAGATCGGTGAGAAGCTCAGAACCCTCGGCCAGCTGGGCCACGGCCGGCGCGTCCGGCTCGATGGGCGTCCCGACGGCGGACTGGAGGAGCTCGAGCGCCGAAGCACCGCCCGGAACGGCCCGGACGGCCAGAACCAGCGTCGCCAGGTCGGCGCCCTGATGCGACGCTCCGATCGTGACCAGGGCCCCGAGCCGTTCGACCACCTCGGCCCGGTCCGGGCGAGCGGCCAGGTGGTCGAGCGCCAACCGCCCGACCACGCCACCCTGGCTGTGGCCGATCAGGTCGATCGTGGCATCGGGCACGGCATGGGCGAGGTCATCGATCAGGTCGGCGAGTCGCCGACCTGCGGTCCTGAGGTCGCCGAGCGTGTCGGCCGGCTCATAGTCGTGGCTGACGATGCCGTCGATCGCGGACCCGGTCCCCGGCACGCGCCCGCCGGCGTACGAGAAGCGCACGACGTCGCCGTCGGCGAACCCCAGCGCCGAGGTGTCGAGCCCGGTGACGGCGGCCTGGCCCGTCGACGAGCCGAGTCCCCCTATGAGCACGGCGATGCGCCGGCCGCCGGTCGGGGCGGGAACGGGCTCGGCGGGAGGTGTGCACGAGTCGCGCCGCCGCTGCCACTCGGCCAGGGTCGCCAGCACATCGCCGGCCGGCCGAGGCCCGAACCAGCCGGGCGGGATCGGAAGCTCCCGCCCCGCCGCCACCGCCAAGGGAAGCTCCCGCCCCGACGGCGCCGGCAATGGCCGGTCGTGGGGAACGAGCGCGACCTCGGTCGGCCCTGATCCGAACAGCAGGTCTGGGTCGACGTAGACGTCGCCGATGCGGGCGCCGAAGTGGAAGGTGTCGCCTGCCGTGCCTACCGGAGATCCCTGCTCGACCCGTTGGCCAGAGGTGACCTCGACGGAGGCCAGGAACGAGTAGCTCGTCCTCACGCCGTCGACGTGGCCGATCGTGACGTGGCGCGTGCCTGCGACCGCGCCGGCGAACGTCACGACGCCCGAGGCCGACGCCACCACCGGCTGACCGGGCGCGGTGTCGTACTCGATGCCGCGATTGCCCGGCCCGTACGGCGAGGCGGGCGCCCGGAACGGGTCGAGCACCGGCGCCACCACGGGCGGGCGATAGGTGACGACGGCTTCGGGCAAGGGTTGTCCTGCGGCGGCCGGCGACAGCGTGACAAGGCTGATGGCGATCACGGCCGTCGCGCCGACCAGACGCGGGAGGACGCGCCGGTTGCGATTGTTCGGGTGCATGGCTCACCCCTCGGGTCGATACCGGATTGGGGGAAGCCGGAGGACGGCAACGGCCGTCGAGCAACGGAACGGTAGTTGAAGCGGGCGTTGCCGCGGTGGATCTCACAGGGCTCGGCTTGGACCCGGCCTCAGCTCGCCGCGAACTACCTGGAAGCTGTGGCCGACCTCGCCGGCGTCGTGCGCATGGATGTCTGCTTCGATGCGTCCAGTGCCGCCGGCGCTCCCAGGCGGCTGCTACCCCGTCCTCGCCGGTGAGGTGGTCGGCCACCGCATCGTAGGTTTCCGATGCCGTCTCGGCCGCCGAGTCGCACGTCCCAGACCGCAACGGCTCGGTCGTTCGCGATTGGGACCCCCCTGAAGCCCGTACTCAGCGTGGTGCCATCTGCGATTGGCCGGAAGTGCGAGCGAGTGATGTGACCCGCTCAGGCGCGCGGGTGAGTCTCGTCCACGACCCTCCGGAGCCGCTCTCGGCTGACATGGGTGTAGATCTGCGTCGTCGCCAGGTCGGCGTGACCCAGCAGCTCCTGGACGGCGCGCAGGTCGGCCCCGCCGTCGAGCAGGTGCGTGGCGAACGTATGGCGGAGCGCGTGCGGGTGGGTCGGCGAGGCGGCGCGACGATCGAGCACGCGCCGAACGTCGCGAGGCGTCATCGGTCGACCGCGTCCGTTTACGAAGAGAGCCTCGCCCGCGACAGCTGGGTCACGCACCATCTCCGGACGGCCGTGTTCGACCCACCGTCGTACGGCTCCTTTGGCAGGTCCGCTGAGCGGTACCCATCGCTGCTTGCCGCCCTTGCCCCAGACGACGGCGCGCCCGCGGGCGACGTCGATGTCACCCAGGCGGAGCTGGCACAACTCGCCAACCCGTAGCCCGCTGCCATACAGCAGTTCGAGCACGACGTCGTCTCGAGCCCGAACGGCGGGAGAATCGTCCTCGAGGCGAGCAGGAGGGTCGTCGAGCAGCACGTGGAGCTCGTCGGCCGGGATGACCCGCGGCAGACGGCCATCCCCCTTTGGCGTCGACAGTCGTGCCGTCGGGTCGGCGGCGATCGCGCCCGTGCGCCGAAGCCAGCTGAAGTAGCGACGCAACGCCGAGGACTTGCGGGCAACCGTGCGCTTGGCTCGGCGGAGCGTGGCGAGATACGCCAGGTAGCGACGGAGCGTGGTGCGGGTGACCTGATCCGGACGCTCGACGCCGGCCCGTTCGGCCCACTGTACGAAACCGTCGAGATCGCGCCGGTAGGCGGTGGTCGTCGCCGGGGCGACCGACGTGAGCGATCGGATGAAGTCGTCTCTGCTCCAGGCGTCGCGACCGTCGGCCACGACGGCCAACCGTACCGAGCCGGCCACCGTCGTCGGTGGCTCCGGTCGTTGCGGAAGCAGTCGCGCGGCGAGCGGACTACTCCGCAGAGCCCGGACCGGATCAGAACGAGACGGCAGCACACGAGCCAGCGCACGAACCGGCGAACACGCGGAGGCGTACCGGGAAGCCATCGCCGATGACGGTTCGCACGCAGGCGCGAGCGAGTGGCGCCGAGCCGGGCTTCCGATGTTTGCCGAGGCCAACGTCGGCGCGGGTGCCAATGCTCAGCCACCGCGGGCCACCCTCTCCCACCAGCCGCCCCGCTCAGCGATCCAACCGTCGGCGAGCAGTCGCTCCAGCGCCATGACGACATCGACAAGACCGGTCGCCGTTCGGGTTGCCAGCTGCTCGACCGTGGCCGGCTGCCAACCGACCGCTTCGAGGACGGCCTGGTCGGCCGGAGTTGGTGCGGGTCGGTGATCGGGCCGGGTCCGGTTGGCCTCGGCGATCAGCCCGATGGCGGTCAGGACGTCGTCGACGTCGCGAGCGGGGGCGGCGCCGTCGGCCAGAAGGGCGTTGGTCCCCGATGACGCCGAGCTGCGTACGGGACCAGGCACCGCCATCACCGGTCGATCACGTGCGATCGCCTCGCCGACGGTGAGCAACGAACCGCCGGCGGCGTGCGACTCGACGACCACGACCACGTCGGCCAGCGCGGCGATGATGCGGTTGCGGGCGGGGAATCGCCATCGCGTGGGCCGGGCGCCGAGCGGGGCCTCGCTGAGGACGACCCCGCACCGCTCGATCTGCGCCCAGAGGGACGCATTGGCCCGTGGATAGATCACGTCGAGTCCGCTGCCGACCACGGCCGCAGGCGGGGTACGTTCGGCGACGATCGCTCCGCGGTGGGCCGCGCCGTCGATGCCAAGCGCGAGCCCAGAGACCACGACGACACCGGCCGTCGCGAGGTCGCGGCCGAACTCGAAGGCGAGGTCGTGCCCGTAGCGACTGCAGCGTCGGGTGCCGATGACTGCCACTCTCGGTCGGTCGAGGATGTCGGGGTCTCCTCGGCTGAACAACACGGCGGGTGGGTCGTGGTCGCCGTGCAGCGCCATCGGATAGCCAATTTGTCCATGGAGCGCGACGCCGACCCCTGCATCCACGTGCTGCTGCCAGAGCGCGTCGACGTCGACGGCGGCGGCCGCGGTGGCCCAGACGGTGGCCAGATCGTCGGGGTTCGGCGCCATGGCGCGGGCGAGCCGGCCGTCGCGATGGGCGCGGCGGTCGGCGACGGCCCGCCACACCTGACCGGGTGGACCGCAAGCGAGGGCGGCGGTGAGCCGGTGTGGACCCATGTATGGCAGCCCCGACAGGGCGACGGCCCAGGCCTCCCCCGGCAGCGGCGCGGCAGCCGACACCTCGCCCATCGAGCGCTCGGCAACCTCCTCCTCGGTCGTCGCGCCGGGCTCGGGAGCGCGCGCGGCGTCGCTCGCGCGGCACCCGCC
>JBOGGX010000052.1:0-8111 GCA_050744245.1 Acidimicrobiales bacterium
CTCAGCCCCGAGGACGAGATCCGCCGAGCCGCGGCCGAGCTGTTCGAGCTGCGCGACGAGGTGCTCCAGAACCCCGACCCCAACCGGATCGCCGAGTACGCCGAGGACCAGTCACCGCTGTACGCCATCGACGTCGATGCGATCAATCGCCTGGTCGCCGCCGACGCCCGTCATGCCACTGATGCGGCCCAGGTGCTCGGCGTGCGGCTGGATACTTTTGACCCGCAGAACCCGAGCCTGACCGTCGTCCTCGAGTACCACGAGACCGACGTGATCAACGCCGCCGGCCAGGTGCTCCAGCGTCTGCCCGCGGGTCGTGTCGCCTACAGCATCAGCCTTATCGGCTCGGCGGGCTCCTGGATGATCAACCGATTTCTCGTGCTCGACCAACTCCTGCCATCGGCCATGGACGACATCATCGCCATGGGGGTGCCTTGAAGCGCTTCGTAGCCGGGCTCGTGGGCCTCCTGGTGATCGGTGGTGGGGCCGGTGGCGCCGCTGGCGCCCAGGAAGACCCGCCATCAACGTCGCTGCCACCGACCACACAACCACCACCGGAGGGCAACTTCTGCCCAGGCGCGCCCGGGCTATGCGCCGAAGGCAGCATGGGGGGAGGGGGCGGAGGGCAAGGCGGTGGGGGCACTCGAAGCTCGCCACCATCACGGCGGTGGGACCGCGAGTGGGGTGAAGCGCTTGGCTGCGCCGAGGCCAATGCCCCAACGCCAACGCCGGACGCCGCTCGGTACCGCGATGTGCTCATCGACCTGCGTTCCGGACTGCCGCTCCAATACACGGCGTGGCGATGCTGGGATCCCGTGGTCACACCGGGTGCGCCGCCGCCTGGGCCGCCGCCTCCGCCGCCGTTGCCTCCGGCCCCCGAGGAGGTGTTCGACCGGGCCGGCATTCCCTTGCCGGAGGTGAACATCAGCCCCCTCGTCCGGGGCCTGGTCGGGTTGGACACCTGGCTGTGGTACGACCAGGCCACCGAGGTGACCGCGGCGGCGGACCTGGCCGGCTGGCATGCCGAGGTGACGGCCAGGATCGTCCGCTAAGAGTACGCCCTGGGCAACGGCGACGCCACGGGCGGCACCCGTCAACCCACCGAGGCCAACCCGTACACCTACGTCTACTCCCACGACTGCGCCTGCACGGTGACCGCGACCACGTGGTGGGACGGCACCTACACGGCCAGCCACCCGGCCATCGGGGCACCCATCGTGGTCCCCCTCGGCGCCCGGCCGTTCGAGGGTCCGCCCCGCGGCTACGACGTGATCGAGATCGAGGCCGTCGGCCGTAATCCGGGTGATTGATTCCTGACCGACGCGCGATCCTTCGGCGGGTGAGCACCGTGCGCCCGGCCGAGGTGGCCGACGCCGCCGCCATGGGCCGGGTCCACGTCCGGGCCTGGCAGGCCGCCTATCGGGGGGCCATGCCCGACGACTTCCTCGACGGGCTCGATCCCGAGGCCCGTCAGGCGGGCTGGGCCCGCCTCCTGTCATTCCCCGACGCAGAGACCAAGACCTTGGTCGTCGAGGACGACGACGGCGCCGTGGTCGGCTTCGCCCACGTCGGCCCCAGTCGTCAGCCCGCCGACAACGAGGGCGAGCTGTACGCCATCAATCTCGACCCCGACGCCTGGGGACTCGGCCTCGGCCGCCAACTGCTCGCCGCGGCCACCGACGTCCTGGCCGAGCGCGGCCACCGGGAGGTGATCCTCTGGGTCCTCGACTCCAACACCCGCGCCCGGCGCTTCTACGAAGCCGCCGGCTGGCTGGACGACAGCGGCGAGCAGATCGACAACCGGTTCGGCCCATTGATCCGTGAGGTCCGCTACCGACGCGTGCTCGGCGGATTCGAGCAGTAAACGGCGGGGAACTAACCTCGGCCCGGCGCACTGCTGGGTGCGCCCTTCGTTCCTTTGTTCCTTCCAGGAGGCCCGGTGCGGGTCATCGCCCTGGTCGACGGCGAGCACTACCCCCCGGTGGTCCGGGCCGCTCTCGACCGACTTCCCGAACGCATCGCCGGCGCAGAGGTGGTCGGCGCCGCGCTGCTGGGCGGGACGGAGAAGCTCGACGCCGGGCCTCCCGACCTTGGCGTGCCCCTGGTCATCGGCCCCGACCCCGACGCCGCGCTCATGGCGGGCCTCGCCGCCCACCACCCCGACGCCGTCGTCGACCTGTCCGACGAACCGGTGGTCGACGACAGGTCGCGCCTGCGGCTGGCCTGCCGGGCCCTGGCCGAGGGCGTCGCCTACATCGGCGCCGACTTCCGCTTCGATCCTCCCGACCGGCCACGCCTCGCGACCAAGCCGTCGATCGCGGTGATCGGGACGGGAAAGCGCACGGGAAAGACGGCGGTGAGCGCGCACATCGCCCGCCACCTGGCCGAGACGGGGCGGCCGCCCGTGGTGGTCGCGATGAGCCGGGGCGGGCCGGACGAGCCCGAGCTCATCGATCCGGCGGTGGACGACCTCTCGGTGGCCGGCCTCCTCGCCTTGTCGGACAACGGCCGCCACGCCGCGAGCGATCATCTGGAGGATGCCATCCTGGCTCGGGTGGCCACCGTCGGCACCCGGCGGTGCGGCGGCGGGTTGTTCGGCCGCCCGTTCGACGACACGTTCGCCGCAGGCGTCGCCCTGGCCAACGCCCGACCCGAGCCGCTCCTCGTACTCGAGGGCAGCGGCCGGGCCATCCCGCCGGCCCGGGCCGACGTGACCGTGTGCACCGTGGCGGCCTGCACCGACCCGGAGCTGCTCGCCGGCTATGCCGGGGCCTACCGATTGTTGCTAAGTGACGTGGTTGTCATTACCATGGACGACGAACCCACCGCCCGCTCGGGCAAGGTGGTTGCGGCCGAAACCCTCGAACGAAGCATCAGGGATATGGCGCCGGGGGCTCGGGTCGTCCACACGGTCTTCCGACCGAAGCCGCTCATCCCGGTTGCTGGACGCCGAATCGTGTTCGCAACGACTGCGCCGGAATGGGCGTCGCCACTATTGCGGGACCACATCGAACTGGAGCATGGCGGCGTGGTCGTCGGAGTGTCCCATCACCTTGCCAACCGGCCGAAGTTGCGGGTCGATCTCGAGGCGATGGGAGAGGCCGACGTCCTGCTCGTCGAGCTCAAGGCGGCGGCCGTCGACGTGGCGGCCAGAGCCGCGAGCGAACGGGGTATGGAGGTCGTGTTCTGTGACAACCGGGTGATCTCGGTTGACGGGGAAGAGTCGTTCGAAGGACTGGTGAGTGAACTCGCCGACATCGCCACCGGCCGCCATCACGAGGCGCAGAGGTGACCACACCGACGTGTTGATGAAACCCGACGAGGCGGACGTCCGCCGCATCATCGTCAGCGACGAGCAGTACGGGCTGCCCTACTCAAAGGGGCTCATGGCCACGGGTCTCATGGCGACCGGGCTCCCGCCCGACCACGCCTTCCGCGTGGCCACGGTCATCGAGGACCGTCTGCACGAGAACTTCGTCGATTCGATCTCCCACGTCGAGCTCACCTGCCTGGCCCTGGCCGTGCTCAAGGAGGAGGCGGGCGACCGCTACGCCGACATCTACGACAAGTGGCAGACGCTGCGCCGCCTGGCCCGCCCGCTCATCGTTCTGCTCGGCGGGCCGACGGGAGCGGGGAAGTCGACGGTGGCCACGATGCTGGCGAGCCGGCTCGGCATCACCCGGGTCATCCCCACCGATGCCATCCGCGAGGTCATGCGGGCCATGTTCAGCGGCGACCTGCTGCCCACGCTGCAGAGCTCGTCGTACGACACGACGCGCGTGATCCGTCACCCGGTGCCGCGCGACAGCGACCCGATCATCGCCGGGTTCCGGGAGCAGGCGTCGGCGGTGGCGGTGGGCATCGAGGCCCTGATGCGCCGGGCCGTCGAGGAGCGCTCCCACCTGATCGTCGAAGGGGCCCACGTCGTGCCGGGTTTTGTCGACCATTCCCGGTATGCTGGTGAGGCCATCGTGGTCCAGCTGCTCGTCTCGGTCGACGACGAGGACCTGCACCGAAGCCACTTCGTGCTCAGGGGGGCGACCACGGGGTCTCGACCGTCGGGCCGCTACCTCGAGTTCTTCGACAACATCCGCCGGATCCACGGCTACCTCATGTCGATGGCCGAGGAACACTCCGTCCCGGTGGTGCAGTCGTACAACCTCGACGCCACGCTGGTCGAAGTCATCGACCTGGTGGTGACCGAGGCCGTGCGCAACGTGCCAGAAGCCAACGAACCATCCGATCTGCCGGTTGTCGGCGGGCCCCACGCCCGGCGCAACGGCGACAAACGAACCACAGAGAAATGAGGCACCCATGAGCGTTGAAGCCTCTGCGCTCGAGCGCTCGAAGCTGGAACAGAAGGATCGAGCCGAGCTCTCCGCCATCGTCACCGCGATGGGCGGCAAGGCCGGCTCGCGGGCCAAGAAGGCCGATCTGGTCGACCAGGTCCTCCGGCTGGCCGGCGTCGTCCCCTCCGACCGCGGGCCGGCCGCCACCGACAACGGCGCCGCCGCGCGCCGCAACCGCGGCCGGGGCAACGGCGCCTCGACGGCCGCCACCGTCGAGACCGTGACCGAGCCCGAGACCGAGACGGAGACGGACGCCAAGACCGAGGCGGCCGCATCGCCCGCCCCCGACGCCGCCTCCCCCGCCCAGGCGACGGTCGTGCCGGAGACGGTCCCGACCCCCGCGTCGGTCGACGACCCGCAACTCGACGGGCAGTCGTCCGGATCGGTCGCCACCGACACGGTCCGCGCCGACCGTCGGCCGCCCCAGGGCGGCGAGGGTCGCGACCGCGACAACCGCGATCGTGACAACCGCGGCCAGGGCCAAGGCCAGTCGGGTCAGGGCCAGCAGACCCAGCCGGGCCAGCAGGCCCAGCAGCAACAGGCGTCCGACGGCGATCCAGGCAACCGCCGGCGCCGGCGCCGCGGTCGCCGCGACCGTGACCGGCCCGACCGCGACCAGCAACCGCAGTCCGACGAGGTGTTCTCGGGCGAGCCGGTCGACGTCGAGGGTCATCTGGACCTCCGCGACGACGGCTACGGCTTCCTGCGCATCAAGGGCTTCCTCCCGAGCAAGGAAGACGTGTACGTCTCGGTCAAGCAGGTGCGCCAGTTCGGGCTGCGCAAGGGCGACCACATCAAGGGGGCGAGCCGGCCCGCCTCCCGCAACGAGAAGAACCCGGCACTGCTGCGCATCGACGTCGTCAACGGCATGGACCCGGAGGCGGCTCGCAACCGGCCCAAGTTCGAGGACCTCACGCCGCTGTTCCCCGACGAGAAGCTGCGCATGGAGCGCGACGGCGAGTCGCACAACATGACCACCCGCATCGTCGACCTGATCTCGCCGATCGGGAAGGGTCAGCGCGGGCTGATCGTGTCGCCGCCCAAGGCGGGCAAGACCACGATCATGAAGGAGATCGCCCGGTCGATCGAGGTCAACAACCCCGACGTGCACCTGATCGTCCTGCTCACCGACGAACGGCCGGAGGAGGTCACCGACATCCGCCGGTGGCTGATCCGAGGCGAGGTGGTGGCGTCGACCTTCGACCGGCCCTCCGAGGAGCACACGCAGGTGGCCGAGCTCACGATCGAGCGGGCCAAGCGCATGGTCGAGATGGGACGCGACGTCGTGATCATCCTCGACGGCATCACCCGGCTGTCGAGGGCCTACAACCTGGCCGCCCCGGCCACCGGGCGGATCATGTCCGGCGGGGTCGACTCCGGCGCGCTGTACCCGCCGAAGCGATTCTTCGGCGCCGCCCGCAACATCGAGGAGGGCGGATCGCTCACCATCCTGGCGACGGCCCTGGTCGAGACCGGCTCGAAGATGGACGAGGTGATCTTCGAGGAGTTCAAGGGCACCGGGAACTTGGAGCTGCGGCTGCGTCGCGAGTTCGCCGACAAGCGCATCTTCCCGGCCATCGACGTCGACGCCTCCGGCACCCGCCGCGAGGAGCTGCTGATGAGCAAGGACGAGTTGGCGATCGTCTGGAAGCTGCGCCGCGTGCTCTCCGCACTCGACGGCCAGCAGGCGCTCGAGCTGCTCCTGGAGAAGCTCAAGCAGACCAAGAGCAATGTCGAGTTCTTGATGCAGGTGCAGAAGACCACTCCGATGCCGGGCAACGGCCGGCGTTCCGACAACGACGACTGACGGCTCCGAGTGGAATACCCGGCCGCCGGAGGTCGTTGGGCAGGTGTCGCCAATTCGCACCTGTGGTGCGGTCGGTGGCACAATCGAGCGTTGGCACCGGTTCACGGCGTAGGACGTACGCCGACCCGGCGGCCCTGACCAACGAAGGAATGCTGATGAAGCCTGACATCCACCCGGACTACGTGCAGACGCAGGTGACCTGTACCTGCGGCAACACGTTCACCACGCGCAGCACCGCGGCCAAGGGCATCATCCACGCCGACGTGTGCTCCAACTGCCACCCGTTCTACACCGGCAAGCAGAAGATCCTCGACACCGGTGGCCGCGTGGCCAGGTTCGAGGCCCGCTACGCCAAGAAGCAGAGCAAGAAGTAGCAACCGCACGGCGCCGACCGACGACCACGATCGTCTGGTCGGCGCCGTTGTCGTGTCCGGACCACCACGGGAGGAGCGGGTCGTGTTCGAGGCCGTCGAGTCGCTGATCGCCGAGCATGCTCAGCTCGAGCGTCGCCTCGCCGACCCCGCCGTCCACGCGGATCCCGGGCTGGCCCGGCGGGTCAACCAGCGTTATGGACAGCTCAGTGCGATCGTGCGGACCTACCGCGAGTGGCAGCGGACCGGCGACGACATCGAGGCGGCGCGGGAGCTGGCGGGTGAGGACGAGTCCTTCGCCATCGAGTCGGACCGGCTTGGCGTCGAGGCGGACCGGCTCGCCGAGCGGCTGCGCCGGCTGCTGGTCCCGCGCGACCCGGCCGACGCCAAGGATGCCATCCTCGAGATCAAGGCGGGGGAGGGCGGCGAGGAGTCCGCCCTGTTCGCGGGGGACCTGCTGCGGATGTACCTGCGCTACGCCGAGCGTCGCGGCTGGAAGACCGAGATCCTCGACGCCACCGAGTCCGACCTCGGGGGCTACAAGAGCGTCACGGTGGCGGTGAAGGCCAAGGGCACTCCCGAGCCCGGTGAGGCGCCGTACGCCCTGCTGAAGTTCGAGGGCGGCGTGCACCGGGTCCAGCGGGTGCCGGTGACCGAGTCGCAAGGACGCATCCACACCTCGGCCGCGGGGGTGCTGGTGATGCCGGAGGCCGAGCCCGTCGACGTCACCATCGACGACAACGACCTGCGGATCGACGTCTACCGGTCCTCGGGACCAGGTGGGCAGAGCGTCAACACCACCGATTCCGCCGTGCGCATCACCCATCTGCCGACCGGCATCGTGGTCAGCTGCCAGAACGAGAAGAGCCAGCTGCAGAACCGCGAGCAGGCGATGCGCATCCTGCGGTCCCGGCTACTCGCCGCCGCCGAGGAGGAGGCCGCCGCGGCCGCCTCCGACGCCCGGCGGTCGCAGGTGCGCACCGTCGACCGGTCCGAGCGGATCCGCACCTACAACTTCGCCGAGAACCGGATCTCCGACCACCGGGTCACCTTCAAGGCCCACAACCTCGACCAGGTGCTGGACGGGTCCCTCGACGACGTCCTGGCCGCCTGCGTCGAAGCCGACCTGGCTGACCGGCTGGCGTCCGTCGAGCCACAGAGCACGGAAGCCTGAGATGCGAGCGCGCGAGGCGGTCGCCCGCGCCACCTTGCGACTGGCCGACGCCGGCGTCGAGTCTCCCCAGTACGAGGCCGAGATCCTGCTCGCTGATGTGCTCGGTGTCCCGCACACCCGGCTGGGTCTCGCCGAAGACGTGACCGAGGATCAGGTCGAGGCATTCGACGCGCTGGTGATGAGGCGGAGCCGACGCGAGCCCCTGCAGCACCTCACCGGAGTCTCGGGCTTCCGGTACGTCGAGGTGGCCGTCGGTCCCGGGGTGTTCGTGCCCAGGCCGGAGACCGAGCTGCTGGCCGGGTGGGCAGTCGACCGGCTGACCGGGATCGCGGTCGAGACCGACTGCCGCCCGGTGGTGGTCGACCTGTGCACGGGCTCGGGCGCTATCGCCCTCGCGCTCACCACCGAGG
>JBOGGX010000053.1:0-39353 GCA_050744245.1 Acidimicrobiales bacterium
GCCCACGGCCGGAGCCCGGGGATGACGGCGACGGCGTCGGGCGGCACCTCGGCCAGGACCGCCTCGGCCTCGTCGACCCGGCCCAGGTCGGCGAGCACGACGATCAGCCCGGCGGCCACCTCGGAGCGGAACTGGCCCTCGCCGGTCCGCTGGTGCAGCAGGGCCTCGCGCAGGTGGACCTCGGCCGCCGGGAGGTCGCCGGCCATGTGGCGGTGCACCCCGACGAGGAGGGGCCAGGCCAGCGAGTCGCCGGGTTCGGTGGGCCCGCCGCCGGCGATGGCCACCGCGGCGTCTGGGGGTGGCACCGGCCAGCGGCCCGAGCGCGGGCTGGTGACGGGAACCGTGGCGTTCACCCAGTGGCAGAGGTAGGCGAGCGCGGTGGCGACGTGGGCCATGCCGTTGGCGTACGGCGACACCGGTTGCGTGTTCACCACGGCCAGCAGGTGTTCGCCGATCCTGACCGCCTCGCCGCTCCTGCCGGCGAGCGCCAGGGCGGCGATCCTGGCGATCGACGCCCTGACCGCGCTGCGATGGTTCGGTCGCCGGTTGAGCACGTCCTCGGCCCGGGTCAGCGACTCGGCCGTCCGCCCGGCGAACAGGCCGATGAGCGCGACGGCAGAGTCGATCTCGGCGTGGTGACGCGCGGGGAGCTCGGCCCGCAGCGTCCGCAGGTCGGCCAGCGCGGCCGCCGGCCGCCGATCCGACCAGGTCGTCAGGCTGACGTCGCTGAGCCCCACGAGGATGCGGTCCTCGTCGTCGCGGATCCTGGCCCTGGCCTCGCCCAGCATCGACCGGGCCTCGGCGGGCCGGCCCAGCTCGGCCAGGGCATCGGCCAGGCTGATGGTGGCGTGGGGGCCCGGGTCACGGTCGAGCGCCCGGCGGGCCAGGCGGACCGTGAGGTTCGGATCGCTGAGGAGGACGGCGTCGGCCGCCCGCAGCAGCAGCTCGACGTCGGGCGGCTCCCCTGAGTCGAGCTGCCACGATGCCCGCCGCACGTCGTCGGCCCAGTCGCACACGGCCAGCAGCCGCTGCGCCAGGCGATGACGCCGCGCCCGGGTGACGCTGCGCCCGGCGATGGCGCCGAGGAGCGGGTGGGAGAACCGGAGCCAGACCGTCCCCTCGTCGACCGCGGCCACCAGCCGTCTGGTCTCCAGGTCGGCCACGGCCCGGTCGGAGGTGATGGCGACGAGGCTGTCGAAGCGGATGGGCTCGCACATCGAGATCGCCGCGAGGGCGTCGTCGCCGTCGTCGGACAGACCGTCGAAGCGCCGGTGGAGCAGTTCGGCCAGCCGCGGCGGCACGCCGAGCTCGCCCGGCCACGACCACAGCCCGCCGTCGAAGCTGAACCGGCCGTCCTCCCGACCGAACCGCACCAGCTCCGTCAGGTACAGCGGGTTCCCGTGGGTGTGCCGCCACAGCAGCTCAACCGTGGCGCCGGCCACCCCGCCGCCCAGGCCGGCGGCCACCAGGGCCCGGGTGCCGTCGCGGCCGAGGGGGGCGAGGTCGACCCGCTCGCAGAAGCGGTCCTTCCACAGCGACGTCACCGCGTCGGGCAGGGCGACGCCGGCCCTCACCGTCGCCAGCACCCCGGCCGACTCGTTCGCCACCAGCCCCAGCACGCAGGCGGCCGACGCCTCGTCGAGCAGGTGGGCGTCGTCGACGACGAGGAGCGGCGGCGTCCGGGCCGGTCCGGTCGCCTCCGCCGCGAGCTCGCTCAGGCGACGAGCCACGAGGTTGGGGACGAGCGCCGGGTGGACGGCGGTGACATCGTCGGGCATGAGTGGGGCGAGCGCCCCGAACGGCATGCCCCGGCCGGCCTCGGTGGCCACCATCCACACCACCACCTGCCCCGCGTCGCGGCACCGGTCGGCCAGCGCCGCCGCCAGCGCCGTCTTGCCGACGCCGGGGTCGCCGACGAGCACGGCGCCGGCGCCCCTGCGCACCAGGGCGAGCAGGTGGGCGATCTCGACGTCGCGGGCGACGAGCTCGGGGGCGGTCACGGCGAGCCGGTTCCCGGCATCACCAGCCCCGGTCGATCCACTCCTGGAGATGGGGACGTTCGGTGCCGATCGTGGTGTCGGCCCCATGACCGGGCATGACCACCACCTCGGGCTCGAGGGTGAACAGCTTGTGCTCGATCGAGGCGATGATGGTCGGGAAGTCGCCACCGGGGAACGTGGTGGCGCCCGGTCCGCCAGGGAACAACGTGTCCCCCGAGAACAGCACCGGCGCGCCGTCGAGACGGAAGCAGACCGAGCCCGGCGTGTGGCCCGGCGTGTGGATGGCCAGGAGGCGGAGCTGGCCGGCCTCGATCTCGTCGCCGTCGGCGATCAGGCCGTCGTGTCCCGGCAGCCGGCCGGCGTCGTCGGCGTGGACGTGGACGGGGTAGCCCGCGGCCCGCACCGCAGGCACGGCCTGGATGTGGTCGGAGTGACCATGGGTGGTGAGGACCCTGGCCACGCCGAGCTCGGCGCACGACCGCACCAGCAGATCGGGCTCGTTGGCCGCGTCGACCAGCACCGATGCGCCCGACGTCCGGCACCGGAGCACGTAGACGTTGTTGTCCATGGGCCCGACGACGACCCGGTGGACCTCGGCCCGGTCGTCCTCCCAGTGCACGGTGAGCGTGGGCATGGCCCCATTTTGGCCGCGAATCAAACGCTCGCCGCTTGACCGGTCGGTCGAGTAGACAGATGGCCCACCCGTGGCACGCAGAGGGGGCCCGATCGTGAACTTCGCCTTCAGCGAGGAGCAGGAGGAACTTCGCCGGTTCGTCCGCCAGTTCCTCGAGGCCAAGGCGCCGGAGTCCGAGGTGCGGCGCCTGATGGCCACCGACGAAGGTTACGACCCGGACGCGTGGACCCAGATGGCCGAGCAGATGGGGCTGCCCGGCCTCATCGTGCCCGAGGAGTTCGGCGGGTCCGGGTTCTCCTACATCGAGCTGATCGTGGTGCTGGAGGAGATGGGTCGGGCCCTCCTGTGCGCACCGTATTTCGCCAGCGTCGTGCTGGCGGCCAACACCCTGCTCCACAGCGGCGACGAGGGGGCCAAGAAGGAGTTCCTGCCTGGCATCGCGTCGGGCGAGACCATCGCCACCCTGGCCCTCACCGAGGAGTCCGGCCGGTGGGGCGAGGACGGGGTCACCGTGGTGGCCGCACCGGACGGCGACGGGTGGAGGTTGAACGGCACCAAGTCCTATGTGCTCGACGGTCACGTCGCCGACCTCGTGCTGG
Source organism: Acidimicrobiales bacterium (assembly GCA_050744245.1). Classification (GTDB taxonomy): domain Bacteria; phylum Actinomycetota; class Acidimicrobiia; order Acidimicrobiales; family JBOGGX01; genus JBOGGX01. The sequence continues at coordinate 3,234 of JBOGGX010000053.1, forward strand.
TGGCGGCGCGCACCGACGAAGGCGTCGGCGTGTTCGCCGTCGACGCCACCGCGGCGGGGCTCACCCGCACGTCGTTGGCCACGATGGACCAGACCCGCAAGCAGGCCAGGCTCGAGTTCTCCGGCACGCCGGGCCGGCTCGTCGGGGTCGACGGACAGGGGTGGCCGATCCTCGAGCGCGTGCTCGACCTGGCCGCGGTCGGGTTGGCCGCCGAGCAGGTGGGTGGCGCCGAGCGGGTGCTCGACATGGCCGTGGCCTACGCCAAGGAGCGCGTGCAGTTCGGACGGCCCATCGGGTCGTTCCAGGCCATCAAGCACAAGTGCGCCGACATGCTGCTCGAGGTCGAGTCGGCCAAGTCGGCCGCCTACTACGCGGCGTGGTGCGCATCGGAGATCAACGACGAGCTCCCGGCCATGGCGTCGATGGCCAAGGCCTACTGCTCGGAGGCGTACTTCCACTGCGCGGCCGAGAACATCCAGATCCATGGGGGCATTGGCTTCACGTGGGAGCACCCGGCCCACCTGTACTTCAAGCGGGCCAAGAGCTCAGAGCTGTTGTTCGGCGACCCCACCTACCACCGCGAGCTGCTGGCCCGGCGCATCGGGCTCTAGCAGGCGACGGTCGCGCCATGACGTGGGTGTTCTTCGTCGTGGCCGCGGTGCTGGTGGTGATCATCGCCCTGGTCGCGGTGGGGCGGGAGGCGTTCACCATGGGCGCCCAACCCCGCCAGGCCGTGTTCGACCTCGACGAGGCGGTCGAGTTCGTGGCCGAGCACCTGCCTCGGTCGGTCACGGCGCGGCTCAGCTATGACGAGGTGCGCCGGCTGCTGGCGTGGCACCTGGAGTACCTGAGGTCGAGAGGCGTGCCGAGGACCAGGGAGACGGCCAGCGACAACGGGTCCGACGCCGTGGTGATCGACGAGGACGAACCGGTCGCCTACGTGCTGATGCGGGCCGAGGCGGCCGGGATCGACGCCGACGCCGACGACGTGGTGGCCGTGCTCGACGCCGAGACCGCCTACTTCACCGCCATCGGCGCCATCGGCCCCGAAGCCGCCTGACCGGGCACCCCCGCAAACTCGACGCATCTACGGTCGATTACCGACCATGAATGCGTCGAGAATCACCCCGACCCGGCCACAACGGCGTGACCGGGGTCATACGTAGACGCCGCCGGGGCATTGACTACGTACCTCGCCACCTGGCGAAATAGCGAATCCTGTCGATGTGATTCGCGGGTTCACGCCGCATCCTTGAGCCATGACCATCCCCCTGCCCCTCGCAACCGATCTGGCCGCCGAGCGGGCACACGAGCTCCGAGCGGCCGCCAAGCACCACCGCCTGGCCCGGCTGGCCCGGCTGGCCCGCCGCTCGCGCCGGGCCGATCGGTCCCAGCCCGCGGCCGGCACCACCCGCGACGGCGACACCGACCGGTCGGCCTCGCTCCCGTCGGCCGCGTAGCCACCGACGCCCGCCAGGAGTCGGTACGTTGGCGGCCGTGGCGCGGCCGTCCCGGTTCGAGCACCACCGCTGGGTGGGCGACAAGCGCAACCAGGTCGTCCACGATCTCGACCACTGCACCGACCCCGCCGTGATCGACGAGCTGCTGGCGGCCGAGACGTTCGCCACCTTCGGCCCGGACACGTTGCCCGAGGCCCGCAACCGCGGCTACCACCGATGCCGGACCTGCTGTCCGGCCGATCCCGTCGACTGAACCGTGGATCTCCGGTTCCCCTCCGGGGGTCTGCTCCTCGCCGGCCATCTGGCTGTCCCCCCGTCGAGGCCGAAGGGCAGCCCGGCGCCGGGTCTGGTCCTCACCCACGGGTTCCCTGCGGCGCGGCGGGCGGCCACCGCGACCGGCGGATCGTTCCCCGAGCTGGCCGACCGCATCGCCCGCGAGCTCGGATGGGTGGTGCTGGCGTTCACCTCCCGAGGGGCGGGGGAGTCGGAAGGCGACTTCTCCCTCGGGGGATGGATGAACGACCTCACGGCCGCGGTCGACCACCTCACCCGCACCGAGCCGTTGCTCGGCGTCTGGACCGTCGGGTTCGGGACCGGTGGCTCGCTCGCCATCTGCGGCGCCGCCGGCGACCGCCGCATCAGGGGGGTGGCGACGCTCGGCGCCCCGGCCGACTTCGACGACTGGGCCGGTCAGCCGCGTCGGCTCCTCGCGCACGCGCGCGTCGTCGGGCTCATCCGCGACCCTTCGTTCCCCCAGTCGTTCGAGCTGTGGTCACGGCCGCTCCGGGAGACCAGGGCGGCCGAGTGTGCGGCCAAGCTGGCGCCGCGGTCGCTGCTGGTGATGCACGGCACCGACGATGCCGCGGTGCCGGAGTTTGACGCCAGGGTGATCGCAGACGCCCACGGCCACGCCGAGCTGTCACTCCTCCCGAGCGCCGGCCACCGGCTGCGCCACGATCCCAGGGCGGTGGCCATCCTGCTCGGCTGGCTCGACCGGCAGCACCACGAGGTCGTCGCCGGGAAGGGCTCGGTCGCGCGGTGAAATTGCGCCAGTCGGCCTTCGGCCTCGCCCGCGCGGCCTTCGGCAACCGACGAACTCCCTCCTTGCTGCTCTGCCTGGCGGCTGCGCAGCGTTGCTACGGCAGATGGCGGTGGCGCGGACCGCTCGTTCAGTCCTGTTTGCCCTTGCCCTCGGCCCGCGTGGCCTTCTTGAACTCACGCACCCGGGCCAGCGCCTCGGCCGAGTCGATGTCGGCCACCGACCTCGGCGTGTCGTCGGCGAACGGGCCGGCGTACTCCTCCCACCCCGGCGGGGCCACGCCGACCCGTTTGGCGAGCACGGCGAGGAAGATCTTCGCCTTCTCGTCGCCGTAACCGGGGAGGGCCCTGAGCCGTCGGAACAGCTCCTCGCCGCTGCCCGCTTCCTCCCAGATGCGGGCCGTGTCGCCGTCGTAGTGGTCGACGATGTGTCGGGACAGGGCGTAGACCCGCTTGCCCATCGCACCGGGGAAGCGGTGCAGCCCCGGCTTCTGCCTGAAGATGTCCTCGAACGCCACGGCGTCCATCGCCGCGATCTTCCCCGCATCGAGCTCGCGGCCGAGCCGCTCCTTGAGCCGGTGGGGCGCCACGAACGCCCACTCCATCGGGACCTGCTGGTCGAGCAGCATCCCGACCAGCAGGGCGAACGGGTCGGTGTTGAGCAGCTCATCGGCCGCGGGATCGCCGGTGACGACGAGGGTTCCCTTCATGGCCAGAGCCTACGACCCACCGTCAACACTCGACTGCGGACCTGAGGGCGGCGCATGCCTCGAGGACACGAAACGTGTCGAGCCGGCACACTCGCTTGACGAGATGAGCCTTCGGCACGACGCGAAGGTTGTCGAAGCTGGCGCCGCAGTCGTGCGGCAGGCCCTCGGCTCGGCTCAACGGCAGCTCGGTGGGAATACCGCGGCTGGTTCGGGTGACGGGAGCAGCCAGAACCGAGTGAAGGACCGGAATCGCCGCGTTCCGCGACATGACGAGGAAGGGGCGACGCCCGAGGCCGGGAAGCTCCCCCACCAGACGTCGCCCCGCGCGATCGGGGTCACCACGGCTCCTCGGCGATGGCGTCTCGCAATGACGCCACCGCCGCCGCGGCTTCGGACGTCGTGGGCGGCACGCGCCGATAGCCCTCGGCCACCGCACGGTCCGCCGCTCGGCGCCGCTCGAGTTCCGTGATGGCCTCGACACCCGCGCGAACCGCGGCGGCGCGGCTCGGGTACACGCCGCGGGCGACCAGCTCGTCGAGGTCGGCCAGCAGCTCCGCTGGCAGCCGCACCGCGATCTGTTCTGTCGTCACTCGCCGAGCATACCGTTTTGGTATGCAGAGGCCGAGTTCGGTCCTCAGCCGACCCTGACTCGGATGGGGGTGATGCTCATGTGCCCGAACGCGCCGGTCGCCTCGACCCGCACGTTGTAGTTGCGGCGCGCCCCGGGCCTCCGACCGACGCGCGCACCTCGACCGCCAGCTCGGACAGGAGCCAGTCCAGCGTTCGGCCGCCAACGCGGCCTGCGCGTCGGCGCCGTTGACGCGTTCGAGCCCGAACCCCATCGAGATGGTGCGGTAGTGGAACATCAGCCGCTCCTCCTCGAGGCTCGGCTCTGACCCACGGGCGAAGGCGATCGCGGACCCATCGGGCGCGTCGCCGCCGATCTGGTGGAACAGCGGGGTGGTGGTGGGCGCAGCCTGGAACGTGTCGTTGTCGCCGAACGGCGAGGCGGCCTCGATCGACGTCTGGTTGTCGATGCCGTCGCCGTTGGGCCCGAGGTCGAGCTGCATGCCGGACTGGAGCCCGGCGCCATCGGCCGTCGGCGTCGGCGCCGGTGCGTCGGCGTAGACGGTGCCGTCCTCGTACCTGAGCCCGGCATGGCCGTGGTAGATCCTGGCCCGGCCCTGGTTCGGCGACCCGGTGGCGTTGCTGTCGGTCGTCTCGGCCTGGTTCGGCCCGCTCAGCCAGAGCCGGCCGCCGCTTGTCGAGCCACTCGGCCAGCGCGTCCTGGTCGCCCGGGAACAGTCCACTGGTGTTGAAGCTGTCGTTGTCACCGGTGAGCATCACGACGGCCCGGTAGTGGTAGAGGTCGAGGGCGGCCGGGAAGAACTCGGCGCCGACGTCGATGTAGTCGTAGCCGACGCCGGCCGCGTCCAACGCCGCCGTGTACACGCCGGCGTAGTCGGTGAAGCCGAAGGCCGAGCCGTCGTCGTCGACCAGCAGCACGTCGGTCGTGGGGGCCGGGCGCACGCCGAGCCACACGGGCAGGTGCAGGCGCCGGCCGGTGGCCTGGTTGGTGAGGATCACCGAGCCCTCGTAGTCGCCGGGCTCGGCGTCGGCGACCGATCCGACGGCCATGTCGAACGTGACCCCGCCGCGGGCGCCGACCGTCAGGGTCGAGGTCGACGGCGTGACGGTGAGCCCGTCGTCGCCCGCGGTGGTGACGTACCACGTGACGGCGGCACCGCTCACGTTGCGGCCACGGATGGTGAACGGCACCGTCTCGCCGGCGGCCGCCTCGCCGCCGCTCAGGCTGGCGAAGGTGAACACGAGGCCGGGATCGACCGCCGCGGCCAGGTCGATGCGACCGGAGCCCCGCTCCAACACACCGGCGGGAACGGCCTGGGCCGTGTCGAGGAACACGTCCTCGGTGGCCGTGGTCATCAACGCCGACTTGATGTGGGCCGGGCGCCAGTTCGGGTGGGCGTCGATGAGGAGCGTGACGGCGCCGGCGACGTGCGGTGTGGCCATGCTGGTGCCGGACTGGGCGCCGAACCACCGCGTACCCACCGGGGATGACGTCGACGCCGAGCGCCACCACGTCGGGCTTGAGCGTCTTGTCCTGGGTCGGACCGCGGGAGCTGAACCCGGCCATGACGTCGCCGATGTTGGCCGCGGCCTGCGGCGCAAAGGTGAACTGGGCCTCGGCCTCACCGGCCGGGACGGTCGCATATGCCGCGACCATGGCCAGCCCCTGGGAGCGGCGCATGAACCAGGAAGGGATCGTCACCTGGGGGGCGTCGACTCCCGGCCCCATGGCCTGGAGGTTGTCGCCGTTGGCCGCCGAGTTGTAGACGAGGGCGGCCACCGCCCCCGCCTGCTGGGCGTTGAACACCTTGGTGCTGAACTCGGACACGCCCCGCTCGATGACCGGGATCGCCCCGGCCAGGGAGCCGGCCGGGAACGGGTTGCAGCCGAGCGAGCTCCCGCCGCCCACCACCTGCGCGGGGATGTACGGCGCCGGGGCCAAGGGTCGTCGTGACCTGCGGACCGAACTGGGCCGGGCCGACGGGCATGGCGGCCAGGGCGGGATCGACCGGATTCGTCACGTCGACGACGCCGGGGACGATGGTGGAGCCCTTGGTCGAGGCGCCGACCGCGATTACGTCGGGCGAGTTGGCCGGGGAGTTGCCGGTTCCGTGGGCCGGGCCCGAGTTGCCCTGGGCGTAGACCATGACGACACCGGCGTCGACCGCGGCCTCTCAGGCCTGGACCATGGGGTCGGGCCAGGCGAGCGTGTTCTGGTAGCTCGACCCCCACGAGTTGCTGATGACGCCGGCGCCGTCGGCCACCGCGTCCTCGATGGCCTGCACCAGCTTGACGGTGTAGGCGTTGGCGTTCTGGAAGTCGTCGTCGACGGTGGCCGGGTAGAAGACCCGGTAGTTCATGAGGAAGGCACGCGGGGCCACGCCGGAGAGCGTCACGTGGACGCCCTGGATGTCGGCGACGGTGCCGGCGTTGCAGGCGACGGTGCCGGCCACGTGGGTCCCGTGGGGGCTGGCGTCGTTCGTGCCCTGGATGGGCGTGTCCTCGCCGGGCGCCGGCGGGTCGTCGGGCGGGAAGTAGGCGCGGGCGGCGATGACCTTGTTGTTGGTGAACCGGGTGTCGCCGACGGGGTAGCCCCGTGGCGCGGTGTAGCCGGTGTCGTCGAAGCACGGGTTGCCCGCGTACTCGCCGTTCTCGTCGTACCTGACGAAGATGCCGGTGTCGATGACGGCGACCTTCACGCCTTCCCCGGCGTGCTCCTGCCCGCCCAGCCGCTCCCACACGGCCGGGGCGCCGATCTGCTCGGGGGTGGCGTACATGTCGAGCTCGAAGGCCACGTCCGGGGTGACGGCGCGCACGCCGGGCAGCGCCCTGACCGCGGCCGCCTCCTCGGCCGACATGGCGACGGCGAGACCGTTGACGACGACCTGGTAGGTGCGCTCGACCTCGGCGGCCGGCGCCACCTGCTCGAGTTGCCCGGCGAAGCCCTCCTGTCGGGATTCGAGCTGGTCGAGGTAGGCGGCGTTGGCCGCGGTCGACAGGTCGAGCGCGCCCAGTTCGCCTCCGGCCGCATCGGCCGCGTGGCGGGCGACCGCCGGCTCGGCCAGCTGGACGATCCAGCGGTCGGCGTCGGCGGTGGCCAGGTCGACGGTGCCCGGCGGCCGGACCGCTGGGGGTCGCCGGCTCGTCGGCGCCGGAAGCAGACGGTCGGGGCCGGCCACCCCACCGCGGCACGCGGCGGGGATTCCGCGGCACGTACGCTGCGGGCTCGATGGGCAAGGATGTCGCGCCGATCGTGTTCTCACGCGACGACCGGCTGCGCTACCGCGAGAAGGTGCGGCGCGGGCTCGACGTGTTCGCCCGAATGCTGGCCGAGTCGCGTTTCGACCTCGCCCCGTCGAGCATGGGCCTGGAGATCGAGCTCAACCTGACCGACGCCGACGGCCAACCGGTGATGCGCAACGCCGAGGTGCTCCAGGCCATCGCCGACGAGGCCTTCCAGACCGAGGTCGGCCAGTGGAACATCGAGATCAACGTTCCCCCTCGCAAGATTACCGGCCGGGGCCTGGCCGAGTTCGAGCACGACGTCCGCGAGGACCTCAACGAGGCCGACGCCAAGGCCGCCGACGCCGGCGCCAACATCATCATGATCGGCATCCTCCCGACCCTGGCCGAGGGCCACACCACCCTCGAGACCCTGTCGGCCAACCCCCGCTACGCCTTGCTCAACGAGCAGATCATCCAGGCCCGCGGCGAGAACCTGCACATCGACATCCGCGGCCGGGAGGAGCTCGACGCCTACGCCGACACGGTGGCGCCCGAGGGGGCGTGCACCAGCGTGCAGATCCACCTGCAGGTCGGCCCGGAGGAGTTCGCCTCCTACTGGAACGCATCGCAGGCCATCGCCGGCGTCCAGGTGGCGTTGGCCGCCAACTCCCCGTTCCTGTACGGCCGGGAACTGTGGCGCGAGACGCGGATCGCCCTGTTCCTCCAGTCGATCGACACCCGGCCCGAAGAGCTCAAGACCCAGGGCGTGCGCCCGCGGGTGTGGTTCGGCGAACGGTGGATCACGTCGATCTTCGATCTGTTCGAGGAGAACGTCCGCTACTTCCCATCGCTGCTGCCGTTGTGCCAGGACGAGGACCCGGGGGCCGTGCTCGAAGCGGGCGGGACGCCGCAGCTGGCCGAGCTCAGGCTGCACAACGGGACGATCTGGCGGTGGAACCGCCCGGTGTACGACGTGGTCGCCGGCGTGCCCCACCTGCGGGTGGAGAACCGGGTGCTCCCCGCCGGCCCGACCGTGGTCGACATCATGGCCAACGCCGCGTTCTACGCCGGTCTGGTCCGGGTCCTGGCCGAGGACGAACGCCCGGTCTGGAGCCGGATGTCGTTCACCGCCGCGGAGGACAACTTCCACGAGGGGGCCCGCGAGGGCATCGACGCCAGGATGTTCTGGCCGGGGGTGGGGGAGGCCCCGGTGACCGAGCTGGTGCTGCGCAGGCTGCTGCCCCTGGCCCGCGAGGGGCTCGACCGGTGGGAGGTCGATGCCGACATCCGCGACCGCCTGCTCGGGGTCATCGAGCAGCGCTGCCTGACCCAGCGCAACGGGGCGGCCTGGCAGGCCGAGGTGGTCCATGCCATCGACGACGGCCTCGGCGATCGCTACGCCACCCTGGCCGGCATGCTCCGCCGCTACCACACCCACATGCACACCAACGACCCGGTCCACACCTGGCCGCTCTGATCGGCAACCGGAGGTTGCCGATCGGACCACGCCGAGGGGGACCGGCACGACGGCCGCCCCCCTCGGGCACCCCCCCCAACCCCCTCGACGTAGGCGGGGCTTACTCGGGCCAGGTGGTGCGCGGGTCGGGGCGATCGGGGTCGATCCCGTAGTGCTTCATGGCGTCGACCACGATCTCGGGCTTGATGTCGCCGACGGCGGCGAGGTCGGCCAGGACGGCGACCACGACGTTGGCCGCGTCGGTTTCGAAGAACCCTCGTAGGGCCTCACGGGTGTCGCTGCGGCCGAAGCCGTCGGTCCCGAGGGCGGTGAAGCTGCGACCGTCCGGCACCCACCGGGCGATCGAGTCGCCAACCGACTTCATGAAGTCGGTGACGGCCACGATCGGTCCCTCCGACTCGGCCAACCGCTCGGTGACGTACGCGTCGGTGGCCGGCTCATCCGGCCGGAACCGGTTCCGGCGCTCGGCCTCCAGGGCCTGGTCGCGCAGCCCCTTCCACGACGTCACGCTCCACAGCTCGGCGGCCACGTCCCACCGCTCGGCCAGCTCGGCCTGCGCCTCGTGCGCGGCCCGCCACGCCGTCCCGGAGAACAGGATCGACGCCCGATGGGTCGGACCGTCGGGGGCCGGGGCCCACCGGTAGAGGCCCCGGATGATCTGCTCGTCGACGTCGTCCAGCTCGGGGCGCGGCGGCATCACGTAGTTCTCGTTGTAGAGGGTGATGTAGTAGAAGACGTCGTCGCCCGACTCGCCGTCGGCCGGGTACATCCGCTCGATGCCTTGGCGGATGATCGAGGCGAGCTCGTAGGCGAACGCGGGGTCGTAGGCCTGGCACACGGGCACGGTCGACGCCAGCACGAGGCTGTGCCCGTCCTGGTGCTGCAACCCCTCGCCGAGGAGGGTGGTGCGCCCGGCGGTGCCGCCCATCAGGAAGCCGCGGGTGCGGGCGTCGGCCGCCTGCCAGATGAGGTCGCCGACCCGTTGGAACCCGAACATCGAATAGAAGATGAAGAACGGCACCATCGGCACGCCGCGGGTGGCGTACGAGGTGCCGGCGGCGATCCACGACGACACCGAGCCGGCCTCGGTGATGCCCTCCTCGAGGATCTGCCCGTCCTTGGCTTCGGTGTAGGACAGCAGCAGGGAGGCGTCCACCGGTTCGTACAGCTGACCGTCGGCCGCGTAGATCTTGAACTCGCGGAACAGGGCGTCCATGCCGAAGGTGCGGGCCTCGTCCGGGATGATCGGCACCACCCGGTTCCCGAACTGCGGGTCGCGAGCGAGGTTGCGCAGCAGCCGGGTGAAGGCCATGGTGGTCGACACCGCCTGCTTGCCTGACCCTCCGTCGAACTCGCGGTAGGTCTCGTCGGTCGGGCGGGCCAGCTTGCGCCGAACGCGAACGACCCGGGACGGCAGCGGACCGTCGAGCTCCCGCCGCCGCTCCATCATGTACTCGTACTCGTCGGAACCCTTCGGCGGTCGGTAGTACGGCGGTTCCTCGCCTTCGGCCAAAGACTCCTCGGGGATCTGGTCGTGGAGGTAGAGCCGGTTGCGCAGCTCGAGCAGCTGGGCGTTGGTCATCTTCTTGATCTGGTGGGTGGCGTTGCGGCCCTCCACGAGCGAGCCGAGCGTCCACCCCTTGATTGTCTTGGCCAGGATGACCGTCGGGGCGCCCTCCTGCTCCGTTGCCATCTTGTAGGCGGCGTAGAGCTTGCGGTAGTCGTGCCCACCACGCGGGAGCGTGCGGAGCTCGTCGTCGCTCACGTGCTCGACCAGCTTGCGCAGCCTCGGGTCCGGACCGAAGAAGTGCTCCCGGATGTAGGCGCCGCTCTCGACCGCGTAGCGCTGGAACTCGCCGTCGACCGTGGTGTTCATCTGGTGCAGCAGCACGCCGTCGACGTCGCGGGCCAGCAGCTCGTCCCACTTCGAACCCCAGATGACCTTGATGACGTTCCAGCCCGCGCCCCGGAAGATGGCCTCGAGCTCCTGGACGACCTTTCCGTTGCCCCGCACCGGTCCGTCGAGCCGCTGGAGGTTGCAGTTGACCACCCAGATCAGGTTGTCGAGGTGTTCTCTCGACGCGAGCGAGATGGCGCCCAGGGTCTCGGGCTCGTCGCACTCGCCGTCGCCCAGGAACGACCACACCTTCGACCCGCTCGTGTCGTCGATCCGCCGCTGGTGCAGGTAGCGGTTGAACCGGGCCTGGTAGATCGAGGTGATCGGCCCCAGCCCCATCGACACCGTCGGGTACTCCCAGAAGTCTGGCATCAGCCTGGGGTGGGGGTAGCTCGACAACCCCCCGCCGCCCACCTCCCGTCGGAACCGGTCGAGCTGGTCCTCCGTCAGCCGGCCCTCGAGGAACGCCCTGGCGTAGATGCCGGGGACGGCGTGGCCCTGGAAGTAGACGTGGTCGCCGGGCCGCCCGTCCTCCTTGCCCCGGAAGAAGTGGTTGAACCCGACCTCGTAGAGCGAGGCCGACGAGGCGAAGGTCGAGAGGTGGCCGCCTATGCCGTCGGCGTTCTTGTTGGCCCGCACCACCATGACCGCCGCGTTCCAGCGGATGAAGGCCCGGATGCGGCGCTCGAGGTGCTCGTCGCCCGGGAACCACGGCTCCCGCTCGGGTGGGATGGTGTTGACGTACGGGGTCGACACCGAGGCGGGGAACCCGACGCCGAGCTCGCGGGCCTTCTCCATCAGCTTGGCCATGAGGAAGCGACCCCGGCCCGGTCCCTGGACGCTCACGACCGCCTCCAGCGAGTCCAGCCACTCCTGCGTCGCCACCGGGTCGACGTCAGGCAGCTGATGGACGAAGCCGTCGATGATGGTCATGGCACCATGCTCCCACCTGGTTCGCGTGTCGCGCCTCAGTCAATCGGCGCGACCATGATTCGCCTCACCATGGTGACGATCGTCTACACCGACGGGGCGTGCAGCGGGAATCCCGGGCCCGGCGGCTGGGCCTGGGCCGTTCCCGACGGCCCGTTCCGCAGCGGCGCCGAGCCCCGGACGACCAACCAGCGCATGGAGTTGAAGGCCGCGCTCGAGGCGCTGACCGACCTCGAGGGCGCCCTGGTGGTGATGAGCGACTCGACCTATGTCGTCAACTGCTTCCGCGACCGGTGGTACGAGGGCTGGCTGCGGCGGGGCTGGAAGACGACGGCGGGCAAGCCGGTGGCCAACCGTGACCTGTGGGAACCGTTGCTGGAGCTGGCGTTGGCCCGCGGCGTCGCGCGGGGGGCCGACAGCGGAGGGATCGACTTCCGGTGGGTGAAGGGGCACGGCTCCGATCCGATGAACGACGTCGTCGATCGGCTGGCGGTCGAGGCCGCCCTCACCCAGGAGGGACGCCGCGGGGAGCGCACCCCGGCCCCGGCCGACCTCGGGCCGTCCGATCTGCCGGGCGGCCGCGATGCCCGGCTGCCCGAGGGCCGGTTCGTGCTCGTCACCGGGCACCGCCCGCCGGAGCTCGGCGGCTACGAGCCGGACAATCCGGTGGCCACCGAGGTGCGGCGCCGGCTGGCCGAGATCCTGGCGGCCAAGCGCGAGCTCCAGCCCGACGTGCTGGCGGTGACCGGGCTGCAGCTCGGCGCCGAGCAGCTGGGGGCCGAGGCCGCGGCCGACGCCGGCGTGCCGTACCTCGCGGTGCTGCCCTACCCGCAGCCCGACGGCCAGTGGCCGGACCCGGCCCGCCAGCGGTTCAAGGAGCTGCTCCGGGGGGCGACCGCCGCGGTCCAGCTCGAACGGACGGTCCCGGCCAACCGGCAGCGGGCCGGGGGCTCGCTCGCCCGGCGCGACGGCTGGCTCGCCGGCCAGGTCGACGAGGCGGTCGTCGTGTGGGACGGCAGGGACCAGAACGTCGGGAAGCTGGTCCGCAAGCTCCAGGGCCGTCTCGGCGAGGAGAACGTGTGGATCGTCGACGTCCCCGCAAGCTCCGCAAACTCGACGCACTGAGCGCCGCCAGGCGGCGCGAGGGGCGTCGAGAATGGCAATAGGGTCCGGCGGCATGGAACTCGACGGAGTCGCCGCCATCGTGACCGGAGGGGCGTCGGGCCTGGGCGAGGCGAGCGCCAGGGCGCTGACCGACCGCGGGGCCCGGGTGGTCGTGCTCGACCTGCAGGACGACAAGGGCGAGCAGGTGGCCAAGGAGCTCGGCGGGGTGTACGTCCGGGCCGACGTCACCGACGCCGACGACGTGACCGCCGCGGTCGATGCCGCGGGCGAGCTCGGCCCGCTGCGGGCCCTGGTCAACTGCGCCGGCATCGGCTGGGCCCAGCGCACCGTCGGCCGCGACGGCAGCTACGACGGCGCCCACGACCTCGGCGCCTTCGAGAAGGTCGTGGCCGTCAACCTAATCGGCACGTTCAACTGCATCCGCCTGGCCGCCTCGGCCATGAGCCGGGGCGAGCCCGGTCCCGACGGCGACCGGGGCGCCATCGTCAACACCGCGTCGATCGCCGCGTTCGACGGCCAGATCGGTCAGGCCGCCTACTCGGCGTCGAAGGGCGGGATCGTCGGCATGACCCTCCCCGTCGCCCGCGACCTCTCGGCGGTGGGCGTGCGGGTCAACACGATCGCGCCAGGGATCATGGACACGCCGCTGCTCGGCCTGCTGACCGACGACATCCGCCAGGCCCTCGGCGCCGGCGTGTTGTTCCCCAAGCGGCTGGGCCGGACCGACGAGTTCGCCCACCTGGCCGTCGAGCTGCTGACCAACTCCTATCTCAACGGCGAGGTCATCCGGCTCGACGGCGGGCTGCGGATGCCCCCGAAGTAGTCATCCCTCGTCGCCGAGCACGTACCGCAACGCCGGCTCGAGCTCGGCGTGGCCGAAGGAGAACCCGGCCGCGGTGAGCTTGGCCGGCTCGACCCGTTTGCTGTCGAACAACAGCGCGCCGGCCATCTCGCCCAGCACCAGCTTGGGACCGAACGAGGGTGTGGGCAGGAACGTCGGCCGATGCAGGACGCGCCCCATCGTGTCGGCGAACTCGGCGTTGGTCACCGGGCCGGGCGCGGTCAGGTTCACCGGCCCGGCGACGTCGTTGAGCAACAGGAACTCGATGGCCGCCAACTGGTCGGCCAACGTGATCCAGCTCCACCACTGCCGGCCCCCGCCGAGCCGGCCGCCCAGGCCGAACCTGGTCAGCCGCACCAGCCGAGGGAGGGCGCCGCCGTCCAGGCTGAGCACGATCCCCGTCCGGGTGGTGGCGACGCGCACGCCGGCGTCGGCGGCCGGTGCCGTCGCTCCCTCCCACACCTGGCAGACCTCGGTCAGGAACCCATGGCCAGCACCGCTCGCCTCGGTGAGCACCTCGTCGCCGCGGTCGCCGTAGTAGTCGACGCCGGAGGCCGAGACGAGCGCCGACGGCTTGGCGTCCAGTCCGGCCAGGGTCGCGGCCAGCAGCGTCGTGCCCTGGCGGCGCGACTCGATGATCCGGAGCTTCTGCTCCTCCGACCACCGCTTCGCCGCGATCGGCTCGCCGGCCAGGTGGACGACCCCGTCGAGCCCTTCCAGTCCCGCGGCGTCGATCGTGCCCGCCCGGGGATCCCACCGGACCGCGGCCTCGCCGTGGGGCGCCGGTCCCCGCACCACCCTGACCACCTCGTGGCCGTGGGTCCGCAGCGACGCAACCAGCGCCGCGCCGATGAACCCGGTCGAACCCGTCACCGCTACTCGCATGGCTCCACCCCAATCGCCGAAAGATCCGTTCTTCGGGTGGTTATCGCGCCGATAGGCGCGATAACCACCCCACATTAGGGCTGGCGGTCAACCGGCGCAGGCTTACTCTGGGCGGATCTGCTGGGCCAGGTAGTTCTCGACGCCGACCTGGGCGACCAGGTCGGCCTGGGCCTCGAGCCAGTCGGTGTGCTCGGTCTCGTCGACCACGAGCCGTTCGAGAAGGTCGCGGGACACGGCGTCGCCCTTCTCGTGGCAGAGCTGGATGCCGGCGTTGTAGCGGGTGATGGCGTCGACCTCGGTCTCGTACTCGGCGTCGAACTGCTCCGGCACCGTCTCGCCCACCTTGACCGGGAACAGCCGTTGCATGTTGGGTACGCCGTCGAGGAACAGGATGCGGTCGATGAGCTCCTCGGCGTGGCGCATCTCCTCGATCGACTCGTCGCGCCCCCGCTTGGCCAGCCGCTCGTAGCCCCAGTTGTCCTGCATCTTGGCGTGCAGGAAATACTGGTTCACCGCGGTCAGCTCGGCGGTCAGGCACTCGTTCAGCAGCTCGATGATGGCCGGGTCACCCTGCACGGGTGCGACCCTACTCCTGACCGTCGCGTGACCGGTCCTGAGGTCGCGCAGCCGGTCGTTAGGATGCGCGCCGCGTGCCCATCGCCGTCCGGGGCACGGGAGGTCAGCTGCGTGCACGTCGTCGTCGTCGGGTGCGGTCGGGTGGGTTCCGGCTTGACCGTCGCCCTCGAGGCGGCCGGCCACACGGTGGCCGTCATCGACCGGAGGCCACCGGCCTTCAACCGGCTTCCCGACGACTTCACCGGCCGGACGATCGTCGGCGTCGGCTTCGACCGCGACCGGCTGACCGAGGCCGGCATCCAGGAGGCCGCCGCCGTGGCCGCGGTCACCAACGGCGACAACTCCAACATCACCGTCGCCCGCGTGGCCAAGGAGACCTACGGCGTCGAACGGGTGGTGGCCAGGATCTACGACCCGAGGCGGGCGGCGATCTACGAGCGGCTTGGCATCCCGACCATCGCCACCGTGCAGTGGACCACCGAGCGCGTGCTGCGCCGGGTGCTGCCCGATACGCCTGCGGTCGAGTGGACCGACCCGTCGGCGAAGGTGGTGCTGGTCGAGCGGCGCGTGCCGTCGGCGTGGGCGGCCCGGAAGCTCGGCGAGCTCGAGCGGACCGACCTGGCTCGCGTCGTCGGCCTCTCGCGGCTCGGGATTTCACGCGTGGCCGATCCGAAGCTCATCCTGCAGGACGGCGACATCGTCTTCGTCGCGGTGGCGGCCGACCACCTCGACGACTACGAGGACCTCCTCGCCGCCGGACCGGTTCACTAGGCGTCTGGGCGACGAGGACGAGCGGCCGTGCGGGTAGTCATCGCCGGAGGCGGGAACGTCGGCACGTTCATCGCGTCGGAGCTGGCCCAGGCCGGCCACGAGGTCACCGTCATCGAGGTCGACGCCACCCGGGTGGCCCGCATGGAGGCGCAGAGGGAACCGCCGGGCGTGCGCTGGCTCGTCGGCGACGCGTGCGAGGTCACCGAGCTGGCCCGGGCCGAGCCGGACAAGGCCGAGGTGGTCGCCGCGGTCACCGGCGACGACGAGGACAACCTGGTGGTGTCGCTGCTGGCCAAGCAGGAGTTCGCCGTCCCCAGGGTGCTGGCCCGGGTCAACAACCCCAAGAACGAGTGGATGTTCAACGAGATGTGGGGCGTCGACGTCTCGGTGTCGACCCCCCATCTCCTCACCGCCCTGGTCGAGGAGGCGGTGTCGGTCGGCACCTTCATCCGCCTGCTCTCGTTCGAGGGAGGCAAGGCCCGGCTGGTCGAGGTCACGCTGGCCGAGGGCTCCCCGGCCGTCGGTCGGGAGATCATGGACGTCGGGTTCCCCCGCGACTCCACCGTGGTCGCCCTGATCCGGCAACGGCGGGTGATCGTGCCCAGGGGCGACACCGAGCTCGACGCGGGCGACGAGGTGCTGGTGCTGGTGACCGAGGACAGCGAGGACAGCGTGCGCGAGCTCCTCATCGGGAGCTGATCCTTGATTGACTCGCTCAAACGCGTCCTCATCGGCCGTCCGATTGCCACCAGCGAGGAGGGTCACCACCGGCTGCGCAAGCTGGTCGCCCTGCCCGTGTTCGCATCCGACGCCATCTCGTCCACGGCCTACGCGACCGAGGAGATCCTCATCGTCCTGGTGCCGATGACGGCGCTGGCCGCGTTCAACTACGTGACTCCTATCGCCATCCTCGTCGCGATCCTGCTGCTGATCGTCGTGACGAGCTACCGCCAGACGATCAACGCGTACCCGGGAGGGGGCGGCACCTACGTCGTCTCCCGCGAGAACCTCGGCACGAACCCCTCGTTGGTCGCGGGGGCGTCGATCCTGGTCGACTACATCCTGACCGTCGCCGTGTCGGTGTCATCGGGCGTGGCCGCCATCACCTCGGCGTTCGAGCCGCTCCGGCCCTACCGGGTCGAGCTCTGCCTGCTCGCGGTCGCCGTGGTGGCCGTGGCCAACCTGCGCGGCGTACGCGAGTCGGGGGCGATCTTCGCCCCGCCGACCTATCTCTACGTGCTCAGCCTGACCGGGCTCATCGCCTACGGCTTCTACCGGATCTTCATCCAGGACCTCGGGCCGATGCCGGTCGACGAGGAGCTGTTGGCCGAGCTGACCCGGGAGCACACCGTGGCGACGGCGGCGTCGGTGTTCATCCTCATGCGCGCCTTCTCGTCGGGCGCGGTGGCGCTGTCCGGCCTCGAGGCGGTCGCCGACGGCGTCCCTGCGTTCAGGAAGCCGGAGGCCAAGAACGCGGCGGTCACGATCACGGTGATGGGCGTCATCCTGTCGACGTTGTTCTTCGGCACCTCGGTGCTGGCGAGCCATGTGCGGCCGCTCCCGGACGAGAGCGCGGAGACGGTTCTGTCGACCATGGCCCGCTATGTCTTCGGCGGGGAGACGGTCGCCTACTTCCTCCTGCAGTTCTCCACGTTCGCCATCCTGCTGCTGGCGGCCAACACGGCGTTCGCCGACTTCCCCAGGCTGTCGAGCTACATCGCCCGCGACGGGTTCCTCCCCCGTCAGCTCGCCAACCGGGGCGACCGGCTGGTGTTCTCCAACGGCATCGTCGCCCTGTCGGTCATCGCCGGGCTACTCGTCGTGGCCTTCAACGCCGAGGTGTCGGCCCTCGTCCCGCTGTACGCGGTCGGCGTCTTCACCGGGTTCACCCTCTCGCAGACCGGCATGGTGGCCCGCCATTGGCGGCTCCGCGAGCCTCGCTGGCGGCTGGGCCTGGCGATCAACGCGGTCGGGGCGTGCGCCACCGCCCTGGTGCTGGCCGTCGTGATCGTCTCCAAGTTCGCGATCGGCGCCTGGATCCCGGTGGTGGTGATCCCGCTGGTGGTGGCCCTGTTCAAGCTCATCAACCGCCACTACCGACGGGTGCGCCGGGTGGTCGAGATACCCGCCGGCTGGAAGCCCAAGCGCTACGAGCACTTCGTCGTGGTGGCCGCGGGCACGGTCAACCGGGCCGTGCTCAACGCCATCACCTACGCCCGCTCGTTGGCGCCCGACCGGTTGGTGGCGGTGTCGGTGGTCGGCGACGCCGAGGAGCAGGAGGCGGTGCAGAAGGCGTGGGCCGAGCACGACATCCCGGTCGAGCTGCACACGATCTACTCGCCCTACCGAGAGCTGACCGAGCCGTTCCTGCGCTACCTCGACGAGCTCGACGCCGAGAGCGACGACGACATCATCACCGTGATCATCCCCGAGTTCGTCACGGGGGTGGGCACCCAATGGCTCCACAACCAGAGCGCCCTGTCGCTCAAGCTCGCCCTCCTCTACCGGCCCCACACCGTGGTGACCTCGGTGCCGATCCACGTCGACGTCGAGGCCGGCCGGACGACCGAACCCGCGATCCGAACCCCCGACCCGTGATCAATCCACCAGGGTGTAGACCGGGTTGAGCACGACGAGGCGGTTGCGCTCCTTGCGGGAGACGCCCTCCAGCACGACGTTGCGCCCGATCGTCAGCCCGGCGATCTGGCGGCGGCCGGTGAAGACGCCGACCGCCTTGCCGTAGCCGTCGGCCACGGTGACCTCGAGCGACGGGCTCCCCGCCCGCGGCACGATCTGGACCTTCTGGATCTCGCCGCCCACCCGGATCGGCGCCCGCAGCGGTGCCTTCGACGTCGGGGTCAGGCCCAGGGCGTCGCACCGGTGCTGGAGCCGGTCGTGCTCGAGCTCCTCGTCGCTGGCGGTCATGCGCCGCAGCTTCTCCTTCAGACCCATCGCCGCCAGCCTAGAGGCCGTCGGCGCGGGTGCACCCTCGACACCCGAGGGGTGGGTAGCCTCCACGTATGTCGGGCGACTTCGACTCGTCCAACGAGACGTACGAGCAGTCCGAGCCCATCGATCCTGGGGAGCGACCGCCCCGCGAGCCGGCGGCACCGCCGGCCGAGGGCCAGGGGATCGCCGGGTTCGTGGTCGGCGCGATCGTGGCCGCCGCCCTCGTCACCTTCGGCTTCCAGAACACCCGGTCGGTCCCGTTGCGGTTCCTGTGGTTCGACGGGACCGTCCCGCTCTGGATCGCCATGGGTGCCGCCGCCCTCGGTGCGGTCGTGGTGATGGTGACCCTGCTGGGCGGGGCGGCCAGGAAGCGTCGCCGCCAGCGCAAGCGGGCGGCCCGGGCGGCGCCAGGTTAACGAGCCAGCACCACCTGGACGGCGAACGCGACCAGGATCAGCAGCCCGCACAACAGGGCGGCGACGATGAGGAAGCGCGTGCTCATCGGCACGTGACCGTACCGACCGGCGCGCCTATAGGCTCCCGCGACGATGACCGACAACCACTTCGACGTCGTCCTTATTGGTGGGGGACCGGGTGGGTACGCCTCGGCGCTCTACGGCGCCTCGGCCGGCCTCAAGATCGCCATCGTCGAGAAGGAAAAGGTCGGGGGCACCTGCCTCCACCGCGGCTGCATCCCGGCCAAGGAACTGCTGGAGACGGCCGCCGTCTTCCGCCACGTCGGCCACGCCGGCGAGTTCGGCGTGCAGGCCGACGCACCCGGCCTCGACTTCTCGGTCTCGATGCAGCGCAAGCAGAAGGTCGTCGACCAGCTCTGGAAGGGCCTCGAGGGACTGCTCAAGCGGCGCAAGGTCGAGATCTTCAACGGGACCGGCACGATCCTCGGGAGCAAGACCGTCGGCATCGGCGGTGGGTCGTCCGGCGATCTCCAGATCACCGCCGACAACCTGATCATCGCCACCGGTTCGGTGCCGAAGACCATTCCTGGCTTCGACATCGACGGGAAGCTGATCGTCACCTCGGACGAGCTGCTCAACCTCTCGGAGCTGCCGTCGACCGCGGTGGTGATCGGCGGCGGCATCATCGGCTTCGAGTTCGCCTCGATGATGTCCGACCTCGGTACCCAGGTCACCATCCTCGAGGCCCTGCCCACCGTGCTGCCCGGCGTCGACCCCGATGTGGCCGACGTGGTCGTGCGGTCGTTCAAGAAGCGCGGGGTCGACGTGCGCACCGGTGTCAAGGTGACGGGCCACGAGCCGTCGGGTGACGCCACCACGATCAGCATCGAGGGCGGCGACCCGGTCAAGACCGACATGGTCGTGATGTGCGTCGGCCGGCGGCCGGTCACCGAGGGCCTCGGGCTCGACGGCATCGGCGTCAAGGTCGACCGCGGCTTCGTCGTCGCCGACGAGCGGTGCCGCACGGGCGCCGACGGCGTGTGGGCGATCGGCGACGTCATCGACACGCCCGGCCTGGCCCACGTGGCCTACGCCGAGGCCATCGTCGTGATCAAGGACATCCTCGGCGAGGACCCGGTCCCGGTCGACTACGACCGCGTCCCCGTCTGCATCTACAGCCATCCCGAGGTGGCCTACGCCGGGCTGTCTGAGCCGGCGGCCAAGGAGGCCGGGTACGACGTCGTGGTGTCGAAGCACCGCTGGGCCGGCATCGGTCGGGCGTTGATCATCGGCGACACCGACGGGATGGTGAAGCTGATCGCCGAGAAGAACGCCGACGGCACGGGCGGCCGGCTCCTCGGTGTCCACCTGGCCGGGCCGTGGGCCACCGAGCAGCTCGGCCAGGGCTATCTGGCCGTCAACTGGGAGGCCACCGTCGACGAGGTGGCCCACTTCATCCAGCCGCACCCGACGTTGAGCGAGCTCTTCGGTGAATCGATGCTCGCCCTCACGGGCCGGTCACTGCACGCGTAGGCACGAGGCGAGAGGGGAGCAATGGCCGACATCACCATGCCGCAGCTGGGCGAGACGGTGACCGAGGGCACGATCACCAAGTGGTTCAAGCAGGTCGGCGACCAGATCGCCGAGGACGAGGTCCTCTTCGAGGTCTCGACCGACAAGGTCGACTCCGAGGTGCCGTCGCCCGTCGCGGGGTACGTGACCGAGATCCTGGTGGGCGAGGGCGTCACCGTCCCCGTCGGCTCCCGGCTGGCCGTGATCGGTGACCAGCCCGGCGATGGTGGCGATGGCGGCGGTGACGGCGTGGAGGCCGAGGCCGAACCGGAGGCCAAGACGGAGCCCGAGCCGGAACCCGAGGAGGCCGAGGCTGAGCCCGAACCGGAGAAGGAGCCCGAGGCCGAGCCTCGGGCCGAGGCCGAGCCGCCCAAGCAGGAGAGGCCGAGCACCGACGGCCGCCTGTTGTCACCGGTCGTGCGGCGGCTCATCGCCGAGCACAACCTCGACCCCGGCGAGATCCAGGGGACCGGCGCCGGCGGCCGGATCACCCGCAACGACGTCCTCTCGGTGATCGAGGCCAGGGGCCCGGCCGAGGCGCCGAAGGCGGAGGAACCGAAGCCCGAGGCGCCGAAGCCCGAGAAGGCCCCGGCGGCCAAGGCCGAGCCCGCGACCGCGCCCGCGCCGGCCCCGGTGACGGTGGCCGCCGCCGGCGAGCGCGACACGTCGATCGCCCACTCCAACATCCGGCGGCGCACGGCCGAGCACATGGTGCGCTCGAAGGCGACCTCGGCCCACGTGTACGCCTCGATCGAGGTCGACTTCGAGGCGGTCGAGCGGGTGCGCCAGGCCCAGAAGGAGGCGTGGAGGGCGGCCGAGGGGTTCGGCCTGACCTACCTCCCGTTCATCGTCCGGGCCGTGTGCGACGCCATCGAGGAGTACCGCGAGGTCAACGCCACGTTCGGCGAGAACGAGCTGATCGTCCACCACTACGTCAACCTCGGCGTCGCCGTCGACATGGACTTCAAGGGCCTCATCGTCCCGGTGATCCACGACGCCGACGGCAAGCGGCTGCGGGCCATCGCCCGCGAGATCGCCGACCTGGCCGCCCGGGCCCGATCGAAGAAGCTGAGCGCCGACGAGATCAGCGGCGGCACGTTCACCATCACCAACCCCGGTCCGTTCGGCACGACCATGACGCTGCCGATCATCAACCAGCCCCAGGTCGCCATCCTGTCGACCGACGGGGTCAGGCGGCGCCCGGTGGTGATCGAGCTGCCCGACGGCTCCGAAGGCATCGGCATCCATTCGGTCGGCAACGTCACCCTGGCCTGGGACCACCGCGCGTTCGACGGCGCCTACGCCGCCTCGTTCCTGGCCAAGCTCAAGGACACCATCGAGACCCGCGAGTGGGTGGCCGAGGTCTAGGGCCGTGCTGCGCGTCCGCTGGCTGGGCCGGGTCCGTTACCAGGACGCCTACGCCGTCCAACGGGCGCTCTGCGAACGCTCGGCCGACGACCACCTCCTGCTGCTCGAGCACGACCCCGTCTTCACCCTCGGGGTCCGGGCCGACCTCGGCCATCTGCTGGTGCGCCCGGCCGACGTCCGGGCCGACCTGGTCAAGACCGACAGGGGCGGCGACATCACCTACCACGGGCCCGGCCAGCTCACCGGCTACCCGATCCTCACCGTGCCCGGCAAGCGGGGCGGGGGCATGGCCGACACCGTGGCCTACGTCCGCTCGGTCGAGGACCTCATCATCGACACGCTCGGCGATCTCGGGCTGGCGGATGTCGGCCGGATGCGCGAGTACCCCGGCGTGTGGGTCGAGCCGGCATCGGCCAACCCTCGGAAGATCTGCGCCATCGGGGTGAAGCTGAGCCGGGCCCGCACCATGCACGGGTTCGCCCTCAACGTCGACCCCGACATGGACTACTTCGACCACATCGTCCCGTGCGGCATCACCGACAAGCGGGTGACCTCGCTGGCCGCCGAGGGGATCGACGCGTCGATGAAGGACGTCGTCGACGCGCTCACCGCCCGGGCCGTGGCCCGGTGGGGCGCCGGTCCCGGCGGTTGGGAACGCCAGGACGTCGTGTGGCGCCATAAGCCCGGCGACCGCGACCTGTCGCCGTTCAGCCGGGGCGAGGGACCGGGGGAGAAGGGCGACGGCGCCCCGGTGCGGCTGGTCGGCCGGCTGGCCGAGGCCGGGGTCACCGAGGGCCTGCGCATCTCCGAGCGCAAGCCGCCGTGGCTGCGGGCCAAGGCCAGGATGGGGGCCGACTACCTCCGGCTCAAGCAGACGATGCGCGACCTGTCCCTCGTCACCGTGTGCGAGGAGGCGGGCTGCCCCAACATCTTCGAGTGCTGGTCCGACGGTACGGCGACGTTCATGATCAACGGCGAGCGCTGCACCAGGGCCTGTGGCTTCTGCCTGGTCGACACGCAGCACCCGTTGCCGATCGACGCCGACGAACCGGAACGGGTGGCCGAGGCCGTGGCCCGCATGGGGCTCGAGTTCGCCGTCGTCACCGCGGTCGCCCGCGACGACATGCCCGACGGCGGTGCCGCGGCCTTCGCCGAGACGATCATGGCCATCCGGCGGCGCAACCCGCTCACCCAGGTCGAGGTGCTCATCCCCGACTGCAAGGGCGATCCGGCGGCGCTGGCCGCCGTGTTCGACGCCCGCCCCGACGTCCTCAACCACAACATCGAGACCGTGGCCCGGCTGCAGCGGGCGGTCCGCCCCTCGGCCGGCTACGCCCGCAGCCTGGCCGTGCTGTCGCGGGCCAAGGAGGCCGGCCTCACGACCAAGTCGGGGCTGATCCTCGGGATGGGCGAGACCGAGGAGGAGGTGTTCGCCACCCTCGCCGACCTCAGCTCGATCGGCGTCGACATCGTCACCATCGGCCAGTACCTGCGGCCCACCACCCACCACCTCCCGGTGGCCCGCTGGTGGACGCCCGACGAGTTCGACCGGCTCAAGGCCGCGGGCGAGGCCATGGGCATCGGCCACGTCGAGGCCAGCCCGCTGACCCGGTCGAGCTACCACGCCAAGCAGGCCGCCCGGGCCGGCGTTGCGGCACCGGCCGCCGCCGCCCACGCCTGACGGGCTTCCGGGCCGTCAGGCCGATCCCGGCCGCCGATGTTGCCGCGCTGAACTACCGCTGCGGTAGCTGAGCGCGGCATCATCAGGCGGCGAGCCGTCGTGGGAGTCGGGCGAGGGTGTCGTCGAGCCAGGTGACGCTGGGCAGGAGGTCGTGCTTGCCCACCCGGCGGACATCCCACCCGACGGCGGCATACCGGAGCTGCCGCGGCTCGTCGCGTTCCCAGTGGCGGGGGTTGTGGTGCAGGTCGCTGTCGTACTCGAAGCCGGCCCGCCGCGAACGCCATCCGAGGTCGATCCGCCCGATGAACTCGCCGTCGGCGTCGTAGATCTCGATCTGGCGCTCGGGCGGCTCGAGGCCGCACTCGGCGATCCTGCGCAGCAGGCGCATCTCGGCCGGGCTGCCGGGGCGGATGCCCGGCGTCCAGGCCTCCACCGCCCGGCGGAGGGCGGCGACGCCCTTCTTCCCGTGCCCGTGCTGGGCGCGCTCGATCGCGGCCGGGATGGTGACGGGGTGGCTCACGCCCGAGCAGAAGGCGGTGTCGACCAGATCGCACAGCCGGCGGAACCCGACGACGCCCGCGCAATCCACCAACGTGCGGGCGGGCGAGGTGACGGGGATACCGGCGACCGTCATGCGGTCGGCGGCGGCTAGCGGCGACCAGTGCACCCTCGCCATCCGGATCCGACCGCTGGTGCTCCGGGGCACCGTGACGTGTGGCGTCGCCGGGGCGTCGGCCAGGTCGTGGACGGCGGCCGCGGTCGCATGGGAGGCGACCGTCCCGGGCGGACCGGCGAGGCAGGCGGCCAGCGCCCGCTGCTGCCATGTGACCGGAGCAGACGCGACCCGGTACACGCCGGGCGCGACCGCGATCCACCGACCGCTCGCCACTCGACGGTTGATCTGGCGGGCGCTCAGTCCGCAGGCCAGCGCCCGCCCGCGCGTGATGAGGCCGTACTGGCGGGCGGCAACGCGGTCGGCTCGTTGGTCGGGTGTCATGGGCGCGAGTGTGGCCGGGCGGTACGACAGCGAACAGCCCCTCGCATGTTGCCGCGCTCAGCGACCGCCGAGGTAGCGCAGCGCGGCATCATCGAGGTGCTGGGTGCGGTCAGGGCGCGAGATCGTCGAGGGCCAGGTTGAGCGCGAGGACGTTCACGCCCGGCTCCCCCAGGAAGCCGAGGGAACGCCCGCTGGTGTGTTGTCGACGAGCCTCAGCACCTTGTCGACCTCCAACCCCTGCGCCGCGGCCACCGCGTCGACGGGCACCGGCTCGTCCTGGGCCAACCCGTTCTCCTCGCGGTGGGCGGCCGCCCGCCCCTCGACCAGTTCGAGGAGCGCAGGGTTGGTGGGTCCCAGATTGGACGGGCCGGACGCCACCGCCGTGAGGTCATTCGGGTCGGCCGGCTCGCCGTCGACCAACGCCCCCGCCGCCGCCCCGGCGGCCGACGGCCGGGGATGGAAGTACGAAACGGCGGTGAACGACTGCCCGATGAGCTCGGGGCCGACCACCTCGCCGTCGCGCTCGACGAGCGAGCCGTCGGCCTCGTGGTTGAACAGCAGCTGGCCCAGCCCGAGGACCAGCATGGGGTAGAGCAGCCCGGTGATCACGGTGAACACGAGCAGGGCCCGCACGCCCGCCAGCAGTTGCGCCCGCATCACGACACGCCCAGGGCGGTGACGGCCACGTCGATCAGCTAGATATCGACGAACGGGGCGATGATGCCGCCCACCCCGTAGATGAGGAGGTTGCGCCGGAGCACGGCGGCGGCCCCGAGCGCCCGGAACTTCACCCCGCGCAGGGCGAGCGGGATCAGGGCGACGATGATGAGGGCGTTGAAGATGACGGCCGACAGGATCGCCGAGCGCGGCGTCTGCAGGTCCATGACATTGACGCTCGACAGCTGCGGGAACACGCCGACGAACATGGCCGGGATGATGGCGAAGTACTTGGCCACGTCGTTGGCGATGGAGAACGTGGTCAGCGAGCCCCGGGTGATGAGGAGCTGCTTGCTGATCTCGACGATCTCGATGAGCTTGGTCGGGTTGGAGTCGAGGTCGATCACGTTCCCCGCCTCCTTGGCCGCCTGGGTGCCCGTGTTCATGGCCACGCCGACATCGGACTGCGGCGAAGAATGAGCGCCGAATCGACGGGATGAGGCCGATGAAGTTGTCCTGCTGGCCGCCTACCTCGTGGTCGCGACTACGGGCTCCTGGCTTCAGTTCGCGGTCCGGGTGTTCTAGGACCACGCCGCGACGCGGTGCCGGTCAGTTGGCGAATCGTTAGCGCGGGCGGCGGGCCTCTTAGCGGCTGTTTAACCTGTCTGCGTTACCGACCGGCGAGGGACGCTGCGGATCTACCTCGGCGCGGCCCCGGGCGTGGGCAAGACGTACGCCATGCTGAACGAGGGCTGGCGGCGCGCCCACCGGGGCACCGACGTCGTCGTCGGCTACGTCGAGACCCACGGTCGGGCCCAGACCCAGGCCCAGGTGCGCGACCTCGAGGTCATCCCGCGCAAGATGGTGGCGTATAAGGGCAAGGACTTCGAGGAGATGGACGTCGACGCCATCCTGGCCCGGGCCCCCGAGGTCGTCCTCGTCGACGAGCTGGCCCACACCAACGTGCCCGGGGCCGGACACGAGAAGCGATGGCAGGACGTCGACGTCCTGTTGGACGCCGGCATCACCGTGATCTCGATGCGGTGTCCTGCTCGAGCGGCTGCGGGTCGGCTTCGGCCTCACGTCGGCGGCCGTGCTCGTCCGCATCGGTGACGACCTCGTCGTCGAGGCGGCGGTGGGACCGGCACCGGGACCGGCGAGCCCCTCGCTCGAGGCCGCCGATGTCGTGGAGCCCATCGGGGCCGACCGCCTCCTCGTGCTGAGGGGAGGCGAGCAGGCCGCCGACGACCGGCGGGTGCTCAAGGCGTTCACCGCCCAGTTGGCGGCGGCCATCGAACGCAAGCGGCTCGGCGCCCAGGCGGCCCGGGCCTCGGCCCTGGCCGACGCCGACGAGCTGCGCACGGCGATGTTGCAGGCCGTGTCGCACGACCTGCGCACGCCGCTGGCATCGATCAAGGCCGCGGTGTCGACGCTGCGCCAAGACGACGTCGACCTCGGCGCCGAGGATCGGAAGGAGCTGCTCGAGGCGGTCGAGAGTGAGACCGACCGGCTGACCGAGCTGGTGACGAACCTGCTCGACCTGACCAAGCTCGGAGCGGGACCTTGGCCCCCGAGCTCCGTCCGGTGTCGCTGGAGGAGGTCGTGCCCGCCGCGGTCGTGAGCCTGGGCGGCTTGGGCGTGCGGGTCCAGCTCCAGGTGCCAGAGGACCTTCCGTTGGTGCGCGCCGTCGGGCACTCCTCGAACGGGTGGTGGCCAACCTGGTCGACAACGCGGTGCGGCACTCGCCGGTCGACCGGCCGGTCACCGTCGAGGCCGGGGCCGTCGCCGGCCGGGTCGACGTCCGGGTGGTCGATCAGGGTCCCGGTATCCCACGCGGTGAGCGGATCGGGTGTTCGAGCCCTTCCGCCAGCTCGGGTCCGGGCGCGACGGCGGGCTCGGGGTCGGCCTGGCCGTGGCGAGGGGGTTCATCGATGCCATGGGCGGTGAGCTCAACGTCGAGGACACACCGGGCGGCGGCACGACGATGGTCGTCGGCCTCATGGCCGAACCAAACCCGACGCACGTCGCGCCGGCCGGCGGCGCGTAGTGCGTCGAGCACGCGTTCCGCCGGCGGCTGAAGCGGCTGCGGCGTCTGCGTAGCGTGGTCGCCATGTCCTCCGAACGCTTCACCGCGGCACGCAAGCGCATGACCGAGCTCGACGTCGATGTGCTCCTGCTCTCCGTCGGTCCCGACCTGCCGTATCTCACCGGTTACACCGCCAAGCCCACAGAACGCCTGACCATGCTCGTGCTGCCGCGCGAGGGCGACGCCACCCTGGTCGTTCCCCGGCTCGAGGCCCCTCGGGTGACCGAACGGCCCGACCTGTTCGGCCTTGCCGTCTGGGACGAAACCGACGACCCGATCGAGCTGGTCGGCCGGCTGGCCGGCTCGCCGTCGGTCGCCGCGGTCGGCGACACCACCTGGGCGCGGTTCCTCGTCGACCTGCTGGCCCAGCTGCCGACGACGACCTTCCGGAGGGCGAGCGAGGTCACGGGTCCGATCCGGGCCAGGAAGGACCCGGCCGAGATCGCCGCCCTGCGGGCCGCGGCCGCCGCCGCCGACCGGGTGGCGGCCCGGCTCCAGTCGGGCCAGGTGCCGCTGGTGGGACGGACCGAGGCCGAGGTGGCGGGCGAGGTCGGGCGCCGGCTGGTGGCCGAGGGTCACGTCCGGGCCGAGTTCACGATCGTCGCCGCCGGCGAGCACGCGGCCAGCCCGCACCACGAGCCCGGCGCCCGCGTCATCGAGCCTGGCGAGGTCGTGTTGTTCGACTTCGGCGGCGCATGGGTGGGCGCCGATGGCGTCGCCTACTTCTCGGACACCACTCGGTGCGTGTGGACCGGCGGCCGAGAGCCGCCCTCGGAGTTCCGCGACCCGTACGACGTGCTGTTCGAGGCGCAGGCCGAGGCGCTCGACGCGGCCGCGGTCGGGACGCCGGCCGGGGACGTCGACGCCGTGGCCCGGCGCATCATCTCCGAAGCCGGCTACGGGCCGAACTTCATCCACCGGACCGGCCACGGCATCGGCATCGAGGTCCACGAGCAGCCGTACCTCGTCGGCGGCAACTGCGAGGCCCTGATGCCGGGGAACGCCTTCTCGATCGAGCCGGGGATCTACGTCGAGCGCCGCTGGGGCGCGCGCATCGAGGACATCGTGGTCGCCACCGACGCCGGCCCGGACCCACTCAACCAGTCCGACCACCACCTCGCCATCGTCGACGCATGAGCCGACTCGGGGGCTGGTTGCCTCACGGCCGAGGTTGTCGCGATCGACCACCCTGACGGTGGTGCAGCGCGAGAACCTCGCATCCTGCGGCGTCTGCGCCAGCGGTACCCTCCGGTAGCGTGAGCGACCTCGATGCCGCGACCGTCCTCCTTCAATGGGCGACCGGCGGGCTGCTGTTCCTGTGGGTCACCACCCGCCGGCGGCTGGTCGGCGTCGGCTACGGCTGGCTGGTGCGGGGCGTGTACGGGACCATGGCGGTCGGCGCCGTGCTGCTCGGGTTCAGGTTCGATCCGGTGCCGGCCAGGGAGGGCGCCGCCATCGGCGTGGTGCTGGCCACCGCTCTCGCGCTGGTCGTGTCGATCGTCCGCCGCCGGGCCGGGGTGAGCGGCGAACGGGCCGAGCGGGAGCGCCGGGCCGC
This sequence comes from Acidimicrobiales bacterium, assembly GCA_050744245.1. Lineage (GTDB taxonomy): Bacteria > Actinomycetota > Acidimicrobiia > Acidimicrobiales > JBOGGX01 > JBOGGX01. The sequence goes on from JBOGGX010000053.1 coordinate 32,038, forward strand.
CCGGGTGGCGGCCATGACCGGCGCCCGGCCGAGCGCGCCCAGCACGCCCCCGGACGAGGCGACCGGGCCGGACGACCGTGGCCCGGAGTTCCCGCCGGCGCTCGACCTGGTGGCGCCGATCGTCGGCATGATCGGCCTGATCGCCGCCGGCTGGGTCGCCGGGGGTGACGACCAGGTGCTCAACGTGGCCCGCATCCTCGCCGGCGCCGCCCTCATGGGCAGCGTCACCGACGCCATGCTCGTCGGCCACTGGTACCTCGTGCAGCCCGGGCTGCCCCGCACGCCGATCGTCGAGCTCATCCGGTGGGCCGGGGCGATCTGGCCGATCGAGGTGGCGCTGCTGCTCGTCCCGCCGGGGATGGTCTCGGTGCTCAACGGGTCGATCGACGACGGCTACAACGGGCTGCTCGGCTGGTTCTGGGTGGCGTGCGCGGCGACCACCGGCGTGCTCCTCCTGGTGGCCAGGGCCGCCCTGCGGGAGCGGGCCTACTCAGCCGTGATGGCGACGACGGGGCTGCTCTACCTCGCCATCCTCACCGCGTTCGGCACCGACCTGGTGGCCCGCGCCGTGCTGGCCGGCTGAGCCGCCTGATCTGGCCGACCCCGAGCGCTCGCCGGGACGGGCGGCGAGCAGGAAGACCCCGATCCCGATCAGCACCCCGGGCCACACCCACTGCAGGCTCGAGACCAGGGCATCCGCCCCCAGCACCAGCGCGACGACGCCGACACCGGCCAGGGTGACGCCGGCCAGGATGGCGCCGAGATCGGTCCTACGGCCGGTCAACGACGATCTCCCCGAGGCCAACGCTCACGTCGAGGTTGAGCACACCCGCCCCCTCGGCCCCGTCCTCGGTGACGTCGAGGTCGGGGTTGACCCCCTCCGACGTTCGTTCGAACACCATGAGGCTGCCCGCCCCGGCGCTCGCTTCGACGTTCACGGTGATGTCGTCGGGCACGGTGACGGTGAGCTGGCCCGCTCCGATGCGGGCCTCGATCTCGAACGGACCGGTCGTCGGGAAGTCGACGGCGGACAGATCGAGGAGCAGCTCACCCACGCCGAGCTCATAGGTGGTCTCGACCGCGCTCAGATTCTTCGGCTCGTAGACGCGTTCGCCGGCGCCCCCCGCCGGCAGGTCGAAGTCGAGGATCCCGGCCAGCGACAGCAGCCCGAAGACGACGAGGCCGGGAATGATGAGGCCCCGGTTCGAGCGGCCGCTGAAGCCGCCGAAGACGAGCGCACTACCGAAGGCGATGAGCAGCCCGGCCAGCACCGTGAACGGCGAGAGCGAGACCCCGAGGGCCCAGGCCAGGCCGACTGCGCCGGCCCCGATGAGCAGGGCGGCGAGGAAGGCCCGGCCCCCTCCCCGCCGCGGGTGGCGCGACGGCGGGGCGGCGGCCGCGGCAGACGCGGCGGGCGGGGCGGTCTCGAACAAGAGCGGCTCGGTAAGGAACGGGTCCGACATCCGCCTGGCCTCGGCGAGGAGCGGGTCCTCGTCGGGCTCGCCGGCGTCGCCGGCCGGCCCGGTTGGCGCAGCCGGCGACGCCGAGTCCTGGTCGTGGTCGTCACCACCGGCCCACAGCGGACGGGACGTCGTCGACGGTTCCGTGCCGGCTAGGGCCGCAGCCGCGGCGGGCGACGGACCGCTCGCCGACGTCGTCGTCGTCGTCGATGGGGGCGGCGCCTGCCACCCACCACCCGGCCCGCCACTGAAGCCGCCACCGTGGCGTCGAGGGAGGGGCGATTCGCCGTGGGTCGCCCGCCACATCAGGTAGGCGACCACGCAGAGCACGAGGATCGGGACGGTGGCGTTGCCGAAGTGCCCGCCACCGAAGATCACGCTGAAGCCGGTGGGCACGGTGAACAGGGCGACCACCACGATGATGACCGGGAGCCAGGGAATCCGGCACCGAGCGCAAAGACCACCGAACCGGTGGACAGGGGGACGGGGCGCGTCCGGGTCGGCTTGGGGAAGGGCGGCCCAGGCCACGAGATACAGCAGGATTCCCCAGCCGGTGAGCGCCAACAGGACGGCGGCCACCCGGACGAACGTGGCGTCGATGCCGAGATGGTCGGCGAGTCCGCCACACACCCCGCCCAGCACCTTGTCGGTGCGGCGGCGGGCCAGGCGGGGGCGAGGGTGTTCACTGCCCCAGGACGCCGGCGAGCCCGCCGGGGGCCCCGGGTCCGACGGCGGCAGCGGAGGGATCGGGCTCACGCGGCCTGTCCGTCGCCGGGCTCACCGCGCCGGCGGAGGCCGCTGCGGTCGATGAGTCGCTCGATCTCGGACTGCTCGGCGCCCTCCTCGGGCACGATGAGCCAGGCCAGGAGGTAGGCGGGGAGGAGGATGCCGGTCGCAACGCCGAGGACAACGGTGACGATGCGGACGAGGTTGACGTCGACGTCGAAGTAGTCGGCCAGGCCGGCGCACACGCCGGCCAGGATCTTGCCGTCGCGGCGGCGGACGAGGCGGCGGGGAGGGTCGTTCCAGGTCATGGCGTCATCCTGGGGCCACGTCCGCCGGTTCACAATCAGGAATCACCCTGACCCCGTTCAGGGATGCCCCCGATAGGAATCGCCACGTCACCGTGCGATCATGGCCTGGTCGTGAACGTTCACACCGGCCCCGCCGGCCCCGCCGGCCCCACCGGCCAGACCGGCCACCGTGGCCCGTCCGGCCACCGCGCCCCTGAGGTCGGCCGAACCCGGCCGGCCCGGCTCACGCGCGGATCGAACCAAGTGGTGGCCGGTGTGTGCAGCGGGATCGCCGACTACCTCGGCATCGACCCCGTGATCGTCCGGGTCGCGTTCGCCGTCCTCACGCTGACCACGGGCCTGGGCGTGCCGATCTACGCCATGGGCTGGATCATGATGCCGGCCCCCGAAGCGGCCGCGGTCCCGGCGGTGGCGCCGCTGGCCAAGAAGACGAAGCCCCAGGTCGAGGCGTCGCCCCGGCCCTCCAGCCGAGGCGTGTACCACGGCCTGGCGGTCGGGATGATCGTCGTCGGCGGCCTGCTGGTCCTGCGCAACGTGAACCTGGCCATCCCCGACGCCCTGCTTGTGCCGGTGGCGCTGGCCGGCTGCGGCGCGGCGGTCCTGTGGGCCCGCAAGGACGACAACGAACGAGAGGCCGTCCGCCGCTGGGCCAGCCGCCTCCCGGGCAAGCCCTTCCAGGGCACCAGCCGCACATCGATCCCGGTCATGCGCCTCGCCATCGGCCTGCTGTTCGTCCTGCTCGGCCTGGGCGTCTTCATCGGCACCCACCAGCAGTCCGGCAGCATGGGCCTCTACGAGATCCTGGCCGCCATGGCGATCACGGTCGTCGGGCTCGCCCTCCTCCTCGGGCCCTGGATCTGGCGCATGACGAACGAGCTCACCGAGGAGCGGCGGGAGCGGATCCGCCAGGAGGAGCGGGCCGACATCGCGGCCCATCTCCACGACTCGGTGCTCCAGACCCTCGCCCTCATCCAGCGCAACGCCGAGAACCCCAAGGAGGTCGGCGCCCTGGCCCGCCGGCAGGAGCGTGAGCTGCGCACCTGGCTCTACGGCGATCCGGGCCGCCGGCAGAACCCGACGACCTTGGCCGGCGCGATGGAGGCCATGATCGAGGAGGTCGAGCGGCTGCACGTGGTCGAGGTCGAGCTGATCATCGTCGGGGAGGACGGCCCGCTCGACAGCCGCCTGGCCGCCCTGGTGCGGGCCAGCCGGGAGGCCGTTGTCAACGCAGCCAGGCACTCCGGGGCCGACGAGGTGACGGTGTACGTCGAGATCGAGCCTCATTGCGCCACGGTGTTCGTCCGCGACCGGGGCAAGGGCTTCGACCCCGACACCGTGCCCGACGATCGGCGCGGCATCGCCGAGTCGATCCAGCATCGGCTCGAGCGGCGGGGCGGTCGGGCCGAGGTGTGGAGCGTTCCCGGCGAGGGCACCGAGGTCCAGCTCGAGGTGCCGCGAGCGTGAGGAACCCATTCTCGACGCAGTTGGCACCGGATAGCGGTGCTAGATGCGTCGAGTTTGCGTTTCCCAGGGGCCCGCGGCCGTGAGCGACCTGGTCAAGGTGTTCCTGGTCGACGACCACCAGCTGTTCCTGTCCGGCGTGCGGGCCGAGCTCGACGGGCTGGTCGACGTGGCCGGCATCGCCACGGACGTCGACGCCGCCATCGAGGGGATCCGGTCGGTCGAACCCGAGGTCGTGCTGATCGACGTGCACATGCCCGGCGGCGGCGGGCGGGCGGTGATCGAGGCCGTCCGGCGCACGCATCCGCAGGTGAGGTTTCTCGCCCTGTCGGTGTCCGACGCGGCCGAGGACGTCATCGGCATCATCAGGGCCGGGGCGCGCGGCTATGTCACCAAGACCATCGGGCCCGAGGACCTGGCCCGCTCGGTCCGCCGGGTCAACGACGGCGACGCCGTCTTCTCCCCCCGCCTGGCCGGGTTCGTCCTCGACGCCTTCGCCACCGAACCGGTGGTGTCGGCCACCACCCCCGATCCCGAGCTCGACCAGCTCACCAGCAGAGAGCGCGACGTCCTGCGGCTCATCGCCCGGGGCTACACCTACAAGGAGATCGCCCGCCGGCTCGAGATCTCGGCCAAGACGGTCGAAACCCACGTGTCGTCGGTGCTGCGCAAGCTCCAGCTGTCGACCCGCCACGAGCTCACCCGCTGGGCCACCGACCGCGGTGTGGTGTGACGCACCCGAAAACCTGAGAAACTGTCCGACATGCCCCGAGCAATGTGGAGTGGCGCGATCAGCTTCGGGCTGATCAACATCCCGGTCAAGCTCTACAACGCGGTGAGCCGCAAGTCGGTCTCGTTCAACCAGATCGACCGGCGCACCCAGAGCCGGATCCGTTACAAGAAGGTCTCGGCCGCCGACGGCTCCGAGGTCCCCAACCAGGAGATCGTCAAGGGCTACGAGCTCTCGACCGGCGAGTTCGTGCTCGTCGACGACGAGGAGCTGGCCAGCCTCGACCCGGAGGCCACCCGCTCGGTCGACATCGAGGAGTTCGTCGAGCTGCGCGACATCGACCCCGTGTTCTACGACGCGGCCTACTACCTCGCCCCCGACAAGGGCGCGGCCAAGGCCTACAAGCTGCTGGCCGAGGCCATGGAGGCGACCGGCAAGGTCGCCCTGGCCCGCTTCGTGATGCGGACCAAGCAGTACCTGGCCGCGATCCGGCCCCGCGACGGGATGCTCGTGCTGTCGACCATGGTGTACGCCGACGAGATCAACGAGCCCCTCGAGATTCCCGAGCTCGACGAGCTGGCCAAGGTCGACGTGAACGAGCGGGAACGCACCATGGCCGAGCAGCTCATCGACTCGCTGTCGGCCGCGTTCAAGCCCGAGCAGTACCACGACACCCACCGCGAGCAGGTGCTCGATCTCATCGAGCGCAAGGCGGCGGGCGAGGAGGTGGTGGCCGCGCCGGCCGCCCCGGCGGCCGAGAAGGTGGTCGACCTCATGGCCGCCCTCGAGGCGAGTGTGGCCGCAGCCAAGGAGTCCCGCAAGCGCCATCCGACCAACCGCAGCCCGGCCGACGGCGAGACCGACGCCGAGGCGGACGAGGAAGGCGAAGCGGCGACCACGGCGGCGGCCAAGCCCAAGCGCACCACGGCCCGCAAGCGCAAGTCGGCCTAGCCTCGCTGGCCCATGGCCGACGAGACCACGACGACCACGGTCACGATCGACGGGCACACCCTCAAGCTCTCCAACCTCGCCAAGGTGCTCTACCCGGAGGCCGGGTTCACCAAGGGCGAGGTGATCGACTACTACACCCGCATCGCCCCGGTGATGCTCGACCACGTCGGCGACCGGGGCATCACCATGCGCCGGTTCCCGAACGGCGTCGACGCCGGGTCGTTCTGGGAGAAGCGGTGCCCGTCGCACCGTCCCGGGTTCGTCGGCACCGCGCTCGGGCCCGGCGACCGGAGCGGCGACATCGGCTACTGCGTGCTCGGCAACCGGGCGGCCATGGTGTGGGCCGCCAACATGGCCGCGCTCGAGATCCACTCGCCGATGGCCAGGGCCGGGAACATCGAGGAGCCGACGATGGTGGTGTTCGACCTCGACCCGGGCCCGGGCACCGACGTCGCCGACTGCGCCGAGATCGCCATCTGGATCGGCGAGGTCCTCGACGGGGTCGGCCTGCGGGCGTGGCCCAAGACGTCCGGATCGAAGGGGCTGCAGCTCTACGTGCCCGTGAACCGGCCCGGCCTCGCCCATGAGGCGGCCAGCGCGTTCGCCCGGGCCGTGGCCCAGGCCATGGAGCGCCACCACGGCGACCGGGTAACCAGCGTCATGACCAAGCGCGTCCGCCAGGACAAGGTCTTCATCGACTGGAGCCAGAACTCGCGGCACAAGACGACGATCGCGCCCTACTCGCTGCGGGCCCGGCCCCGACCCACGGTGTCGACCCCGGTCACCTGGGACGAGGTCGAGGCGGCGGCCGACGGCGCCCCCCTGTCGTTCGACGCCGCGGACGTGATCGAACGGGTAGAGCGGCACGGCGACCTGTTCGCCGACGTCGCCACCGTCGAACAGAAGCTCCCCGAGCCCGATCTCTAAATCGAATGTTCGGTGGATCCTTCCCAAAAATGGGAAAGATTCACCGCAAGTTGGTGTGGTCAGGCCAGGAGGCGGTTGACGGCCCGGGCCAGGGCGGTGACCGTGTCGGCCGCCTCGAACCGGCCGGCACCGTGGGCGGCCAGCGCCCGCCCGGCGGCCACCACCGACGGCTCCGAGCTGGGACCCAGGACGTGCAGCCGGTTGAGGCCGGCGGCCGCCGGCAACGGATCGCCGCCCGTGGTGGCCTCGCAGTCCGACAGCAGGATCGCGGTGCGCTCCCCCGGGCCCGGACCCCTGGCCAGCTGCAGCCGGGCGGCCCGCAGCGCCAGGGCCAGGTCGGTGCTGCCCCGGCCCCTCAGGTCGAGCAGGTCCTCGACGATGGCGCCCGGCGCCCGGTCGCCCCCCTGCGGCAGCAGGACGATCGCGTCGCGGGCGAAGGCGATCACGCTGCACGAGGCCCGGTGCTGGGTGGCGAGCACGACGGCCGCGGCGGCCAGCCCGGCCCGGGCCACCGCCTCGCCGCGCATCGACCCGCTGCGGTCGACGAGCAGGCAGATCGACCGCGGCGGCGCCTGCCAACGCCGAACCACCAGGTCGTCGCGCGGACGCGGCCGGAGGCCCCCGGCCCGCTCGAGGCTCCGCTCCACGTCGAGGTCGCCGACCTCACCCGCCGCCGCCACCAGCCGGCGCACCCCCCGGTCGCAGGACCGGTCATCACCGGCCAGGCGGACGATCAAGCGGGTGGCGAGGCGG
>JBOGGX010000054.1:0-5369 GCA_050744245.1 Acidimicrobiales bacterium
GCCTCGGCGCTGCGCAACCCGAGCCCGCTGGTGGCGCCGGTGACGAGCACGGTGCGGCCGGTCTGGTCCGGCATGTCGGGTGCGGTCCACCGGGTCACGGGTGCCAAGCCTGGCACGCGTGCCCCAGTGGCCGCGACGCAGCCCAACCAGGTCGAGCCCCGCGTTTGCGCGCGCTCAGGTCCGCCAGGCGACCCTGAGCGTCCTTAAAGGCAAAATTTGGGGGTTGGCGGGGCCCGCGGCGGCGGTCGGCGCGGCGGCGTCGGCCGCCTGTCGGCTCAGACCTGAGGCAGCTGATGGGCCCGGCCCCACGGAGGGCGCCAGCCCTTGCCGCCGAGCACCTGGACCACGCCGAGGTCGTCGGTCTCGAACCCGACGACCGAGCCGGCCATGTAGGCCCGCCACGTCCGGTACGTCGCGTCCCCGACCTCGGCCCGGGCCTGGTCGGCGCGGCGCTCGAGCCGGTCGACCCAGTGGGTCAGCGTGCGGGCGTAGTGCGGCCGGAGCTGCTCGACGTCGAGCAGCTCGAACCCCGAACGCTCCATCCGCTCGACGGCCAGGTGGGCCGGCACGAGTGCGCCGTCGGGGAACACGTAGGCGCCGATGAACGAGTGCCGGTCCCTCGACAGATCGCGCACCTCCATGCGCCGGCCGGTGGTGATGCCGTGGTTCAGGAACCGGCCGCCGGTCCCGGTGAGCGAGAACGCCCGGTCGAAGTAGGCCCCCAGCCGAGCCGCGCCGACATGTTCGACCATGCCGATCGACGCCACCGCGTCGAACGTCCCTTCGACCTCGCGGTAGTCGGCCACGATCGCCTCGGCCCGGCCCTCCAACCCGGCCGCCCTGATCCGCTCGTTGGCCAGCTCCGCCTGCGGCTCGGACAGCGTGATCCCAAGCGCCTGCACGCCGAAGCGCGACGCCGCGTGGATGACGAGCGACCCCCACCCGCACCCGATGTCGAGCAGGCGCTCACCGGGCCGCAGATCGAGCTTCCGGCAGATGAGGTCGAGCTTGCGGACCTGCGCCCGGTCGAGTTGCTCGTCTGCCCGCGGCGCCGCACGGTCGGCCTCGTCGAAATAGGCGCACGAGTAGACCAGGTTGCGGTCGAGGAACAGGCGGTAGAAGTCGTTGCCGACGTCATAGTGGAACCGGACGGCCTGGGTGTCGCGGCCGGTCGAGTGCTTGCGACCGCGCGGCCGGAACCGGCGCAGGCCGGCTGCCTCGGGCCGCGGCGGCAGCCGGCGCAGCCGGGCGGCCATGGCCAGCCGGTCCCAGAGCGGCACCGGCAGCGCTCGCAGCCGGGCCACCTCCCTGATGGCCGCGATCATCGACCCCTCGACATCGACGTCGCCGAACACGTAGGCCTCCCCCGCGTTCCGATCGGTCGGAGGAAGCAGGAGCGACCGCAACGACCACGGGTGCTCGAGCACGAGCCGCCAGCCGGCGTCGTCTGCTCCGAGCGCGACCCCGTCCCAGCGACGGATCGGAAACGCGTGGCCCGCCGACGAGAGGTCGGCGTGGAGCCGATCGACGATTTCCACGGCCCTCGATGCGGTTCGAAGCGGCAGGGTGTCGGTCACCGGACCTCCTCGTTGGCTAGGTGCGGACGCCCGCGTCCGAAAGGGTGAGCAACTCCTGTTCGGCGGTCTCCTCGTCCTCGACCAGACGCCCACCCGCAGCGCTCGGCCAGCAGCACCTGGCCCTCGTCCGGTCCGCTGGCGATGAGCTCGTCACCGGCGGAGAGCACCACGTGGCCGCGGGGACGGTAGACGTACCGACCGCCGCGTCGCACGGCGAGCAGATGGAAGCAGGGTTCGATGTCGAGCCGCAGGTCGACCAGCGACCGGCCGTCGACCGGCGACCCGGCCGCCACGGGCATGCGCACGACGACCTCGTCGGCCTCGCCGAGCGCGAGACGCAGGATCGGATGCAGCTCCTCCTTCTGCTCGATGAGCCACACCATCTGCTGGGCCTGGTCGCCGATGTCCTCGGCCGCGTCGGACTGCTGGAGGAGGGCCCGAAGCTGGGCCGGGTCGACGCGTTCGGCGCTGGCCCGCTGGACCCAGATCTGGAGCCGGTCGCGCATCTCGTCAAGACGGTCCTCGAGCTGGCGGACCTCGGCGGCCAGCCCCTGGTCCTGCCGCACGAGCGCCGAGTAGGCCAGGCCGACGGCGACCTCGGAGATGTTCTTCATCTCGACCAGCACGTCGACCACCCGGTCGAGGTCGGACACCGAGCCGTCCTCGGGCGCGTCCGGCGGCCCCCAACGCGGGGCGGCGGCCAGTTCCCGCAACCGGTCGATGCCGGCGGGCGACCCCCTGAGGAACAGCACGTCGCCCGGCACGCAGATCTGATCGCCGTCGACGTCGGTGATCCAGTCCCGTCCCCGGTGGATGGCGACCACCCGCATCCCGGTCTGCACCGGTAGTTCGAGGGCGTTCAGCGGCCGCCGGGCGATGTGGCTGCCCTCCCGCACCCTGACCCGGTGCGACACCTCCATCGCCAGATCGGCGACCAGCTCGCGATGGAATGCCGAGCCGGTGGGTGACGATCCGGGCGAAGTCGACGGCATCGTTGGCGATGCGCTCGATGGCGCTGACGACCTGGAGGACCGAGGCCATCTCGTCCGCCTCCCGCCGGTTGCGGGCCGCGAGCACGATGACCGCCCGCATCTCGTGGACCAGCCCGTTGAGCCGTTCCTTCAGGTCGCCGACCTCCTCGGCCATGTCGGGGTCGCCGAAGTAGAGGGCGGCGTAGGCGAGATCGACCATGAGCTCGGAGGCGTCCTTGGCCTCGGAGAGCATGACCCGCAGGTTCATCGGTCTCTCGTCCATCGGGGGTGGCGGCTCCAGGTTACGCGGAGGTTCAGACGATGCCGAGCAGGGAGATGGTGACGATCAGGGCGACGGCACCGACGAAGTCGACGATGGAGCTGACGACGGGGATGCCGTAGGTGTCGGGGTCGACGCCCACCCGCACGGACGCGATGGCCGTCGAGAGGCGACGGCGACGACAACGGCCATGGCGACGAACCCGGCGATCTGCGCCGACGCGATCATCGAGCCCAGCGGGCGTGGCGGCGCCGATCCATCCGCTGACCACCCAGTGCGCCGAACGCGTTGAACCGGTACACGGGGAGCCCGAGCAGCATCGTGAGCTGGATGTCGCTCCAGGCCTCGCGGCCGGGGACCGGCATGGGGTCGACGTAGCCGAGCAGCATCTTGGTCGAGAGCCGGCCGGACAGGATGCCGCCGAGGGCGCCGGCCGACGACAGGTGGGCCGGCACCATCACCAGCGCCCGGGGAACTCCACGAACGAGGCGAACGACTTGTCCATGGCGATGCCAGCTCCCGCGCTGATGCAACCGGCCACGAGCAGCACGGGCACCGACTCCCGGACGATCCGGCGCAGGTCTGCGAGTCGTGTCAGCCAGCCGATGACCATGACGGCGCCGGCCGCGCCCGCGAGAAGGACGCCGAGGGTCGGCGTGAAGATGGCGAAGCCCAACCGCAACGTGGCGAGGAACAGGGCCGGCAGCGTGAGCACGTCGCCCAGCACCGAGGCGATCGGGGCCGACACCTTGTCGAGGTCCCATCCGTAGCGGGTGGCGCCGACGGCCAGTCCGAGGTCGGCGACGAGCACCACCAACGACCCGAGCACGCCACCGACGATGGCCACGGTGGCCATGTCGAGCACGCTGATCGATCCCTCGACGCCGAGCCCGACGGCCGCCGCCTTGGCCACGAGCGCGAGCAGCGCCGACATGCCGGCGGTGAGGATCATGGCCGCGAGCAGGTTCTGGCCCAGGACGTTCTCCCGTCGGAGCGAGAGCCGGAAGGTCCCGGCGTGCATGGCGGTCGACAGCCGGTTCCCGAACGCGCCGAAGATGTTGCCCCGCAGGCCGATGGCCGCCGGCACCAGGACGAGCAGGCCCGGGTAGCGCCCGAACGTGCCGGTGAGCCCGCCGAGGAAGGCGCCGGCCACGAGGCTGGTCGAACTGTTGAGCACGAGCGCGATCAGGCTCTGGCGGGCCCCGGCGGCGTCGGGACCGAGGAGGGCGCGCAGACGCACCAGCAGGAGGCGGAACGGGTTTCGCATGGCGATCGAGGCCGTCGACGGCGCCGACAGTCTGCCAACCGGCCGGAGATTCGAACTCGACGCATCTCGCGCCGCTCAGCGGCGCGCCGTGCGTCGAGTTTGGGCTCCTCCACGCGGAGGACCTGGCTGACCCGCATCGACGCGGCCAGGCGCGACGGCCGCACGGCCAGGAGGGTGGCGGCCAGCAATGCCACCGGCGTGATGAGGATCAACGCCCACCACGCCTCCGGGGACACGTAGCAGAGCGGCGTGGTGTCGGCGACGTGGCGCCAGACGATGCGGCCCAAGGCGACGCCGAGCGGCACCCCGACGAGCAAGCCGATCACCGCCAGGAGCGAGGCCTGGGTGACCACCAGCGTGCGGCACTGCCGGCGGGAGAGCCCGAGCGCCCGCAGGACGGCCACGTCGTGCCGGCGGCGACGCATGGCCGTGGCCAAGGCGTGACCGACGGCGCCGAGGGCGAGCAGGGCGAGGAACGCGGCCAGGACGAGGGGGAACTGGCGGACCTGGCGAAGCTCGGCCACCGCCACGATCGGCTCGGGCGGCGCGATCTCGAACTCCGCGGCCTCGGGGACGTCGCCCGCCGTGCCGCGTATGCGGTTCGCCACCACCACCGCCGGGTCGGCGCCGGGGCGAAGGGCGGCCTCGACGGTGTGGAACCTGAACGAGCGGAACAGGTCGTCGTACCCCTGACTCGTCACCCAGGCCCCGTTGGCGTAGTCGTTGTGCGGGTGCTGGGGCACGAAGGCCAGCCGGGTGACCGTCAGCTCCGGCGACGAACCGGTCCCGGCCATGTCGACCGTGTCGCCCACGTCGACGCCCATCGTCTCGGCGGTCGACGGTGCCAGCGCCACCTCGTCAGGCTCGCGTGGCATCGAGCCGCGTGTGAGAACCGGGGCGAGGGCGGCACCCACCGGGTCGAACAAGAACACCGCAGTGGCGAGCCCTTCGGATTCCGCCACCTCCGACCTGGTGTCGTTGGCCGCGACCACGTCGGGATCGTCGGCGATGACCGGCAGCATCGCCGCGGCCGGCGTGGCGTCGATCCCGCCGATCCCGAACCAACCCTACAGCTCGAAGACCTGGCCGAACCGGGCCGGGTTGCCGGCGGCGTCGCTGACCCCGCTCGAGAAGGTGAAGGCGGCGACGACGCCGAGCACACCGATGACCGCACCGACCAGGGCCGGACGGACCGGCACCGCCTGGCGGCCCCGGGCCGCCGCGGCGGCCACACCGGAACCTCGTCGGGCCGCGAGCCCGCGCCGGGCCAGGGC
>JBOGGX010000055.1:0-17206 GCA_050744245.1 Acidimicrobiales bacterium
GCCCTGGCCATCACCCACCCGGCCAATTAGCGGGAGGGGGGCAGGCCCCTCTCCCGGCCTCCCCCCAGCGCGACCGCCGTTGCGGTGAGGTTGTCGGGCGGGCAAAGCCCGCCCTCGGGCGCGCGAGTCGAGCACAGGAACGACTGCGCTCTTCTCGCAGAAGGCTGACCACTCGCCGGTCCTGGCGCCGTGAGTAAGTCCAGGTGGGGTGGTACGGACATCCTTCTCAGTAGCCATACTCGCGCTCATCAAACTTGCCGAAAAGTTCAACGCCACCGCGACAGAGAAGTCCTAGCCCGGCCGTGGACGACACGACCGCAGCCATCTACGAGCGCCGAGCCCGATGGTGGACGGCGCACCGCCGGCCCAGCCGACGCCGGGCGGCCCGGGCGTTCGCCGGCCGGCTGGCCGAACGGCAACCCGCCGGTTCGGTGGTCGCCGATCTGGGGAGCGGGCCGGGTTGGTACGCCTCCGACCTCCCGGCGCCGGTGGTCGCGGTCGACGTGGCTCGGGCGATGCTCGAGCTCACCGGCGAGAACGCCCCGTCGGCGTTGCGGGTCCAGGCCGACCTCGAGCACCTTCCCTTCCGTCGCGACGGGTTGGGCGGCGCGTGGGCGGCCAACAGCTACGTCCACCTGGCCCGCACCGCGCTGCCCCTCGCCCTGGCCGACCTCCATCGTTCGGTCGTGGTCGGCGGGCTCGTCCACCTGCGGCTCCTCGCCGGTGACTACGAGGGACACCAACTGCCCGGCGACGACCTGCCCGGGCGCTTCTTCGCCAGCTGGAGGCCCGACCGGGTGGCCGACGTGCTCGCGGGGGCCGGGTTCGACCTCGTCGATCTCCACGCCGAGCCCGCCGCCCACGGCGACCGGTTGGTGGTCGAGGCGGTGCGGGTCAGGAGCCTGCCGGACTACGTCGGCCCGGGCATGCGGGTGCTGGTGGTCGGGCTCAACCCCAGCCTCTACGCCGCCGATGCCGGCGTCGGCTTTGCCCGCCCCGGCAACCGGCTCTGGCCGGCGTTGGCCGCGGCCGGCCTGGCGACGCGTGACCGCGATCCGACGCACACGTTGACCGTCCACCGGGTCGGGATGACCGATCTCGTCAAGCGGGCGACGACGTCGGCCCGCGCCCTGACGACCGACGAGTACCGCGCCGGATTCGAACGGGTCGAGCGGCTGGCGGGCTGGCTGCGGCCGGCCGCGGTGTGCTTCCTCGGTGTGACCGGTTGGCGGGAGGCGGTCGATCCACGGTCGACGCTCGGCTGGCAGTCACGCCTGGTCGGCGGTCGGCCCGCGTACATGATGCCGAATCCGAGCGGCGCCAACGCCCACGCCCGGCTCGAGGACCTGGTCGCCCATCTAAGGGCGGCCGCCGCGGGTCCGGGTCTCGCTCAGTCGTAGGCGTGACGGAACTGGATGCTGACCCTCGGGTCGGCCGCCGCCATCTTGGGCACGCAGTGGTCCATCGTCCGCTGGCACGAGCCGCCCATCACCATCACGTCGCCGGTCGACGGCCACAGCGTGGTCGAGCGTCCGCCGCCCTTGGGACGGAGCTGGAACTTCCGGCGACCACCGAGGGTCACGATGGCCACCACCGCCTCCGGCAGCTCGCGGGCGACCCGGTCACCGTGCCACGCCACGCCGTCGCGCCCGTCCCGGTACAGGTTGAAGCCGACCGAGCCGAACTCCACCCCGTAACGACCCGACAGGGCGGACCGCATCTCGTCGACCACCGTCGGCGGCTCGTCCCAGCGGGCGGTCAACCGGGGCTGCCGCACCATCCGGTCGTACATGTGCAGCCGGTGCTCCTCCCACGGCGCGCCGGCCAACACCTCGCCGAACAGGGCGTCCGCCCCGGAGACCCAACCCCGGGCGACGTCGAGCCACGCGGTGGGATCGAGCATGGTGCGGCGCACCGTGGCGAACGAGCCGTCGATGGCCGGCCGGTCGTCTCCGCCGAAGAGGGATGCCTGCCAGGCCAGGCCGGACTCGGGCGGCGTGGTCACTCAGTCAGGCTAGGCACCGCCTCGTCCGGCAACACCACGGGCGCCCGGTCGAGCAGCCTCGACACCGCGCCGGTGACGGCGGTGAGGTCGATCGACGCGGCGAACGTCGAGTAGGTGAGCCAGGTCAGCACCGAGCGAGGATCAGACGCCCACGGCGGCAGGTAGCGCGCCAGCCGGCACAGCCCGAGCCGATGGAGCTCGCACAGGGCCGGGATGGCATAGATGTCGAGCTTGCCGGCGAACGCCATGCGCAGACAGTCGGCCCGCCCGGCGGCGAAGGCGGCCCGGACGAAGGTGCTCACCTGAAGAAAACCGGACACGTAGACGACGTCCTTGGTGAAGGGCGAACCGCCCGAGATGACGCCGCCACGGAACACCCGGCGGGTGTTCTCGAAGGCCTGTTCGGGCGAGGCCGAGCTCTCCGCGAACCACCGGTAGACCTCGACGAAGTCGGCGCCGTCGATCGCCATCTGCACGGCGAGGACGCGGTCGGCCAGGCGGCGGAACCGGTCGAGCTCGAGCGTCCCGGACACGATCTCGCTGAAGACCGCAATCCCCTCCTGGGTGCGCGTGGTTCCCGGGTGGCCGACGCCGAGGATCGGCAGGTCGGGTTGGGCCTTCCCGTTGAGCGACGTGGCCACGTGGATGAACGCCTCGTGCTGAAGGAGCTGGGCTGCGTCCCGATCGGTGAACCGCGCCCCCTTCCTGACCCGGATCCGCTTCGACGTGGCCAGGGCGTTGGCGGACAGCTGCGGGACCACCTCGACCCTGGGCGCGTCCGCGCCGAACTGACGGTTGACCGCGGCGGCCAACTCGGCGGCCACGTCCTCGGCCGTTCGGGAGGCCGGCGGCGTCGCTCCGAGCTCGACCCTGGCCAATTGGTCGATGACGCGGTGCACCTGTCGGGCGAGATCCAGCGGCGTGACCGGGTCGTACCTGAGGGGCACGTCCGGTGCGCCGTACAGGTTGCGGGCATAGGCGTGAAAGGCGGGGGTGCCGACCGACGCCAGCATCAGGGCGGTGGCCTCTATGGCCTCGGCCTGCTCGTCGAACCAGTCGTCGATGGTTGAACCCGGGAAGATGAGCCGCCGAGCGGCATAGACCACATCGAGGCACGGCTTCGAGTCGAACGACCCGTACTCGACCTCGGGCAGCCGATCGGCTCCGTTGGCGAGGAACTCGTCCCTCACCGACTCGGGCCACCGGATGGAGGCCAGGACCCGCATCGGGCGGGCGGCCTGGTAGAGCATGTGGGCCACGGTCCGGTAGCGCTCGGTCTCGTCCGAGCCCCGGACGCTCGGCGGGTCCATCGTCGCATCGGTCACGAGCGCAAGCTATCCCGGAGCGCTTGCGGGGCCCGCGGCGCTCTTGCGGCGTCGGGGCCGACCGCCTACAAACGCCGGGCATGAACACGCCATGGCCGGGTGACGCCTGCTCACTCGTCGATGCCTACCGTCGGGTCGAGCGCTCGCAGCCGATGCGTCGCTCCCATTCGGCGGCGTGCCCGTCGGGATCAAGCAGCTCGACCAGGTCGAGGGGTGGCCCCGGACCGACGCCTCCCTCGTGTCCAAGGATCGGGTGGCGACCCACACGGCGACCTATCTCGACCGGCTCGACGCGGCCGGTGCGGTTCGTGTGGGCCAGACCGCGTCGAGCGAGTTCGGCGGGCTCAACATCAGCGTCTCGCGGCTCAACGGCGTCACCGCCAACCCGTGGGACAGGACGAGGACCGCCGGTGGTTCCTCCGGGGGCAGCATCGTCCCCATCGCCACCGGCGGCGACGGCGGCGGATCGATCCGCATCCCGGCCGGCTTCTGCGGGCTGGTCGGGCTCAAGGTCACGGCCGGCCGCATCCCTCGCGGCCCGCAGGTCGCGGTGTTCCCCATGACGGTCGTGCTCGGCTGTCTCACCCGCTCGGTCCGCGACTTGGCCCGCTTCCTCGACGTGACCGCGGGCTATGACCGGCGCGACCCGAACAGCCTGCCGACAGTCCGATGGCTGGGAGCGTGACCTCGGCGCCCGACCGCTGGCCGGGAGGCGGGCAACCATCGCGCCGACGCTCGGCGCCGCCGTGGTCGCAGCCGATGTCGAGGCGCTGGTGGTCGAGGCCGGCGAGGCGCTGGCCGGGCGGGCCGGGCTCGAGCCGGTCGACGTGCCCGTACACCTGCCGAACATGACCGTCGAGTGGGCCGTGGCCAACCAGGTGGCGCTGCACAACGAGCTGGGCGCCCGATGGCCCGACTGCGCGGGCGACATGACGCTGGAGCTCGCCTTCGGACTGCGCCTGGCGGAGCAGGCGGAACTTCGACATGGCGTCGCGCTTCGAGCGGCTGAGGACCGAGATGAACGAGGCCATGGCCCGCGTGTTCGACGAGGTCGACTTCGTCATCTCCGCCACCAACCCGGACGTCGCGTTCGGCGCCGATGTCGGCCTCAACACCATGGTCGACGGCCTGTCCGTCGGTCCTGAGAACAACGGTGCGCTCACCATCCCGGCGAACACGGTGGGCAACCCGGCGATCTCGATCCCCGCGGGCACGGTGCGTGGACGCCCCGTCGGCCTGCAGGTCATGAGCCGCCGTCACTACGACGCGCTGCTGCTCGAACTTGCCCTCGTCGCCGAGCGCGAACGCCTGGCCGCGGGTCGCCCCGGGCGCGCCCGTGTGACCCTGTGACCTGGGCCGATGGCGGGGTGGGTCGGTGACGTGGGTCACGCCGAGCCTTCGATGTCACACACCCTGGGGACACTCCAGGCATGGAACGGCAGCTGACGCTGATAGAGGCGCCACCCGACTGGCGGCTCGACGACGAGACCAAGGAGATCGGGCGCGACGGCATCGCCCAGGCGCGCCAGGCGCTGCGCCTGGCCCGTCTGGGCGCCCGCACGGCCCAGGCCGACGCGGCCTGAGCACCGCCCCGGTGGCCACTAGGTTGACGGGGAATGACAGCGCCCGGCTGGTATCCCGACCCTCTCGGGCCCGCCGGGGGCTACCGCTGGTGGGACGGATCGCAGTGGACCGACCAGATCAGGCCGGCCGAGCCCGTGGCCGCGCCGCCCGCCGCACCGCCCGCCGCACCGCCGACGGCTCCCGTACCGGTCTGGTCCCAGCCGCCTGGAGGGTCGGTCCCGCCGCCGCCCGGCGCACCTCCACCACCACCGCCCGGCCAGGCGCCTGGGTCCGGCAGGCGGCTGCCGCTCATCATCGGGGGTGCGGCCGTCGTCGTGCTCCTCATCGCCGCGGGCATCTTCCTGGCGACGAGAGGCGGCGACGACGACGACATCGCATCCGACCGCTCCACGACCGACGAGCCGACGACGACCGAGTCCGACGAGGCCACGACCACCGCCGACGACGACACCACGACGACGAGCGAGTCGGCCCAGCCAGACCCGGGCTCCGACCGCATCTCGATCGGCGTGCTGTCCTACCAGGCGCTCGCGGGCGAGTGGCAGCCGCTGGGCACGACCCTCGCCGAGGTGCCGGGCGCCAACGGGCAGGTGCAGGTCACCCAGGCCGACACCCCGACACCGGGCGGCACCTTCGTCGCCAGCGTGGTCATCGGTTTCCTCGACCCGCAGGTCTCCTACACGGGGCCGCAGGATCTCGAGGCGGCCACCTTGGCCCTGGCCCAGAACCTGGTCACCACGAGCGGGGCCTACCCGGCCGGCACCACGGGGGCGGTCACCGCGGCCGAGCCCCGCGACGTCGACGGCCACCAGGCCTTCGTGGTGCGGGTCGAGCTCCAGTACGCCATCGAAGGGCTGAACGCCACTGGGGAGACGATCCAGGTCGCGGTGATCGACACGGGTCAGCTTCCCGCCGTGTTCTGGGGCTCGGTTCCCAACGACGCACCCCAGCTGGTCCCCGAGATGGAGGCTGCGTTCGGCTCGCTCACGGTCGACGAGTGACGTCGAGCGGGCCGTCCTGGGCCAGCTCGACCAGGTGACCATCGGGGTCGCGGACATACGCCGTCCGCTGACCCCAGGGTCGGTCGGTGGGCGGCGTCACCGGTGCGGCGCCCTCGGCCACGAGCGCGGCGAAGGCGTCGTCCACGTCGTCTACCTTGAAGCCAAGCTCGAAGCCGGGAGCGTCGGTCGACGGGATCGACACGTCAAACCCGACGGTGCCGGCCATCGCCGTCCGCTCGTACATGGCCAGCCGCGTGCGGCCCGTGGCCATCTGGGCGTACGAACCCGACCGGTGGCCCAACGGCAGGCCCAGGACATCGCGGTAGAACCGCAGCGACCGATCGAGATCGGTCACGACCAGCACGACGTAGTCGAGGTCACGCAGGTTCAGCGTCATGGCCACCCTTCCCCCCGCCCGTCGATGGGCGGCCGACATAGAGACCGCGCCCGGTGAGTCCGGGCTCCCAGCGCTCGACGGTGAGACCGGCCCGGGCGAAGGCGGCGCGGTACTCGGCATCGGAGAACAACCGCAGCTCGTGGTGTTCGACAAAGTGTCGGATCGAGTCGGGCACGCCGTGGAGGTAGTGCATCTCCATGTGACTGATCGGGCCCTCCGACCAGCACCGGACCATCCGCACGAGAAGCGCGTCGGACGGCTCGTCCGTTGGCTCGACGAGGTTGACCCCCACCCGACCCTCCTCGTGCTCGAGCCACCGTTCGACGCCGAACCAGGGCTCGATCACCAACACGCCGTCACCGTCGAGGTGACGCGCCATCCGCTCCACGGCCCGATCGAGGTCGTCGGTCGTGAGCAGGTAGCCGACCGCGCTGAACAGGCTGACGACGGCGTCGAATCGGTGCCCGAGGTCGAACATGCGCATGTCGGCCTCGTGCACGACGACTCCGGGTAGCCGACGGCGAGCGACCGCAGCCATGGCGGCGCTGGCCTCCACCCCTTCGACCGCGAAGTTCGCCGACAGGAACGTCAGATGGTTGCCCGAGCCGCAGCCGACGTCGAGCAGCCGTCTCGCGTCTGGATGCAGCCGCTTGATGATCTGCGCGACCTCGGCCGCCTCGGAGGGGTAGTCCTTGATCGCGGTGTACAAGGCCTCGTAGGCCGCCGCCTCGTCCTCGTCGTACACGGCGTTCAGTGTCACACGGCCCGCGTAGGATCGTGGCCAACGTCGGGTTGATCGTTGCAACCTCGGCCTCGGACGTGCCTCGCGGCTGCGGCCGCTTCAGATCTCCTCGGCCACACGGCCCACACGTGAAGCATCGCTCGGCCCGTCGCTCGGCCCGTCGCCGGGCGCGTCGCCGGGCCCTCGGCCGCCCGGCCCCGCCCATCGGCCACCGCGCCCAACCCATCTGCCCATCGTCGTCGCGTCAACGGAGGTCAAACCGTGCCCGTGCCCGTGCCCGTCCCCGTCGCCGTCCCGCCGAAGTCCTCGGTCGACCGGACCGCCCGCATCCTCGGCGCCGTGCTCGCCGCGGTCGGCGCGCTTGCCGGGGTCGTGGTCCTGGCGATGATCGTCCGCCACCGGGCGTCGGGTCCGACCCTCGGCCCGGGTGAGGGCGTCGTCGTCGAGGTCATCGACGGCGACACGGTCGAGGTGCGCCTCGCCGACGGCGAGGAGCGGGTTCGCCTCCTCGGCGTCGACACGCCCGAAACGGTCGACCCCAGCCGCCCGCCCGAGTGCTTCGGCGCCGAGGCCTCGGCCCGCACCAGGGAACTGCTCCCGACGGGCACCGTGGTCGTGCTCGAGCGAGACCTCGAAGCGCGCGACCACTACGGGCGTCTGCTGGCGTTCGTGTTCCGCCGATCCGACCATCTGATGATCAATCGGGCGCTGCTGGCCGAGGGTCTCGCCACTCCGTTGGCCATCGCCCCCAACCTCGCGTACCGCGCCGAGCTGGCCTCGGTCGCGGCCGAGGCCAGGCGCGCGGGCCGCGGCCTGTGGTCGGCCTGTGCCCGCGATCCGCCCGGCTGAACCCGTCGAGGGCTGCGGTAGCGTCATCCTTCGTGACGACGCTGGCCGAGCGGTTGGGCTACGGCCCCGACGATCGGCTTCTCATCATCAACTGCGACGATCTCGGATCCACGTACGCGGCCAACGTCGCCTGCTACGACGCCCTGCGCACCGGCATCGCCACCAGTGCCTCGCTGATGGTGCCGTGCCCGTGGGCTCGTGAGGCGGCGGCTCGCTACCGCGGCGAGGACGTCGGGGTCCATGTCACGCTCAACGCCGAGCACGACCTGTACCGGTGGGCGCCGATCACCCACGCCCCGTCGTTGCTCGACGGTGATGGCGGGTTCCCGCGCACCGTCGAAGACGTCTGGGACCACGCCGACCTCGACGAGGCGCGGAGGGAGAGCCGGGCCCAGGTCGAACGGGCCATCCTGTGGGGCTTCGACGTGAGTCACCTCGACTCGCACCTCGACGCCCTCATGCTCCGGCCCGAGTTCTTCGACATCTATCTCGACCTGGCCGTCGACTTCGGGCTGCCGGTGCGCCTGCCTTCGGTCACGGCCGAGCGCGTGGTCGGCTTCCCTTTCCGCCGCCTGGCGGCCGAGGCGGAGGTGGTCTCGCCCGACCACCTGGTCTCGGTCCGCTCGGTGGGGAGCCGGCGCGCCATCGAGCGAGCGGTGCTCGACCTCGCGCCCGGGGTGACCGAGGTCTACGTGCGGCCGGCGACTGACACGGCCGAGATCCGGGCCGCCATACCCGACTGGGCCGCCAGAGTCGACGACTTCGATCTCGTGGTCACCGACGGGAATCTGCGGGCCATGCTCGACCGCGGCGGCGTCCGGCTGGTCGGCTACCGGGCCCTGCGCGACCTCCAGCGCCAGGGCTGATCCGGCGCGGGCCGGCGCTACCGTGCCGATCCATGTCCGCGCCTGGTCTCTCCTCCGACCGCACGCTGTTGGCCCCGCCCGTGGCCAAGCTGGTCGACACCATCCGCCGGCTCCACGACGACGAGGTCGTCGACGCCTACGCCTGGCTGCTCGACCGCGACGACCCGGACACGATCGCCTACCTCGAGGCCGAGAACGCCTACACCGAGTCGGCGACCGCCGAGCTGTCGGATCTCCGCCAACGGCTGTACCAGGAGATCAAGGCCCGGGTGCAGGAGACCGACCTCTCCGTTCCATCGCGCAAGGGACCATGGTGGTACTACGGCCGGACGATCGAGGGCCAGCAGTACGGCCTCTTCTGTCGGCGGGCGGTCGGGGCCGATGAGGACGATCCCGAGAGCGAGCAGGTGCTCATCGACTCGAACCTGCTCGCCGGTGCGTCGCCCTACTTCGCCCTCGGAGCGGTCGATGTCAGTCCCGATCACCGTCTGCTCGCGTACTCGACCGACTATGAGGGCGACGAGACCTACACCATGCGGTTCAAGGACCTCGAGACCGGCGAGCTGCTCGCCGACGAGCTGCCAGGCACGTACTACGGCACCGCCTGGTCGGCCGACGCGTCGGTGTTGTTCTACGTCACCCTGAACGAGGCCAAGCGCCCGTACCGGCTGTGGCGTCACCGGCTCGGCACCCCGGCAGCCGACGACGACCTCCTGCACGAGGAGACCGACGACAGGTTCTACTGCTCGGTGTACCTCAGCAGGAGCGAGCGGTTCATCGTGTTCACCGTCGGCAGCGCGGTCACGAGCGAGGCTTGGGTCCTGCCGTCGGACGATCCGCTGGGTCGTTTCTCGGTGGTGGAGCCGAGACGGCAGGACGTCGAGTACTCGCTCGACGACCAGGGCGACCGGTTCCTGATCCTGACCAACGATGGGGCCGAGAATTTCCGACTGGTCGAGGCGCCCGTCGAAGCCGCCGGCCGGGAGAACTGGTGCGACGTGATCGCCCATCGCGACGACACTCGGCTCGACAACGTCGACGCGTTCGCCGAGCACATCGTCGTCCACTTTCGACGCGAGGGCCTCACCGGGCTCCGCGTGGTGGCGACGACCGGGCCGGGGTCGGGCGGTGACCGCCAGGGCGACACCCATGGCGGCAGCCACGAAATCGAGTTCCCTGAACCCGTGTACACCGTCGGGCCGGGCGACAACCCGGAGTTCGACACCCGAACGTTCCGGCTGAACTACACCTCGCTGGTCACGCCGTCGTCGGTCTACGACTACGACATCGAGACCACGGAGCTGACCCTGCGCAAACGTCAACCGGTCCTGGGCGGCTACGACACCGAGCGCTACGAGACGCTGCGGGAATGGGCCACCGCCGACGACGGCACCCTCATCCCGATCTCGTTGGTCCGGCTGAAGGACACACCGCAGGACGGCTCTGGCCCGCTCCTGCTCTACGGGTACGGCAGCTACGAGGCCAGCATCGACCCCGGGTTCCGTGTCACTCGGCTGCCGCTGCTCGACCGCGGGTTCGTCTATGCGATCGCCCACATTCGCGGTGGGGGTGAGATGGGCCGGCGGTGGTACGAGAACGGCAGGCTGCTCGACAAGCGGAACACCTTCACCGACTTCGTGGCCGCGGCCCGCCACCTGACCAAGACCGGCTACACCTCGGCCGACCGTCTGGTCATCCGGGGCGGCAGCGCCGGCGGGCTCCTCATGGGGGCGGTGGCCAACCTTGCCCCTGACGAGTTCCGCGTCGTCGTGGCCGAGGTGCCCTTCGTCGACGCGCTCAACACCATCTGCGATCCGTCGCTTCCACTCACGGTCCTCGAGTGGGAGGAGTGGGGCAACCCGCTCGAGGACCCGGCCGTCTACCGCTACATGAAGTCGTACTCGCCGTACGAGAACGTCGAGGCCAAGGACTATCCGGCGATCCTGGCCACCAGCGGCCTCAACGATCCCCGGGTCGGCTATCACGAACCGGCCAAGTGGGTGGCCCGGCTGCGCGCCACCAAGACCGGCGATCGCCCGCTGTTGCTGAAGACCGAGATGGGCGCGGGCCACGCCGGTCCTTCCGGCCGCTACGACGCCTGGCGCGACGAGGCCTTCGTGCTCGCCTTCGTCATCGACCAGGTCGGTGCGCCGGCCGAACCCCTCGTACCTGTCGAAGCGGGCGACGAACCTGGCCGCGAAGCGGCCACTGACGCCCGCGCCGCTCAGGGCGCATCGCGCCCGTAGCCGCCCCGGAAGAACACCAGCGGCGGCGCCTCCCGGGCCACATCGAGGGCGGTGACCCGGCCGATCACGATCCAATGGTCGCCGCCCTCGTCGATCCGCTCGATCGTGCACTCGACCCACGCCAGGGCGCCGTCGAGGATGGGAGAGCCACCCGGGGCGGCGTGCCAGCCCAAGCCGGTGAACCGATCGGCGCCACTCGTCGAGAACAACCGGGCGACGTGCTCCTGGTCCTCGGCCAGGACGTTGGCGCAGAAGATCCCGTGATCCCTGAGGGCGGGCCACGACGTGCTCGCCTTGTCGACGCAGAACAGCACCAGGTGCGGCTCGAGCGACAACGAGGTGAACGAGCCGATGGACAGCCCGATGGCGGTGTCGGCCGGGCGGGCGGTGACGACCGCCACTCCGGTCGGATAGTGCCCGAGCACCTGGCGGTAGCGGGCGGTGTCGGTGGCCGGGCCGGTCGCGGCGCTGGGTTCGGGTCGGCCGGCCATGGCGTCGGATGGGACCGGGCCCGCCTAGCGGGGGGCCTGCTCGTCCGCTTCGTCGCTCCCGCCCGCTTCGGCTTGGTCCCCGGTGTCGGTCAGCGGCGGCCCCAGCGGCTGGTCTCCCAGTGAGATCGTTAGCCCCTCGTAGGCCGCGAGCAGCTCGCCGGGCATGTCGGCCTGGGCACGGACCCGGGTGACCAGCGTGTCGAGGGCATCGTCGTCGCGGTCAGGGTCGTGGTGGAACAGGGCAAGGCACCGGGCGCCGCTCTGGCGGGCGACGTTGACCGCGAACTCGACGGTGCAGTGGCCCCAGTGGCGCTTCTCGGCGAACTCCTCCGTCGTGTACTGGGCGTCGTGGATCAGCAGGTCGACCCCGTCGCACAGCTCGAGCACCGCGTCGGGGATCTCGAGGCCGCCGTCGGGAGGCTGCTGGTGGTCGCTGATGTAGGCGACGGTGGCGCCACCCATCTCGATGCGATACCCGATGGTGGCGCCGACGTGGGGCACCGCACGAGCCAGCACCTTGGCGTCACCGATAACGAGATCGATGTCGGCGACATCATGGAAGTCGACTTCGCCCCGCAGCTGCTTGGCCGACACCGGGAAGAAGGGGGGCCGCATGAACTCGCCGAACGCGGCCTCGAGGCTGGAACCGTTCTCGGCCGGTCCGTAGATGTCGAACCGGGCGCCCGGCCGATCGGCAGGAGGAAAGAACGGCAGACCCTGCACGTGGTCCCAATGGACGTGGGTGACGAGCGCCGCGCCCCGAAAGCTGCCGTCCACCGGCAGCCGCTCGCCCCAGAAGCGCAACCCGGTGCCAAGGTCGAGCACCAGCGGAAGGGCGCCTGGTGTCTCGAGCGCGACGCACGACGTGTTGCCGCCGTACCGGCGGTTGCGTTCGCTCAGGCATGGGGTCGATCCCCTCACGCCGTAGAAGGTGACGTTGAGCAGCGCGGCCTCGTTCCGTTCCTGGTCCCCGGCAGGTTAGCCACGCGATCACGCACTACGGTCGGCGTCGTGGGCCTGCCCGACGGCCTGGTGGCCGTGGTGAAACGTGACTGTCCCACCTGCGTGCTGGTCGCGCCGGTCCTGTCCGACCTGGCGACTCGGGCCGGCCCGCGCTTGACCGTCTACAGCCAGGACGACCCGTCGTTTCCCGAGGGCGTGGCCGTCGAGGACGACCGCCGGCTGGCCGTGTCCTGGCATCACCAGATCGAGACCGTGCCCACGCTGCTTCGCGTCGCCGACGGACGCGAGGTCGACCGCACCGTCGGGTGGTCCCGCGACGCCTGGGAGCGGCTCACCGAGGTGTCGGGGCTGGGCGCGGGTCTGCCCCAGCAGCGGCCCGGCTGCGGATCGCTGTCGGTCGACCCCGATCGGGCGGGCGAGCTCGCCGCCCGCTACGGCTCCTCGTCGCTGCGCAGTCGACGGGTCGAGCTGGCCGACGCCGAGGACGAGTTCGAGGCCATGTTCGCCCGCGGCTGGTCCGACGGCCTGCCGCTGGTGCCCCCGACCGAGGGCCGCGTCGTGCAGATGCTCGACGGGATCTCGCGGCCGGCGGGCGAGGTGGTGGCCAGGGTGCCGCCGGCCCTGGCCGAAGCCACGGTCGAGAAGGTGGCGGTCAACGCGGTCATAGCCGGCTGCCGTCCCGAGCACCTGCCCGTCGTCATCGCCGCCCTGGCCGCGGCCTGCACCGACGAGTTCAACCTCCACGGCGTGCTGGCCACCACCATGCCGGTCGGTCCGGTGCTCGTGGTCAACGGCCCCATTCGCTCGGCCGCCGGCATGAACAGCGGCATCAACGTCCTTGGTCAGGGGAACCGGGCCAACCTGACCATCGGCCGGGCGCTGCAGCTCGTCGTGCGCAACGTCGGCGAGGGCCGCCCCGGCGAGGTTGACCGGGCGACCCACGGCAACCCGGGCAAGGTCGGGTTCTGCTTCGCGGAGGACGAGGAGGGTTCGCCGTGGGCGCCGCTGTCGGTGGAGCGCGGCTTCGAGGCGGGCACGTCGACGGTCACCGTGTTTGCGGGCGAGGGACCGAGGTGCGTGGTCGACCAGGTGTCGCGCCACCCCGACTCGCTGGCGCGGAGCCTGGCCGCCTGCCTCCGGACCGTCCACCATTCGAAGCTGCCGATGGCGTTCGACGCCATCGTCGTCGTCGGACCCGACCACGCCAGGGTGTTCGCCGAGGCCGGGTGGTCCAGAGCGGACCTTCGGGATCGACTGATCGAAGTGTCGACGTCGCCCGGATCGGAGTTGGTGAGGGGGGCGGGCGGCATCGCCGAGGGTGTCCCGGCGAGCCTGGCCGACGTCGACCTGCCCAAGTTCCGGCCGGGCGGCATCCACCTGGTCCACGCCGGCGGGCGGGCCGGTCTGTTCTCGATGATCATCGCCGGTTGGGTCAACGGGCCCGGCGGCAGCCAGATCGTGACCACGGAGGTGCAACCGTGAAGCTCGTTCTCGACCCGACGTCTGAGCGGGCGCCGACCGACCGGCCTCGGGCCGCTCGACCGCCGACGCTCGACGGCGTCACCGTCGGCCTGCTCGACATCTCCAAGCCTCGCGGCGACGTGTTCCTCGATCGTGTCGAGGCCCACCTGACGCGGCGCGGGATCGAGGTGAGGCGCTACGCCAAGCCGACGTTCACCAAGCCGGCACCGGTCGACCTCCGGCACCGCATCGCGACCGAGTGCGGGGCGGTGATCGAGGCGTTGGCCGACTGAGGGTCGTGCGTGTCGTGCAGTGTGCACGACGTCGTCGATCTCGAGGGCCGGGCCGTCCCGTCGGTAGTCGTCGCCTCGACCGCGTTCACCGATGCGGCCGAGGCCCAGGGCCGGTCGCTCGGGTTCGAACCGGCGGTGGTGTTCGTCGCCCATCCGATCCAGGACCGGACCGACGTCGAGATGGAGGCGCTGGCCGACGACGCGGTCGACGCGATCATCACCGCCGTCACCGCGCCATAGACGCGCCGCGAGATCCGTTCTGTGTCGGGTTGCGCCGGCTATTCGAGCCCCAGACGACACAGAGGCGGAACTGGTTGGTCAGGGAGGCGGTAGTGGTGGTCGGCGTCGTCGATGGTGGCCAGGCCGTCGGCCACCACCTCGGCGGCGACCCGGACCGCCCTCGATTCGTCGTCGGGCCAGCCCATCGTCCGGGCCAGGGCCGACCGGGCCACCGGGCCGACCCGGAGCGCGTCGACCAGCCGGCCCCGGCCCTGGCGGTCCGATCCGGCGAACCGCGACTGGCCCCGGCCGATGCCGGCCGAACCGGTCACCGGATCGGGCGGCGGGCACCCGGCCCGGAACCAGCGGCAGTGGGCCCGCGCCGGACAGTCCGGGCACGAGGGTGACCTTCTCGTGCACACCTCGGCGCCGAGGTCGAAGACGGCCTGGCCCCACTCCCAACCCCTGCCGGCCGGCACGGCCTCGGTCGCCAGCCGCTGAGCCTCGGACTGAAGTAGTGAGCGTCCGCCCAGCGCCCGGGCGACGAAGCGGCCGGCATTGGTGTCGATCAGTCCGATGTCGTGGCCGAAGGCGAACACCAGCACCGCCCGCGCCGTGTACGGCCCGATGCCTGGCAGCGACAGCAACCCGCTGAGGTCGTCCGGGAGCCGGCCGTCGAAGCGGTCGACCACCTCGCGGGCACACCGGTGGAGGTTGACCGCCCGGCGGTTGTAGCCGAGACCGGCCCAGGCCCTGACCACATCACCCGTGGGCGCCGCCGCGCACACCGCCGGGGTCGGGAACCGCTCCAGGAGGTCGTCGTAGCGCTGGGCGACCCGCGGCACCTGCGTCTGCTGGAGCATGAGCTCCGACACCAGCACCCGCCACGGGTCACGGCTGCGGCGCCACGGTAGGTCGCGCCCGCGCCGCTCCCACCAGTCGAGGAGCGCGTGCTGCATCGGCGTCAGCGGCGGTGGCACCAGTACACGTCGGTGTGGTGCGGCAGCTCGAACGGCTCCTCCAGCCCGGCCACGACATCGAGGACGCGAGCCACGATGCGATCCTGTTCCTCGCCGTCGAGGGCGGCGAGGTAGCTGATCGACCGGATCCGGGCGTCGAGCAGGTCGCGGGTCATCGTCTGGGACCACGGCAGGGTCGCCTTGTCCAGCCGGTCGAAGCGTCCCGATGCCGCCACCTCGGCCCGCCAGTCGGCGGTCTGGTAGCGGGACGCGGGGTGCTTGTACCACCCGATGATCGACGTGAGCTCGGCCACCCACGGCACCGACTCGTCCCGGACGTTCCAGACCAGCGCCAATCCGCCACCCGGCCGCAGCACCCGGTGGATCTCGGTCAGGGCCGCGGCCGAATCGAACCAGTGGAAGGCCTGGGCCACGGTGACGGCATCGACCGAGGCGGTCGGCAGCTCCATTGCCTCGGCCGTCCCGTCGACCGTGACCACGTCGGGCAGGACGTCGGCCAGCTGGCGCTGCATGCCGTCGACCGGCTCGACCGCGACGACGTCGCACCCCAGCTCGAGCAGCAACCGGGTGAACTTGCCGGTGCCCGCGGCCAGGTCGCACACCCGCACACCGGCGCCCAGACCGAGCTGCCGCGCGAGCAGGTCGCCGACCGCGGGCGGGTAGGTGGGCCGGCCCCGCTCGTAGTCGGCCGCGGCGGCGCCGAACGCCGGCACCGCGGGGTGCAGGTCGCGGCCGCCGCCCGGCGGATCAGTCATCCCAGACGTCGTCCCCGTAGGGCCGCTGCCTGGGCGGTGCGTCCGCCCGCTTCCACACCATCACCTTGCGCCGGAAGTAGCAGACCTCCTCGCCCCGCTGGTTGAACCCCTTGGTCTCGACCGTTACCACCCCGCGGTCTGGCTTCGACGTCGACTCCTTCTTGTCGAGCACCCGGGTCTCGGCGTAGATCGTGTCGCCGTGGAACGTGGGCCGCCTGTGGGTGAGCGACTCGACCTCGAGGTTGGCGATGGCCGCACCGCTCACGTCGGGCACGCTCATGCCGAGCACGAGCGAGTAGACGAGGTTGCCGACGACGACGTTCCTTCCGTGCACCGTCTCGTTCCGGGCGAACCACTCGTTGGTGTGCAACGGGTGGTGGTTCATGGTGATCATGCAGAACAGGTGGTCGTCGTACTCGGTGATGGTCTTGCCCGGCCAGTGCCGGTAGATGTCGCCCGGCTCGAAGTCCTCGAAGTAGCGCCCGAAGGAGCGGTCAGCCACGGCCATGGCCGAGAAGGTAGCGGCCGATCGTTGAACGGCGATCACCGGCCCTTCACAATGGCGCGGTGCGGGTCTTCGTCAGCTATCGCCGGGACGATGCCGGCGGGCATGCCGGCCGGCTGGCCGACGACCTGGCCGAACGGTTGCCGGGTGCGACCGTCTTCCATGATGTCGAGTCGATCGGCCCCGGTGTCGACTTCGTCACCGCCATCCGTCAGGCCATCGCCACCGCCGACGCCGTGCTCGTCGTGATCGGACCCGAGTGGACGACGGTCACCGAGCCCACCGAGCCATCGGGCGGCCCGCGTCTCAGCCAACCAGACGACGTCGTCCGGCTCGAGGTGGCGGCGGCGCTGGCCCAGCAGAAGTGGGTGATCCCGGTGCTCGTGGGGGCCGCGGTCATGCCCGACGCGGCGAGCCTGCCCGCCGACATCACCGCGCTCGCCCACCGCAACGCAGTCGAGATCCGACAGGAGGCGTGGGACGACGACGTCGACCGGCTGGCGACCGCGCTCGGGGCCCCGGCG
>JBOGGX010000056.1:0-8991 GCA_050744245.1 Acidimicrobiales bacterium
GCCGGGGCCCGGGCCGCGTCGGTGGGCGCGGGCGCCTCCTCGGTGGCCGGCTCCTGCTGTTCGAGCAGCGACGGCGGCTCGGTCTCGGCCTGGTCGGTCGCCAAGGTCATGATCACGTGGCCCTGACCGACCTGGTCGCCCACCTTCACCATGACCTCCTGCACCTCGCCGGCGGCCGGCGACGGGATGTCCATCGTGGCCTTGTCGGACTCGAGGGTGATGATCGGATCGTCGACGGCCACGGTGTCGCCCTTGCTCACGTGGACCTCGATGATCGGGACATCGCTGAAGTCGCCGATGTCGGGGACCTTGACTTCGGTGGTCGCCATGGGCCTCAGACCTCCATCGGGTTCGGCTTGTCCGGGTCGATGCCGTACTGCTCGAGCGCCCGCGCGACCGTCTCCCGCGGGATGGTGCCGTCGTCGGCCAGCGTGGCCAGCGCCGCGACCGTGATCCAGAAGCGGTCGACCTCGAAGAAGTGGCGGAGCCGGCGGCGGAAGTCCGACCGGCCGAACCCGTCGGTGCCGAGCACGCGATAGCGAACGGGGACGAGCGGACGGATCTGGTCGGCGAACGACTTGATGTAGTCGGTGGCGGCCACCACCGGTCCCGGGCGCTCGGACAGCCTGGTCTCGACCCAGCTCCGGCGACGGGGCTCGGCCGGGTGCAGCACGCTCCAGCGGTCGGCGGCCAGGCCCTCGCGGCGCAGTTCGGTGAGGCTGGGAGCGCTCCACACGTCGGCGGCCACGCCAAAGTCGTCGGCCAGCAGGTCGGCCGCGGCGATGACCTCGCGGAGGATGGATCCACTCCCGAGGAGCTGAATCGGCGGTGCGTTCGCGGGCAGCCCGGTCGCCTCGGTCAGCCGGTACAGCCCCTTGAGGATCCCCTCCTCTGCGCCCTCCGGCAGCGGCGGGTGCTGGTAGTTCTCGTTCATCAGGGTGAGGTAGTAGAAGACGTCCTCCTGGTCCTCGACCATTCGCCGCAGACCGTCCTTGACGATCACCGCCACCTCGTAGGCGAAGGTCGGGTCGTACGAGACGCAGTTGGGGATGGTGGCCGAGAGCAGATGGCTGTGGCCGTCCTCGTGCTGCAGTCCCTCGCCGTTGAGCGTGGTCCGCCCGGACGTGGCCCCGAGCAGGAACCCCCGCGACCGCATGTCGCCCGCGGCCCAGGCCAGGTCGCCGACCCGCTGGAACCCGAACATCGAATAGAAGATGTAGAACGGGATCATCGGCGTGTCGTTGGTGCTGTAGGACGTGGCCGCCGCGATCCACGACGACATGGCGCCGGCCTCGTTGATGCCCTCCTGCAGCATCTGGCCGGTGGGGTCCTCCTTGTAGTACATGAGCTGGTTGGCGTCCTCGGGCCGGTAGAGCTGGCCGACCTGGGAGTAGATGCCGAACTGGCGGAACATCCCCTCCATGCCGAACGTCCGCGACTCGTCGGCCACGATGGGCACGACCCGCTTCCCGAGCTCCTTGTCGCGCAGCAGCGTGTTGAGGATGCGGACGAAGGCCATCGTGGTCGAGATCTGGCGATCCTCGGAGCCGGCGAGCTGGCCGCCGAACGCCGAGAGGTCTGGCACCGCCAGCGAGGCCGAAGCCCGGCGGCGGCGGACCGGCAGCGACCCGCCGAGCGCGGCCCGCCGCTCCTTCATGTACGCCATCTCCTCGCTGTCCTCGGGCAGCCGCACGAAGGGCACCTTTTCGAGATCCTCGTCGGCGATCGGCAGCTCGAACCGGTCGCGGAAGGCGACGATGGCGGCGTCGCCCATCTTCTTCTGCTGATGGGTGATGTTCTGGCCCTCGCCCGCCTCGCCCAGCCCGTAGCCCTTGACCGTCTTGGCCAGGATCACCGTCGGCTGGCCGGTGTGGGCCACCGCCGCGGCATAGGCGGCGTACACCTTGTTGGGGTCGTGGCCGCCCCGGTTCAGCGCCCAGATCTCGTCGTCGGTCATGCCGGCCACCATCTCGGCCACCTCCGGGTAGACGCCGAAGAAGTGCTCGCGCACGTAGGCGCCGTCCTTGGACTTGAAGTCCTGGTACTGCCCGTCGACGCACTCCTCCATCCGCTTGAGGAGCACGCCGTTGGTGTCGGCCGCGATCAGGGGATCCCACCCCGCGCCCCACACCACCTTGATGACGTTCCACCCCGCGCCCCGGAACACGCCCTCGAGCTCCTGGATGATCTTGCCGTTCCCCCGGACCGGACCGTCGAGCCGCTGCAGGTTGCAGTTCACGACGAAGATCAGGTTGTCGAGCTTCTCCCTCGCCGCCATGGAGATGGCGCCAAGCGACTCGGGCTCGTCGGTCTCGCCGTCGCCCACGAAGGCCCAAACGTGACGGTTGGCCGTTTCGGCCAGGCCCCGGTCCTGGAGGTACTTCATGAACCGGGCCTGATAGATGGCGGTGATGGGACCGAGGCCCATCGAGACCGTGGGGAACTGCCAGTAGTCGGGCATCAGCCACGGGTGGGGATAGGACGAGAGACCCTTGCCCTCGACCTCCCGCCGGAAGTTGACCAGCTGCTCCTCGGTGATGCGGCCCTCGAGGAACGAACGGGCGTAGAAGCCCGGCGACGAATGGCCCTGGAAGTAGATGAGGTCGCCGCCGTGGTCGTCGGTGGGGGCGTGCCAGAAGTGTTGGAAGCCGACGTCGTAGAGCGTGGCCGACGACTGGAAGCTCGAGATGTGCCCGCCCAACTCCGACGACTCCTTGTTGGCCCGCAGCACGATGGCCAGTGCGTTCCATCGGATCAGCGAGCGGATTCTGTGCTCGACGGCCCGGTCGCCCGGGTGCGACGTCTCCTGATCGGGCGGGATGGTGTTGAGGTACGGGGTGTTGGCCGAGTAGGGCACCGGCGTGCCCTGGCGCCCGGCCTCACGGCTCAGCTCGCCGAGGAGGAACCCGGCCCGCTCGGCGCCCTCGAACGCGACCACCGACTCCAGGGCGTCCATCCACTCCTTGGTCTCGACCGGATCCAGATCGATCGACATCGGCGATCCTCCCTCGGGCATGGGGCCAACGGGCAGCCGCTGGCCGCACCCTAGGACACCTGGATGATTTGTCGCCCCGAGGTCTCGAATTCCGAGACCGGAGGGCGACAGAACCAGAAGGACGGGATGGCCGGGACGCTCAGCCCTCTGCGCTGAACCGTTCGACGAAGCTGACCCGGCATTCGAACTCGCCCGGCGGCGATTCGAAGCTGGTCGCCACCACCTCGGTGACCTGGCCGGGCGCCAGCCCGTTCACCAGCGCCGGCGCGGTGGTCAGCTGCTCGTCGCGACCGGTCCGGTCGAACGACACGTCGATGATGTAGTTGCTCGTCTCAGTCGACTGGTTGGTGACCTCGAGGGTGGCGTCCATCACCCCATCGTCGTCGGTCCCGCAGGCAACGACCTCGACGTCGCGGGCCTCCTCCACCTGGGTCCGGCCGATGTCCTCGATCTCGTCGACCACCTTCCTGGCGCCGAGGAAGACGACGACCAGGGCCACCATTCCGCCCAGGAGGAGCAGGCCGACGACCACGCCGGCCGCGATGAGGCAGCCCTTCCCCGACGAGCGTTGGGGGACCGCCGGCTGCGGCGGGGCGACCGGGACCGGGGCCTGGCCCGCGGGCGGGTACCAACGGCCGTCGGACGCCAGCCACCAACCGGGACCGGGCGGCGTCGGTGCTCCGGGCGGTTGGTACTGGCTGATGGACGCCGCTCCTGGTCGTTGGTGGAGCAGCAGGGTAGTACCCGACCGTGGACGATCGCGGTGAACCGGGATCGCCTGCGGTGCGTAGACCGGTCCATGTCGCACACCCGCATGCTCCGGTCGTTCGGTGTCGCCGTCTCGCTCGTCGCCCTGCTCGCCGCCTGTGGCAACGACGGCGACGACCCGGTGGCGGCCGAGGACGGGGCGCCGGGGAAGGCCCCGTCCGCCACGGTGTCCGACGACACCGTGGTGGCCATCGCCGGCACCGACCTGGGTCAGGTCCTGGTCGACGCCGACGGCTTCACGCTGTACGCCTTCCTGAACGACAGCCCCAACTCGAGCGCATGCGTCGACCAGTGCGCCCAGAGCTGGCCGCCGCTCACCGTCGACGGCGACTTCGAGATCGGCCTCAATGGCGCCGGTTTCGCCACGACGGCCAGAGTCGACGGCTCGACCCAGCTGACCGTGGATGGCCGACCGCTCTACCGCTTCTCCGGCGACCAGGGCCCGGGCGAGACGAACGGCCAAGGGGTGAACGGCAAGTGGTTCGCCGTCGACCCGTCGGGCCGGCTGATCGACGGGTCGGGTGCGGCCCTCGACGTGGACGCCGCCTCGACCGATCTCGGTGATGTGCTCGTCGACGCCGACGGCTACACGCTGTACGCCTTCCTGAACGACAGCCCCAACACCAGCGCATGCAACGACCAGTGCGCCCAGAGCTGGCCGCCGGTCACGATCGACGGCAGCATCCGCGCCGGCGGCGGCCTGACCGCGGTGTTCGGGACCACCACCCGGAGCGACGGAGGCGTGCAGTTGACCGTGGCCGGCCGACCCCTCTACCGCTTCTCCGGCGACGAGGCGTCCGGCGAGACCAACGGTCAGGGCGTCAACGGCAAGTGGTTCGCGGTCGACCCCTCAGGGAACCTGATCCAGTCCGGCGGCTGATCCCGCCGCCGCCCCGGCCGGGTCCCCCCAGCCGGCCGGGGCGAGGCGGGACCGACAACACCACTTCTCGACGCACTTCGCGCCGCCGGTCGGCGCGAGATCCGTCGAGTTTGCGTTTTCCTGGGTGGCCGATGTCGGCTCACCAAGATCCAGAAGTTCAGGCGGCGCGAGCGGCTGTGTGCGGAGCTGGGCCTCGAGCCCCGACGCCGTGACGTGAGAAAGCCGCCGGTTCAGCCGATCAGCGCTTGCCCCCGCCGAGCAGGCCGCCCAGGATGTCGCCCAGACCGCCGAGGTCGCCGCCCCCTTGGCCGCCGCCGAGCATGCCACCGAGGATGTCGCCCAGGCCCCCCATGCCGCCCGCCTCCGCCTCGCCGCCGGCCCGGGTGCCGCCTCCGCCAAACGACTTCGCCAGGTACGACAGCACCAGCGGCGCCAGCATGGGCAGGAGCTTGGCGAAGATCGAGCCGCCGCCGCCGCCGCCGCCGCCGAGCCCCCCGAGGGCGTCGATCACCTGGTCCTGGTTGTCGCCGAACACGTTCTTGACGATCTTCTGGCCGTCGTCGGTGTCGACCTGGCTGAAGTCGATGCCGCCCTCGAGCAGGTTGTCGTCGTGCTGGCCCAGGGCGCGGGCCAGCGACGCCGCGCCCGCCGGGTCCTGGGCGTTGGCGTTCATCCCGCCGAGGAGGGCAGGGAGGGCCTGCCGGACCGCCTGCTCGGTCTCGGCCTCGCTCACGCCGAGCTGACCGGCGAGCTGGTCGATCGGGATCTGGGACACGAGTGCGTCGATGTCGGCCATCGCCGTCCCCTCACCCTTCTCCAGATTCGTACTTGAATGACACGTTCACCTTGACCCGATAGGCGACCACGGAACCGTCCTCGATCTGCAGGTCGAGCCGCTCGACCTCGGCGATGCGAAGGTCGCGCAGCGACTGGGCCGCGGTGGCCACCGCGGCCGACGCCGCCTTCTCCCACGACTCGGTGCTGGTGCCGACGAGTTCGACGATCTTGTACACGCTCTCTGCCACTTGTGTTCCCCTCTCGTCCGGCGCGGGGTTAGTGCGCCTTCTTCTTCGGCTTGTCGCTCGCCGGTGGGCGGGGATCGTCCACCGCGAACCCGGGCCAGCGATCGCGGCTGTTCTCGGCCAGCTTGTGCATGAGGGCGATGGCCCCCGGGTCGTCGTCGCCCGGCCGGGTGACGATCGTGCCGTCGGCCACCATGCGCTGCATCACCTCGCGCCCGAGTTCGGTGCGGACCACGGTGAGCGTCCAGTCGGCGTACTTGCCGATGCCGCCGGTCGAGATGTCGGCGTGCTCGGCGGCGAAGTCCGGACAGAACTTGCAGCCCTCGCGGGTCCAGGCGTGGCACTCCTTGAGGTTGATCTCGTGATAGGCGCCGTCGCGCATCCAGATCTGGAAGACGCCCTTGATGTTCATCTTGACCATGTCGGCCTTGTCGAGCCCGTACTTGGTCCAGAACAGCTCGTGGAAGATGGCATCGTCGAAGGTCTTCGAGCACATGAGGCCGATGTTGAACAGGAACGGACGGCCGGTCTTGCCCACCTTCCTGGTCCACATCACTGGTGGCGACGACGTCTGGCAGCCCATGCCGACGAGGGCCAGTCGCGTGTGGCCGGCGGCGACCGCCTCCTGCAGGGCCAAGGTGTTGGCCGAGTAGGTGTAGCGCGAACCGGCGGCGGCGAAGAACTCTTCGTTGGTGCTGGCCACGCCGGGCTTGGCCTTCCATGTCGAGCCGTCGCCCTCTAGATAGGAGACCAGGGCGGCGTCGATGTAGTCGTTGTCCCGCAGCCAGACGAGCATGGCGGTGACGAGGCCTCCGTCCTGGCCCATCTGGTGGACGGCCTCGTCCGAGGCCCGGCACAGCATGATGTCTGAGTAGATGCCGGCCTGCTCGTCCGGCTGCCTGGTCCGCCCGAAGAGGTGCTCGTCGGCCTGGGGCTCCCACGCCCGAAAGCGCGGGCAGGCGCGCGTGCACGAGGTGCAGCCCTTCTCACCGTGGATGCAGTTGGCCGGGCCCAGCTCCTCCTCGAGGTGGAACGGCGTGTACTGGCCCTCCTCGTGCCGGTAGCCGATCACGTCGTGGGGGCAGGCGATGACGCAGCCCGCGCACCCGGTGCACAGGCCGGTGGTGATGACCTCGTCGTACAGCTCGAGCCACTGGGCCGTCCAGCGGGTCGGCGCCGGCGCCGGGGTCTCGACGTCTGCGATCGCCATCAGACCATCCTCCGCAGCTCGGCGCGGTAGCGGTGGCACCGCTTGACGTACTCGGCTGCGCCGTTCCTGATCATGCCCGACGGCACCTCCATGCCGTTGGGGACGACGGCGTTGGCTCCGACCACGGCCCAGAGCGTACGACGGCGGCGTGGAGGACGACCGATCCCGACCCGACCAGTGGAACTTCGGGTGGTTATCGCGCCCATGGGCGCGATAACCACCCAACATTCGGAAGGGGTCAGGGCTCGATGGTGACCTTGATGGTCTCGCCGCGCGTGACCGCGGCGATGCCTTCGAGGACCTGGGGGAGCGGGAGGCGGAGGGTGATGAGGTCGGCGACCGGTACCGCGCCGGACGCGATGAGGTCGATGGCCTGACGGTTGTGGGCCGGGCTCGACCCGTTGGCCCCGACGACGGTGAGCTCGCGGTAGTGCACCAGGTTGGAGTCGAAGGCGATGATCGGGGTTGTCCTTGGGCAGCCCACCGAAGAGGCTGATCCGACCCCGGAGCGCCGCCATCTCGAGCGCCTCCTCCTGGGCCCGGCCCGACGACGCCGCGGTGATGACGACGTCGACCCCACGGCCGTCGGTGAGCTTGCGGACGGCGTCGACCGCGTCGGTCTCCGCCGAGCACACGGCGCCGTCGGGCTGGACGCGCTCGGCGGCCAGGTCCAGCCGCTGTCGCGACAGCTCGACCAGGTAGACCGCGCCGGCGCCCCGGGCCCGGGCCAGCCGGACGTGGAGGCACCCGATGGGGCCGGCCCCCACGACCACGACGGTGTCGCCGTCGTCCACCCGGGCCAGCTCCTGGGCGTTGATGGCGCAGGCGAAGGGCTCGGCCACCGACGCCTCGGCATAGGACACGCTGTCGGGGATGCCGTTGAGCCCGTCGACCCGGAGCACGTCCTCGGGCACGATGAGGTGCTCGGCGAACCCGCCGTCGAAGTGATAGCCGATGGCCTTCTGGTTGGGACAGACGGTGGGCCAGCCCCGGCGACACTCGTCGCAGACACCGCACGGGATGGCGGCGATCATCTGCACCCGATCGCCCGACGTCCACGAGGCGGCGTCGGCGCCGACGTCGACCACCTCGCCCGCGACCTCGTGACCGAGCACTCGTGGCGGTTGGAGCCGGTGGTGCCCGTGGGCGTAGATCTTGGCGTCGGTGCCGCAGGTGGAGCAGGCCATGACCCGGAGCTTCACCTCGCGGGGCCCGGGGGCCGGCTCGGGTGTTTCCTCGATCCTGACGTCGCCGGGCGCGTAGTAGCGGGCGACCTTCACGGGTGGGTCACCTCCTCCTCCT
This sequence comes from Acidimicrobiales bacterium, assembly GCA_050744245.1. Taxonomy (GTDB): domain Bacteria; phylum Actinomycetota; class Acidimicrobiia; order Acidimicrobiales; family JBOGGX01; genus JBOGGX01. The sequence continues at coordinate 8,178 of JBOGGX010000056.1, forward strand.
CTTCGTCGTCCTCCTCCTCCTCGGCCTGGAGCAGGCGGACGACGTCGTCGGCCGACGACGCGTGTCTCAACTCGTCGGCCCGCTCGGGGACGATCAGGATCCTGGCCAGGGCGGCCAGGACGCCGACGTGCTCGTCACCCCGGGCCGCGATGCCGATACAGATCTTGACCTCCTCGCCGTCCCAGTCGACGCCGTCGGGGAACTGGAGGAACGACAGCTCGGTCCGCCGGACGTGCACCCGGCTCCCGTCGGTGCCGTGGGGGATGGCGACCCCTTCGCCGACGTAGGTGCTCATCGACCGTTCCCGCTCGTGCATGGCCTCGACATACTGAGGGTCGACCGCCCGATCTCGACGAGCACGTCGCCGGTCTGCTGCACGGCGTCGGTCTTGTCGGCTGCAGCTCGGCCGAGCCTCACCGCGGCGGCGGACAGTGCCGGGAGGCCCATGTGAGCGTCAGCGTCCCCTGTGGGGCTGCGCCCCACGCCCATCGTCGCCCGGCTCGCTGGCGCTCGCCCATGGCCTTCGGCCGCCACGACGGATGAGAATGGTGTCGGGGCTGGCTGAGCTCGTTCCTGCACGACCTCGGCTACCAAGTCACCCTCAAGAGGACCGCCTGACAAGCCGGCCGAGCGCTTCCACGGTTCATTCACCTCTAGTAAGTCCCGGTAGAGGTTGAGTCGGGGGTTCACCACGCGCAGCATCCCCCTCGCGAGGGTTCGGGTTCTGGTCCAACCCACACCGAGGAGGATGCTGTGTCCAACCGTAGGCCGCTCACGCGCGGTGACCGTCGACGGAACGAGAAGCTGGTGCGGC
>JBOGGX010000057.1:0-5540 GCA_050744245.1 Acidimicrobiales bacterium
CGTTCGGGACGAGCGGGAACCAGACGAGCTGCCCGAGCGGGCGACCGAGGGCCGGGTCAGGGATCCGGCGGCGGCCGAGCGGGCCCTGGTCCGCAAGCAGCCCCAGATCGGCGACAGCCGCCCGGCACCACGCATCGGTGACACCCGCCCGGCGCCGCCCCAGAAGCCCCGCATCGGCGACAGCCGCCCCGGGTCCCCAGAACCGGACAAACGGGCCAGGCGTCGCCGGCGCCGCGGCCCGAGGGGCGGCGGTGGCAGCGCCCCCACCAGGGAGGCCAGGCCGCCGACCCCGGTCGAGGCCGTCGTCGGCGACGACTTCCCCGTCGAGCTCGACGACGACGTGCTCGAGTCGCGCCGCGGTCGCGAGCGGAAGGGCCGCCCGGTCGGTCGCTACATGATGTGCGTCCACGTCCGGTCGCACGCGACCCAGATCGCCGTGCTCGAAGGCCGGGCGCTCATCGAGCACTACGTCTACCGCCCGACCGACGACGTGGCCCAGATCCACGGCAACATCTACCTGGGCCGGGTCCAGAACGTGCTGCCCGGCATGGAGGCCGCCTTCGTCGACATCGGCACGCCGAAGAACGCCGTGCTCTACAAGGGCGACGTCCAGTTCGACCGGGAGGACGTCGAGGAGTCCGGGCCGCGCCGCATCGAGCACGTGCTCCGGGCTCGCCAACTCATCCTGTGCCAGGTGACCAAGAACCCGATCGGCGCCAAGGGAGCCCGGCTGACCCAGGAGATCTCGCTGCCCGGTCGGTTCGTCGTGCTCGTCCCCAACAGCTCGACCTATGGCATCTCGAAGCGGCTGTCCGACGACGAGCGGCGCCGGTTGCGCCAGATCCTCGATCGCGTCAAGCCGGCCGCCCACGGCCTCATCGTGCGCACCGCGGCCGAGAACATCACGGCCGAGGAGATCGAGCGCGACGTCGAACGTCTGCTCCGGCAGTGGGCCCAGATCGAGGTGCTGGCCAAGCGGGCCAAGTCGCCGACGCTGCTCTACCGGGAGCCCGACATGGCGGTGCGCGTCATCCGGGAGGAGTTCAACGCCGAGTACCGGTCGGTCGTCATCGACGACCAGACGCTGTTCGCCGAGGTGCGCGACTACGTGGGCGCGGTCGCTCCCGCCCTCGCCGACCGGGTCCAGCACTACGACCCGGCGAGTGAACCGCTGCCCATGTTCGAGCGCTTCCACGTCCACGAGCAGCTCCACAAGGCGCTGGATCGGAAGGTCTGGCTGCCATCGGGCGGGTCCGTCATCGTCGAGCACACCGAGGCCCTCACCGTGATCGACGTGAACACGGGCAAGAACGTCGGCACCTCGAGCCTCGAGGAGACGGTGTACAAGAACAACGTCGAGGCCGCGGTCGAGATCGCCCGCCAGCTCCGCCTGCGCGACATCGGCGGCATCATCGTCGTCGACTTCATCGACATGGAGGTGGCGAAGAACCGCGACGAGGTGATCCGCGTGTTCCGCGACGCCCTCGCTCGCGACAAGACCCGCACCCAGGTGTTCGACATCTCCGAGCTCGGCCTGGTCGAGATGACGAGGAAGCGGATCGGCGAAGGGCTCCTCGAATCGTTCTCCGGCGTGTGTCCCGCGTGCAACGGGCGTGGCATAGTGTTCGACCAGGCGCTCTTGGACGAGGAGTGACGATGACGGAGCCGCAGGACGATCTCGGCACATCCGACACCGAGCGGCAGCGGGTCGTCGATCAGCTGCGCCGGCACATGACCGACGGCCGGCTCAGCTTCGAGGAATTCGAGAACCGGACCGGTGTGGCCTACCGGGCCCGGAGCCCCGAGGAGCTGGCCCGGCTCACGTCCGACCTGCCGCCCGGGCCCCTGCCCGCGGGCCCCGTGACCCGGCCCCGTCCGGCGCGCCCGCAGCCGCCGTCGGGGCAGGGCGCCGCCCTCATGTCGATCCCCGCGTTCAGGGTCCACCTATTCCTGTGGCTGGTGTTCTCCGCGTTCTGGATGGTCATCTGGCTGGGCTCGGTGATGGCCACCGGCGGGTGGGTGCCGTTCTGGCCGTGTTCCCGATCGCCGCCTTCGGCGTGAGCGTCGGGATCCAAGCCGCGGTCCGCAAGGGCATGGCGCCGTGACTTGGCCGAGAAACGCCGGACGACGCTAGGCTGACCCGTCCTTTGGCGTGAGACCGGCTGGTCCCCGCCGTCGTCGAGCAGCAGGATTGTCGATGTACGCAGTCATCAAGACGGGCGGGAAGCAGTACCGCGTCGAGCCCGGGTCGCGCCTGGAGGTCGAGCGCCTGGGCGCCGACGACGGTGCCGAGGTCAGCCTGACCCCGGTGCTCGTGATCGACGGCGACACCGTGCTGGCGACGCCAGGCCAGCTCGACGGGGCCGAGGTGACCGCCCGGGTGGTGGGCCAGGCCAAGGGGAAGAAGATCACCGGGTTCACCTACCGGCACAAGACCCGTCACCGCCGGCGCTGGGGCCATCGCCAGGGCTACGACGTGATCGAGATCACGGGCATCACCGCCGGGGGAGTGTCGGCCACGATGGACGAGACGCCCGCGTCGGCCGCGGCGGCCGAGGAGGAGTAGACGACATGTCGAAGACCAAGGGTGGCGGGTCGACCCGCAACGGCCGCGACTCGACCGCGCAGCGGTTGGGCGTCAAGGTCTACGACGGCACCCTCGTGCGGGCCGGCGCCATCATCGTCCGCCAACGCGGCACGCGTTTCCACCCGGGCGAGAACGTGGGCCGGGGCGACGACGACACGCTGTTCGCCCGGGCCGACGGGCACGTGAAGTTCCGCATGCGTCGGGGCCGGAAGTTCGTCGCCGTCCTCCCGGAGTAGTCCAGCTGACGGAGAGGTTGTTGCGGTCCACCACCGCGGAGGTGGTGGAACGCGCACACCTGCTGCCTCGATGGGACCATCCCCGACCCGACTTGCGCCGGGCCGCCCGCCTTAGCCTCTGGGTGTGTCGCAGTTCGTCGACGAGTGCAATCTCCATGCCAAGGGCGGCGACGGCGGCGCCGGCGCGGTGTCGTTCCGCCGGGAGCCGTTCGTCGCCAAGGGCGGCCCCGACGGCGGCGACGGCGGCCACGGCGGCAGCGTGTGGTTGGTCGCCGACCGCAACGTCGCCTCGCTGATCTCGTTCAGGGACCATCCCCATCGGCGGGCGACCGACGGCGGCCACGGCTCGGGCAAGCGCAAGCACGGGGCCGCCGGCCGTGATCTCGTGGTCCAGGTGCCGGAGGGCACGGTGGTGACGGACCTCGAGGGCCGGGTGGTCGCCGACCTCGTCAACGCCGGCGACCGCTTCGTCGTGGCCGAGGGCGGCCGAGGCGGGCGGGGCAACGCCCGGTTCCTGTCCAACCGGCGCCGGGCACCCGGGTTCGCCGAACAGGGTGAGGTCGGCGAGGAGCGCTGGCTCAGGCTCGAGCTCAAGTTGCTGGCCGACGTGGCGCTCGTCGGATTCCCCAACGTCGGCAAGAGCACGCTGATCTCGCGCATCTCGGCGGCCAAGCCCAAGATCGCCGACTACCCGTTCACCACGTTGGAACCCAACCTCGGCGTGGTCCGCATGGACGACGGCTTCGAGATGGTCGTGGCCGACATCCCTGGCCTCATCGAGGGCGCCCATGAGGGTCGGGGCCTCGGCCACCGTTTCCTCCGGCACATCGAGCGGGCCCGGGTGCTGTGCGTGCTCGTCGACCTGGCCGCCGACGTCGGGCTGCCGGTGCCGGACGAGCAGGAACGGACCCTGCTCGACGAGCTCGGCCGCTACCAGCCGGCGCTGCTCGAGCGGGCCACGCTCGTGGTCGGGTCTCGAGCCGACCTCGCCCCAGAGTGGCTGGCGGGCGGGCCGGAGCTCCGGGTCTCGGCCGTCACCGGTGAGGGGGTGCGGCCCGTGGTAGGACGGCTCGCCGACCTGGTACGCGAGGCGCGAGCCCGCGAGCCGGAGCCGACCGCCTACGTCGTCCACCGCCCGGCCGCGGAGGGTTTCCGGATCGAGCGCTCGAGCGACCGTGACTGGACGGTCGTCGGCCGCCAGGCCGAGCGGGCGGTGGCGTTGAACGACCTGACCAACGCCGAGGCGCTGTCGGTGGCCCATCAGCGGCTGCGGCGACTGGGCGTCGACCGGGCCCTGGCCCGGGCGGGCGCCTCGGCCGGCGACACCGTCCACATAGGACGATTGACCTTCACATACGAGGACGACCTGTGAGGGTCGTGGCCAAGATCGGGTCCTCGTCGATCACCACGGACGACGGGACGATCGACGAGGCCGCCATCCGGAAGTTCTCGGCCGAGGTGGCGGCGCTGCGGGCTGCGGGCCACGCCGTCGTCGCCGTCACCTCGGGCGCCATCGCCGCCGGTCGGCCGGTGGTCATGGACGAGTCGGCCCGCCGGTCGCGCGACGTCGTCACGTTGCAGGCGTTGGCCGCCGTAGGCCAGAGCCGGCTCATGAGGGTCTACGACGGCTGCTTCGCCGAGCACGGGCTGGTGTGCGGCCAGGTGCTGCTCGTCCCGCTCGACTTCGGGCGTCGCCAGCAGTACCTGCACGCCCGCGACACGATCCGGCGGATGCTCGAGCTCGGGGTTCTTCCGGTGGTGAACGAGAACGACACCATTGCGGACGATTCGATCCGGTTCGGCGACAACGACCGGCTGGCCGCACTGGTGGCCCATCTGGTCGAAGCCGACATCCTGGTGCTGCTCACCGACACGCCCGGGTTGCTGACGGCCGACCCTCGGCTCGACCCGTCGGCGTCGCTCATCGAGGAGATCGTCGAGTTCGACCAGACCGTCGTCGGCGTGGCCGGCCGGGCCGGGAGCCGGGGGAGCGGCGGGATGTCGTCAAAGGTGGCCGCGGCCAAGATGGCGGCCTGGTCGGGCGTGCGCACGGTCATCGCCGCCGCCGACCGGGACGGCGTGCTCCTGGCCATCGTGGCCGGCGAGCCCGGGGTGGGCACGGTGGTGCTGCCCCGCGACCGCCGGCTGCCGGCCCGCAAGCTGTGGATCGCGTTCGCGGTGCCCGCCAACGGCGTCGTGGTGGTCGACGACGGCGCCCGCCACGCGCTCGTGGCCCGGGGCCGCTCGTTGCTCCCGGCCGGGGTGGTGCGGGTCGACGGGCGGTTCGACGCCGACAGCGCGGTCGAGATCGCGGACACCGCCGGCCGGGTGTTCGCCAAGGGTCTGGCCCGGGTGGGGTCGTCCTCGTTAGCCGCGGCCGCCGGCCGCCGCACCGCCGACCTGCCCGACGGCATGCCCCACGAGATCGTGCACCGGAACGACCTGGTCGTCCTGACCTCCTGAAGCGCGCTGGGCCCGACCCGGCCGGCCCGCAGCGAACTCGACGCATCCACGGTCGGATTCCGATCACCAGTGCGTCGAGAATCGGCGGTCCCGCGAACTCGACGCATCCATGGTCGGATTCCGATCACCAGTGCGTCGAGAATCGGCGGCCCTGACCTCTGTGCGCTCGACCACCCTGGCGGTGGTCGGCCGCGCAGACCTCGGTCGGGCGAGACGACCTGCGGCTAGGAGGCGCCGGGTTCGCGGGCCGGGGC
>JBOGGX010000058.1:0-2300 GCA_050744245.1 Acidimicrobiales bacterium
CCATGGAGACCACCAGGTCGGACAGACCCTCGTGGGGCTTGGCGTCCGGGTCGGTGCGACACACCAGGTAGCACCAGTCGGCGTCCATGGCACCCGAGGTCCAGATCTTCTGGCCGGTGACGACCCAGCTGTCGCCGTCGCGCTCGGCCCGGGTGCGGATGCCGGCGACGTTGGACCCGGCGTCGGGTTCGCTCATGCCGATGCACCACATCGAGGTGCCGGCGACGATGCCGGGCAGCCACTGGTGCCGCTGGTCGTCGGTGCCGAACTGCAGGAGCGACGGGCCCATCTGCCGGTCGGCGAACCAGGCGGCGGCCACCGGGGCACCGGCGCTGATGAGGGCTTCGAACACGACGAACCGCTCGAGCACCGACCGCCCGCCGCCGCCGTGCGCGACCGGCCAGGTCATTCCTAGCCAGCCCCGCTCGGCCAACTCGACCGCGAAGGCCCGGTCGTGGCCGATCATCCAGCTGTCCTCGGGCACATCCGCCCGCTTCGCCCCTGCGATGCCGACCTCCCAGGCCTCGGCCCGCAGTTCCTCCAGCTCCCCCGGCAAGGCGAAGTCCATGGACGGCGACGGTAACTGGCGGGTCGGCCTGGCAGCGAGCTGGCTAGCGTCCCGGAGCCATGGAGATCAGGTTGGTACGACCCGACGAGTTCGACACGCTGGGGAAGCTGACCCTGGCGGTGTACACCGCCGTCGATCACCGCACGGTGGAGACCGACGACGGCTACGACGAGGAGCTCGCCGACGTGGGTCGCCGGGCGGCCGACGCCGACGTGCTGGTCGCGGTCGACGGCGACGGGCTGGTGCTCGGGGGCGTCACCTTCGTCCCGGGCCCCGAGTCGTCGTCCGCCGAGTTCACCGACCCCGGCACCGCCGGCATCCGCATGCTCGCCGTCGCCGAGTCGGCCCAGGGCCGCGGCGTCGGCGAAGCCCTGGTCCAGGCGTGCATCGCCCGCGCCCTCGCCGCCGGAAAGCACCGCATCGCCCTCCACTCCACCGACCGCATGACCGTGGCCCACCGCCTCTACACCCGCCTGGGCTTCACCCGCGACGAATCAGCCGACTGGCAGATCATCCCTGGCTTCACCCTCCTCGGCTTCCGCCTCGATCTTTGACGCCGCTCTGGGTGTTTGCCCCGGGCTCTGCGGGTCGGTCAACGTATCGCGTGCCTGACGATGTGGTGATGGTGGAGCTGCCGGAGCGGGGGCGGGTGTTTCGGGGGCGGCGGCGGGTCCGGTTGGGGGACGCGGGACGGAGCGGGCGGCTGCGCTGGGACGCGTGTGCCCGGTACCTGCAGGACATCGGCAACGACGACACCGAGGAGAGCGGGCTCGACGAGCGGGTCGGGTTGGGCGCGGGGATCTGGGTGGTGCGCCGGGCGGTGGTCGACGTGATCGAGCCGCCGCGGTGGGGGGAGTGGCTCGACCTGGCGACCTGGTGCAGCGGCACCGGTGGGCGCTGGGCCGGCAGGCGGCTCGCCATGACGGGCGACCGGGGCGGGCGGGTCGACATCGACACGCTGTGGGTCCACCTCGACCGGGACAGCCTGATGCCCGCCCGGCTGCCCGAGGCCTTCATGGAGCTCTACGGCGAGGCCGCGGGCGGCCGCAAGATCTCGGCCAAGCACCTCCTCCCCGGGCTGCCCGACGAGGCGCTCGAGCGGGTCCCCTGGCCCCTGCGGGCCGTCGACTACGACGTGATGAACCACGTCAACAACGCCGCCTACTGGGCCGCGATCGAGGAGCTCGGGGCGCCGCCGTGGGCCGGGCAGCCGACCCGGGCCGTGTTGGAGTACGGGTCGGGCATCGCCGTGGACGCCCCGGTCGAGCTGCAGGTCCGCCGGGAGGACAAGCAGGTCGACGTGTGGTTCACGATCGACGGCACGGTCCACGCCACCGCCCGGTTGACGCCGCTGAGCTGAGCAGGCGAGGTCCCCGACGACGTTACGCGTCGTGAAGGAGGACGATCTTGCCCAGCTTGCCGCCCTGGTCGAAGCGGTCGTAGGCGGCGGCGACCTCGGGGAAGGGGTACGTGGCGGCGAGGGGGACGGTGAGGTCGCCCCAGCCGAGGAGGGGCAGCACGTGGCGTTCCATCGCCCGGGCGACCATGGCCTTCTCCTCGACCGGCCGGGCCCGGAGGGTCGACCCGTGGATGCGGCCCCGGGCGGCCATGAGCGCCATCAGGTTGACCTCGGCCTTGGCCCCCGCGCCGACGCCGATGATGGCGATCCGTCCCCCGGTGGCGAGCGCCGCGAGGTTGGAGGCCATGTTGGGTGCGCCGACCAGTTCGAGGA
>JBOGGX010000059.1:0-3052 GCA_050744245.1 Acidimicrobiales bacterium
CCGCCGGTCTACGTCGATGCGGCGGAAGCCATAGCGGACGCGGTCGAGAGCCGGGCTCGGCGTGCCCGCCGGCGCCGCTGACTTCTGTCGAACCTCGACCGGCCGGGTTGAAATCGGGTAGAAGCCGACGGCACGTCCGCCAGGCCGATCGAAGAAACCGCCGGTCAGCGGCACTCTTAAATGATGACGACCATCGACCGGATCGCCTCGGATCGTTCAAGTCCCACTTCGCCCTCGTGTGATCGAGTCGGCCCGGCGGCTTTCGCCAAGCTCAGATCTCGCCGCAGAGGTCGTGGCCCTGGAGGCAGACGGCGAGGATCGAGCGGAGATGCTCGCGGTCGCCGGGCTGATGGAATCGCTGCGTGCGACGCGGTGACGTCTACCGGTTCAGGCTTCCAAGAGGTGCCGGCCACTAGCGGCACGGCCAACGGCTCGACGTCCTGATCCGGGCCGACGAGTTCCTGCCCCGCTCGGTCGTGATCGTGGTTCCGACATCCCGCAGCGCCAGGCCGGCGTCCTTTCGTCCCCGAGATCGTCGTCAACGGCGACCCGACCCGCGCGCTCGTCGAACAGCTCGGCGCGGTTGGCGTGCGGCGGCTGGGCGAGCTCGCCGGTCATCTCAGCCCCGAGGAGTTGTGGGATGTGGACGAAGCCTTGATGACGGTCCTCGGCCTGGACTGACTCGAGCTTGGCTAGGCCAGCGCGGCTCGCACCTCGGCCAGGCGTTCGGGCACGATCCGGTACCACACCCAGCGGCCCCGCTTGTCGGAGGTGACCAGGCCGGCCTGGCTGAGGATCTTGAGGTGGTGGGAGATGGTCGGCTGGGACCGACCCACCGGCTCGACCAGGTCGCAGGCGCAGACCTCGCCGGGCGGCGCGGTGGCCAGCAGCGACAGAAGCCGGAGCCGCGCCGGGTCGGCCAGGGCCGCGAACACCTTCGCCAGCTCGGCGGCCGACGGCTCGTCCAGGGGCGCGTCGCCGATCGGTGCGCAGCAGGGGTCGGCGAGGACGGTCAGCGGGGCTCGTGCCATTGGCAAATTCTCCTACCTACTGACAAGCGTCGATACATTGGTCACAGTATCGCATCGACAACCATCAATCTATCAGGGAGACCAACATGTCACGGGTCCAGCTGGCGCTCAACGTCGCCGATCTCGATCGGGCCATCGACTTCTACACCGACCTGTTCGACACACCGCCGGCGAAGGTTCGCGACGGCTACGCCAACTTCGCCATTGCCGAGCCTCCGCTCAAGCTGGTGCTCATCGCCGGTGGCGGCGCGCCCGGCACCCTCAACCACCTCGGTGTCGAGGTCGCCTCGACCGACGACGTGGCGTCGGCCACCGGGCGGTTCAGGGACGCCGGACTCGAGCACACGGTCCAGGACGGCACCACCTGTTGCTATGCGCTCCAGGACAAGGTGTGGGCCCACGGACCCGACACCTCGTGGGAGTTCTACACCGTCCTCGAGGACGCCGAGTCGATGGCCCCGGCCGTCGGCACCTGCTGCGGCTAGCGAGCGGCGAGCGGCGAGCGGCGAGCGTCAGTGCTCCAGGCGCGTCGGGAGGCCGAACGCCGGGAACAGCTCCGGGTAGAGGAAGTTGTGCTGCGCCGAGATCAGCCCGTCGCGCACCTCGATCACCTGGAGGGCGAAGGGCTCGTGGACGCCCGGTCCGGCGGAGCGGTAGGACCCGAAGGCGGCGCAACCGTTGGCTGCGGTGGCCAGCAGCCGGGAGTCGCGGCACCCGATGCCCTGGCCGAGGTACCAGCGGCCCATCTCGGTCGGGCCCCGCAGCCACAGCGGGTAGGGCGGCATGGAGAGCACGGCGTCGTCGTGCAGCAACGCCAGGAGCGACGGGATGTCGTAGCGCTCGAAGGCGTCGACGTAGCGGGCGAGGAGCTCCCGCTGGTCGTCGTCGATCTCGGCGGTGGACGTGACGTCCTCGTCGAGCCGGCCGGCGGCGAGCGTGGCCCGGGCCCGCTGGAGGGCGCTGTTGACCGACGCCACACTGGTGTCGAGCAGCTCGGCCACCTCGCTCGCGTGCCAGCGCAGCACCTCCCGCAGGATCAGGACCGCCCGCTGGCGGGGCGGCAGATGTTGCAGTGCGGCCACAAAGGCCAGCCGGATCGTCTCCCGGCCGGCGGCCAGCTCGGCCGGATCGTCCGTCTCCGCCAGCACCCGGGCATCGGGTACCGGTTGGACCCAGGTGCTCTCGGACCGGGCCGGCCCGTGCCACGAGTCGGCCGTCGACGACGGGCCCATGTCCATCGGCCGGGCCCGACGCTGGGGCCCTCGGAGCATGTCGAGACACACGTTCGTCGCGATCCGGTACAGCCAGGAACGCAGGGCCGACCGGCCCTCGAACCGGTCGATGCCCTTCCACGCCCGCACCATCGTCTCCTGCACGGCGTCCTCGGCCTCGAAGCCGGACCCGAGCATCCGGTAGCAGTAGCCGGTGAGCTCCTTGCGGTAGGACTCGAGCTCGGGCTCGAACTCCTCCGCCGTGGGACGGGTCTGCTCGACGGCGGTGGCGGCGGACGTGCGGGGGGGCATGGTCGCCAGCCTAGGACGCCGCGTCTGGTCGCCCTACCGGTGCGCAAACGGCGCCGTCAGGAGAACAGGACGTCGAGGTCGGCGGTCGTCCAGAAGCCGGGTCGGGGCCGCGAGATCGCGCCGCCGCGCCCATAGGCGGCGAGGCGGGCGCGGTCGGCGTCGGCGAGCAGGTCGACGACGTCGAACACCACCGCGGGGCCGGCGGCCCGCAGGGCGAGGTCGCCATCGCTGGCCGGCGGCGGCAGACCCGTGCTCAGCAGTACCAGCGGGGCCGCGCCGCGGCCGCGGCCGGCGACGGCACCGGCCCGGCCCAGCGCCCGCCACACGACGTCGCTCCGGGCGAGTCCCCCTCGGCGCGACGTGAACGGTCCCGGCACGTCAAAAATCCACGAGGCGCCGGATGCATCGGTCGCGACCAGATCGACGGTGACCCCCGTGTGCGGGATGCGCCGCCGCCGGGCCACCACCGCGAAACCCGCCTCGCCCAGCGCGTCGACC
>JBOGGX010000060.1:0-29635 GCA_050744245.1 Acidimicrobiales bacterium
CCCAACCAATCATCACGCTGTCCGCGCCGCCCCGCCCACGCAAACCCCATCCGCCCGGCCAACAGCAGCGATCAGAACCGATGACGCCTCAAGCGGCTCCGCGGTCAGAACGAGTGGCGCTCAACACGGGTAGCAGCGAGCCCAGTCCCCGTTGACTGCTCCGTAGCACACGTCGCATACGTCATCCTCAATGGGCGCTACCGATGGAACGATCCCTTCGTCGTGAGCCCATGTCACCCACTGCTCGGTGGTGGTGAGCTGTCGAACGTTCTCCGGCCGCGCGAAGTCCCGGTACGCCATTAGGGCCTGCAAGTGTACGCACCGCGCACGCGGGACGAGCCAAGGTGGCTACAGGACGTCGACTTAGAGTCGGCAACCGGCGATGCATTAGGTCAATACCTCGGCTTGGCCGTTCACCATGATTTCCCAGACGTCGGGTCGCAGGCGAGTTGGCGCAGCCAGATGGCACTTTGCATTCGACGGCCGTGCCGGCTTCGTGCCACAGCGGCAAGCCGTCTAGGGCGGATGATCAGCGCTCCTGGTGCCAGGCGGTCGCGCGACGGTCTGCGAAGCCGTGTGCGCAGGTCCGATTCCCGCCGAGGGCGAGGTGATAGAACCTATGTATGGCCTATCTGCTTAACTGTAGTGGGGTCTACATGTTGTGGTCACCGATTCGGAGCCGATGCCGGTCGCGGGCCGGGACTTTCCCGGGACGTGGCCGGCCTTCGAGCGCTGGTTTCCCGACGAGGACGCCTGCGTCGCGTACCTCGAGCAGCTCCGGTGGCCCGAGGGTTTTGTGTGCCCGGCGTGTGGCCACACCCGGGCGTGGCGGGTCGCGGGTGGTCTCTGGATGTGCCAGGCGTGCGGCCGCAAGACGTCGGTCACGGCGGGCACGATCTTCCATCGCTCACGACTGCCGTTGCGCACCTGGTTCGCGGCGATGTGGTTCGTCTCCGCCCAGAAGAACGGCGTGTCGGCCCTCGGGCTGCAACGAGTGCTCGGCTTCGGCTCCTACCAGACGGCGTGGGCGTGGCTGCACAAGCTGCGCCGGGCCATGGTGCGCCCCGACCGCCTACCCCTGGGCGGACCGGGCGTGTCCGTCGAGATGGACTGCACAGACTGCACCTTCATCGGGGGCCGCAAGCAGGGCAAACTCGCTGCTCGCTACGCCAACAAGGACGAAGTCGTCATCGCCGTGGAGCTCCGCCACCCCAAGGGGCTGGGCCGGGTGCGGCTGGCCCGCATCGACAGCCGCAACCGCAAGGCCGAGATCTTCGCCTTTGCCAAGACCAATATCGCCCCCGGCACGATCCTGTACACCGACGGCGACCGGCTCTACAACGACCTGCCCTCCCACCACCACGTCACCCACGAGCGCCTCGTGCTCATCAGCGCCACCGAGCAGGCCCACCGGCTGCTGCCCGCCGTGCACCGGGTGGCCTCGCTGCTCAAACGCTGGCTTGCCGGCACCCTGCACAACGGCATGTCCACCGACCACCTCGACTACTACCTCGACGAGTTCACCTTCCGGTTCAACCGTCGCACCTCGGACCGCCGAGGGCTGCTGTGGTACCGGCTCGTCGACCAAGCGGTCCGCACCCCGCCCCACCCATATCGACAGCTCACCGCCGCCGACCTCAACCACCACATCTAGCGGTCGCTGCACTCAAGCAGATAGGCCATACCTATGTTCGGTCCGCGCCCCGGAGACAGAAGCCGGTATAACATCTGTGGTATGCGAAGATCGCACGTCCGACCGGCCGGCGTGGTCGTCGCCAGCCCGGACCGGCTCGGCTCGACGATCCGTTCCATGCGGTTGGCGGCTTCGCTCAGTCAGCGTGAACTCGGCGAGCGGACCGGCTTCTCGCAGCCGGCGATCGCAAGGCTCGAAGCGGGTAGGCAGGTGCCAACGCTCGTGACGCTTCAGCGGCTCGCATCGGCGTTCGACAGCGACCTGGTGGTGCGAATCCCGGCGGTCGCACTGCACACGGGTGTGTCGCAATGAGTCTGGTCACGTCAACGGTCGCTAAAGCTGATCTCCTCGCACCTTCCCTGTGGGGACGGACTTATGCCGCGCCTTCATCGTCAGTCCGCGTGCGGAGTTTGCTGCGCCACGTCGATCCAGTAGCCGTGAGCAATCTCGCCAAGTCGGAGAGTCGCAATCGCGAGGTGCGGCTGCCTCCGATCAGTGTCTACAGGTGGTGGGCACGACGCACGGCGGCCGTTCAAGCGGCCGTGGTTAGCGCCGCAGAGATTGGGGCGGAAGGTCGGCTTGTCGTCGCCGATCCATTTGCCGGGGGCGGTGTCATCCCTCTGGTCGCCGCAGCTGCGGGCCATCGGGCGTACGCACAGGACCTGAACCCATGGGCAGCTAAGGGTCTTGTTGCGATGCTCGGGCTCCCGAAGGCTGACGCGCTGAGGGAAGCCGCTGCTGTGCTTCATCAGCGGACGGCAGCGACGGTCGAGGCGGCATACGGAACCACACTTGCCGACGGGCGATCCGGTCTCATCTCGCACACCTTCCGCGTTGCAACCGCGTGCTGCACCCACTGCGGTGAACGATCTCGGCTGTATCCCCATGCGCTCGTTTCGATGCTCACTCGACGGGAGCGAGGCGGCACAGCGGCCGTCCTCGCGTGCCCGTCGGGACACCTGTTCAAGGGCGACCTAGCCGACGCTTCCAGGTGTCCGACGTGTGAGTGCCCGGTGGATCCCCGGGTTTCGTACACGCGGAGACGTGTCGTGGCGTGTTCATGCGGTCATGAGGAGCGACTCGAACAGCGAGCGCGCGAGGGAGATTGGAGCTGGGAGGTTGTCCTCGTCGAGCGCACAGCCATCGGGTCCAGGGAGCTTGCGCTGCCCACGAAAGGTGAGCGCGACGCCGCCGAGGATCCACGTCACAAACCGTCCCTTGCGCTTGGCGCGATCCCCGAGGGACAAGAAACCCGGGTTCTCCTCCGTCATGGCTTCACCTTGTGGTCCGATCTCTATCCCCGAAGGCAGCGCGCGCTGTTGGAGCAGCTTCTCGACCAGTCCGAGCACTGCTCAGGTGAGGCCGAGGTCGTTGCGGCAGTGCGGATGGCGATCGTTGGCTCAGCCGAGATGGCTGGCCTCCTCTCGCGCTGGGACCGCTACTACCTGAAGAGCTTTGAGTCGATGGCCGGTCATCGCTTCAACTTCACGACGCTCGCCGTCGAGCCCAACGTCTGGGGAACAGTGACGAGTGGTCGTGGTACGACGGTTCGTCGGCTGGCCCAGCTCGTTCGAGCGGCTGAGTGGATGGAGCGTCAGGCTCATCGGCCCCTTGCCGTGCTCGGCCCGCTTGCGAGTGACGGAAGTCCGCCGGTTGACGGCTCTGAACACGACGTCGTCGTTGTTGAGGGCAGTTCGGAGCGGATGTTGCTCGCGAGTGGTGCCGCGGACCTCGTCCTCACGGATCCGCCGTATCACGACGACGTCCAGTACAGCGAGCTGTCTCTGCCACTGCGGGCGTGGGCTGGGCTGAGCTCCCAAACGCTTGTGGGAGAGGCCGTGGTCAACGGCGCTACAGGTCAGTTGGCAGACGACGCGGCGTACGGAAACCTTCTCGTCAGGATCTTCCGCGAGTCGGCGCGCGTCCTCAAGGTCGATGGACACCTTGTGTTCAGCTACGCAAACCGCAGTCCGTCCGCCTGGATCGAAGTCCTCCGAGCGCTGAACGAGGCGAACCTGCGAGCCGTGGGCTGCGAGATCGTCCACAGCGAGAACGAGACGGACCAAGCAAAGCGCGGAGTCCGTGCTTGCTCACTCGACCTCCTGCTGGATCTCGTGCCGTTGGGCGACCAGCCGGTGATCCAGCACCAGCCGAAGCACCTGATACAAGGCGCAGAAGCGGACTTCCTCCGCATCGTCGCCCGCTGGTTCCTTCGAGTGGGCAACCTGTCGGCGGGATGGCCGGATCAGGTCCAGACCGAATTGCGGTCTTCGGAGTTCCTAAGCTACTGAGCCACCGCGACGTCGAGCGGAAGCCCAGGGATGAAGACATTGTCAGCCAATGAGATCCGGACGCTCGCCCATCGCCCGGCCGGTGACCCGTCCGTGGGCAGCGAGGGCTCGATTGAGCTGGCTCGACACCAGCCGACGACTTCGAGCTCGCCGGCAAGGTTCTTGCGGACGGCCACCAATGCCCAAGACGTGTCACGCCGACCGACGGTCGCCTCGTTCCGGGACAGGAGGAAGTCGAAGAATCCCGGCATTCCCTGGTTCGCCTTGACCTCGAGTCGGTGCCGCCTCCCACCCGTGTCGGGCGAGGTGATGTCGTATCCAAGCTGGTCGCTGCGAAGGCTCACCCGCTCCACATGAGCAGCGAGGTCCTGGCGCCCTCGGTCGATCAGGTGCGCTCGACACGCGGCTACGACGACCTCCTCACCTGCGCTTCCCAGAGCGCGCATCCGTGACTCGTCGACGACCCTTCCAAGCGCAAGCAACATCGCCTCGCGCCTGTCGGGGTCATCGATCACGCGCTCAAGCGCTTGTGTGTCGTCGTCCGGGACATTCTCCCACCGCACCCCCTCCTCGCCGACAGCTGCGTAGATCCACAGGGGTGGATCTGAGGCGAGTAACTCCTGCAGTAGGAGCTCGATCGCGACATCGTCGGGAAGCGCTCGAAGGCGCAGGAGCGCGTCCGTTGGCTTCACGATCTGTCCGTGAACGACCACCAACTTCGCTCGCTCCAGCAGGTCCTGGCCGGCTTCGAGGTCGCGCGTTCGATAGAGGCCACCCGAGATGACCTTCTCGAACGATGCCCTGAGGGACGCGTGGCTCGTGCCCGTGGCGCTCATCGCCCGGGCGCTGAGAATCGCGGCCAGGAGTTGGTACGACGTCGGGGTTCGTCCAGTCATCGGTGATTGGTGCGAGCCAACAGGGCGACGGCCATCGGTGCTATGCCTCACCGCGCAGGTGCGCGAATAGCGCGACCAGGTCCGCGTGGGTATCGATGGCTGGGCCGTAGTCTTCGTCGCTCGGTAGGGCCATGGTGCTGAGGTCGGGGTCGTCGAGCATCTGGCCGAGTCGATCCGCCTTCTCGCGAATCCGCGCGTCGACAATCTCATCGATGGTGCCGACCGTCGCGAGGAAGGTAATGCGGGTTTCCTGTCCTGCCTCGAGCCCGAGACGGTGAATTCGGTCAATGCTCTGCAGGTACTGGCCAGCGTTGAACGTGCGCTCGAGGTAGATCGCGTCGTGGCATACGTGGTGGAGGCTCACTCCCTCACTGATGGAGGCTGGGTTGGCCAACATCACCATGCAGTCGGGGTCGTCCCGGAATCGGGCGAGCTCAGCCTCACGGGTGCGTTCCGTATCCGGTTGCGACACCCCGGACGGAATGGCTCCATACATCATCGCTGGCCCGTACGTGGCGAAGGTCCGCTCCAGCGCCAGCAGGTTGCGGACGAAGTTCGACCAGATCAGGGTCTTGCGTCCGAGCGCGGCGTTGTCCGCGACCAACTGGACGAGCTGCTTGAACTTGCTCGGAGTTTCGTACTGGTTGTAGCGCTGAAGCAGATCCCACAAGGACGACTCAGGTGGAACCTCCAGTGGTGGGTGCCGGAAGCTTGGGTCGTCGCTTTCGGACGAGCCCGCGGTGAGGAGGTGCGGGTTCGTCGCTGCCTCTAAGAGGTACATCACGATGTCGCCCATCCGGGCGAGCTCGAGGCGATCGTTCATCCCCATCGAGAACTGAGCCCCGTACTGGTCGCGGAGGGCGTCGTAGATGGCCTCGTGGAGGGGTTCCGGAGCCACCTCCACCACAGTCAGGCGGGGAGGTTCGAGCTCGAGCTCGCTCTTCCGCGTCCGGACGAAGAGCGGCGATATCGCCTGCGCTACAAGGTGACCGGCGTCCGCCGGCGGGGGAACGACGAGCGCAGCCCTGGGCAGGACTCGCAACGCCTGCCCCGGCCACAGGTACTCGAACAGCGCGACCATGTCCCCTGGGCCCTGAGGCGCAGGCGTACCCGACATGATGTCTCGCCGGCTCGCGAGGAACGCGATGTTGAGGCACGCCGATCCCCATTGACCGGCCCATCCGCGCTTCATTCGGTGTGCCTCGTCGAGAAGCACCAACGTGGGACGGTCTCGAACCCAACCGGCGATTGCCTCGTAACTGCTCGCGAGACGGTGGTAGTTGACGAGCAAGACCTCAGTCCCTTCGGGCGCCGACTCGGCGAACGGAGCGACCGACGGAGTCGCGCCGTCGATGAAGCACTCGCCGACTTCGTTTTGCCAGGCGTCGAACGCGGAGAGCGGCGCCACCACGAGCATCTGTTCGACGCGGCCAGCTAGGCGCTCACCCTCGTAGACGGCATAGGCGACGCTCGTCTTGCCGGCACCTGGTACCGAAAAGTTGGCGCCGTGCGGCAGTCCAAGCAGCTTGGCTAGATCGCGCTCCTGGAACGGCCGTAGGTCGCGGTCGAAGCGGCTGCCGCCCAGCCGGCTCGTGACCTGCTCGCGTGTGAGTGAGCCCGGTTGGCGAAGCGCCACGTTGAGTTGGCTGCGCTCAGCGCGAACCTCCGCGACAAGTGCCGAGAGATCCGGATCCCATTCGAGGCCCGTTCGCTCGCGAATGCAAGCTGGCTTCAGCCATCCAAGTCGGCTCAGGAACCGTTCCAGAGGAAGTTGGATCGCGTCGCCGGGATTGGCGCCGTCCGTTCCCCACTCAGCCCATAGCTCCAGCCAGAAGGCTTGGCTCACCGCCTCGTCACGCCGAGCTTCCACCACAGGTGGACTCCCGACGAGTCTGAGGCTGACGAGACCACCGTCAGTCATCGCCCATGACCTGGTCCAACTCGTCGTGCGCACGCCGGACCTCCTCAGCGGCCGCGACGAAGTCGGCGGATTGGAAGGTCTCGCGATCCTTCACCTCGAGCCACGCGACACGAGCTTCATCGAGCGACTTCGCGGCTTCACGAAGGTAGATCGATGGAGCGGTCAGGGCATCGAGCTGCCGGTTGTCTCGCTTCTTTGCCGAGATCGCCGTTTCCAGCGCAGACTTCAGGCTGGCGGCGAGCGTCTTCCGCGGTAGGAGCACGTTCGCTCCATCCTCGACCGCAGGAAGCGAGACGTCTCCGTCCTCGGGCGCCTTGGCGAGCAGATCGTAGATCTGGCCGAGCGCTCTGGTCTCGTGCGTGTCGCCGCCAGATTCGTCATCCAGATGGTCGAGCACATCCAGACCAGTGGGATCGCTGACGGCGCCTGTGCCTGCGGTAACGCCCTGGGGTGCCGTGAGCTCCGTGGCGAACGGGCTCAGAGTCGCCTGGTCCTCTAGGGCAGGGACGATGTACTTGTCGAGCAGATCGGAGTCGACGTCGCGCAGTCGTCGATAGTCAACGCCTGCCATTAGCCCTGCGAGCTGAGCTTCGCGAATCCTTGTCGCCACGTCTGGCTGGGTCAGACGGAGCCCTTGGTAGTCGCTGTCGATCTCGATGAGGCCCTGTCGCCATCCGTCGAAGTCGCGGAGCTTCAGTGAACCGGCACTGTGCGATAGCACCTGCCGGACCATGGCAAGCAGCCGAAGCTCGAGGTCGATCTCGTCCTTGGCCTTCTTCTGATCCGCCTTGGAGTTCGTGAGATCAGGGCGAAGCCGCTGACCAACCTGGAGAGCGGTCATTCCGAGCTTGGTCATCAGTTCCTCGATGAACAGGAGCCGAGCGGTGAAGGAGTACTCCTGTTTTACGTCGCGCTCCATCTGGAGCTCGAGCTCCAGGAGCGTTATTTCCTTCTCCGTGGCGTCAGCGGGTAGGACGACCGCCTTCACGTATGTCGGTCCGGTTCCCTCATGAAGGTCACGAAGGGCCACAGCGCGGGTGTTGGCGTTAACAAGGACGCCAGCCCGAGTGATCACGCCCGGATGAAGCTGCCCATCGCGCTCGAGGGCGTTCCGGATGTTCGCGAAGCCATCGGTGGATCGCAGCAGGTCGCCGATCTGAGCCTGCGACTCAGCGCTGAAGGGGTTCTGGCCAATGCTCGCGCCGCCGTCCGGGAGTGACTCCAGCAGCGACCGGATCCGATGGCTATGTGGATTGAGCAGCACGGCGTCGACGTCGACTTCGACGACGTCGAGCACGAGCTCCCCGGCGCGCCATTTGAGGGTCTCTCTCGCCCCACCTGCGGGCGCCGAAGCCAGCGCCTGGTCGATGAGCTCGCGTCGAGCCTCGTCAGTCAAATGAGCTGGCATCCGTATTCCCTCGGTTCTGTCGAACGGCTATGTCGCATTATGCGAACGCCCTGTGACAGCCTGCATCGACACAGCCAGGTCGCTGAGGTCATGCAGGGTGCTTTCTGTGAACAGACGACCCTCGTACCCCTCGACGAGGTCGGTTGTCTCGCCTCGCGTCGCCCATCCGGGCCCAAGCAAGACCAGAGCCGCAGGTACCTTTAGGCGCGAGGGGAGCTCACGAAGCTTCCCGGCAGACTTGCGCGCAGTTCCGCCGTCCCGAGCGACGGCGATCGCGATGGCGAGCGCGGGCTGAGCGTCACTCGTCTGGGTGATCAAACCGATCTGCCCGGCCTCCCCGGCAAGCCCGACGAGCTGGCCCACCACACGCTTGGGAGCGTCACCTCCGAGCATCGCGCCGCGCCAATAGCTGACCTTGCGCTCATCCAGCAGCTCGCAGAGCGCTTCGGCGAGCAGCGGCGGCAAGAGGTTCGTCGTGGCGTTGCGATGAGAGAGCCAGGCGCCTCCGACGGCGCGCTGCGTCAGCAGCACCTCGTAGGGGACACCCTGCTCGAGCATCGACTCGACGTCCGCCCAACCGCCGATCCCTGGGCTGTGCGAGAACAGCATTTCAACCGGGCGCGCGGCTATCGCCCCCGGCAGGCGCGGCGTGACATCTCCTCGCACTACCGCGTCGATGACGATGAAAGCAGCCTGTATCTGATCATTCGTCCACGGCCGGGAGGACTCTGTCGGCGCCGTGCCACCGCTCAATGCCACCCTGTCAGCGAGGTCCCGGAACGACAGACCGGCAACCTGGCAGAGGGCCTCGATGACCAGCGAGTTTGCGGCTTGTGCGCCCAACACCGCCTCAGCGGTCACGTCGGCGAGCGAGCGTGTCGTTGTGTACTCTCGCAGCTCGACGAGCGCTGCCCTGTACGCCCCAGGCCGGGCTACCTCGTCCGTTCCGAGAAGGTCGGCGCTTGTGTCGATCGAGGAACGAAGCCGATTCCTGATCACCTGAAGGATGGCGGCCCCAGGGTCGATGACCGCGTCCCCACGAAGGGACACCAACGCGCTCAGCAGTTCGTGAACTGCAACCCCGGAGCGGAGCGACCGTCCCTCTGCTATCCAGGCGACGGCATCGTGAACAGCGTCTCGCCCGGTCGCGGCACGAAGAGTCGAAGAAGCGTCGTCAACGGACACCACACGAGGCTAGATCGGCCTGTGACAAGGGCTCTGAACCCGGCGTACAGCCCGACGATGGGGTCGGTCCGGCGCCTGCCACCTGAGCTCGGTGTCGAGTTCGGCGGCGGTCTTCCGGACGAGCTCGATGATGTCGTGTAGGACCTCGCTCGGATGTGGGGCCGGCCTGGACTGCGGATCGGAGCCGCCGTTTCGCGACTTGGCGTGGCGCGCGCCCGATTGCGCGGAGTTCGCCTCACACCTGACGGTCCAGGATTGGGACAAACCCCCTGTCGCCGGTGGTGGACGTGAGCACGATTCATCCGAGCCGCGGTACGCCGGTCGGTCACGACAGAGATCGGGCGGGGTTGCCGTGGTCGATCATGCCGCGAAGGAACGCCTCCGACTCGACAGCGCCTGCAGATTCGAGATGGCGAATGACCTTGTTGCGGTGGTGCGCCTGCTGAGCGTCGCTCGGGATGTGGTCGAGCAATCGACCCCAGGCATCGGTTGCTGACGGGCTTGACCAGCGCGCCCGGTACACGGCAGCGGTGGCAACTGCTGTTTCCCAGCGGCGGCGACGGTGGGGTTCGTCGGGTCGGGGAGGTAGCACGGCGGCGATCTCGGGGGGCGGGTCACGTCTGGCCGCCCACGCGAGGCGGGCGGAGGTGAGTCGTTCGGCTCGGGCAATCGCAGTGATGTCGGCACCAGATGCTTCGAGCCGTTGCCGTTCGGCGCGTAGCGCGGCGAGGCGGTGGCCGTCGGCGATGCGGGAGGCCTGGCCGATGAGCGGATCGAGCTCGATTGCTGGTGTCTCGGGACCGGACGCGGTGAGCCGGGCGGTGATCTGCGCGGCGATTGGCTGCTGCGGGAGCCGTGGCAATCGCTCGCGATCTGGTTCGTCGCGCCGGGTGAGGTAGAGGTGGTTGGCGTGTTGGCCGCGGGTGATGTCGACGTAGGCCTCGGGGTGGCTTGTGCCGTTGTCGATGATGCTGGTCGATTCGGGGAAGGTGCGGCCTTGGACGGCGTAGCTGGTGACGGCGTAGGCGTGGTCGAGGCCGACGTCGAGGCGATCGCCCGTGGCGTGGAGGTCGAAGAAGGAGCGGGGGAGTTCGATGACGCCGAGTTCGGTGAAGTCGACGACGATGACGTCGTTGTCGGACTCGGAGCCGGGGTGGAGTTCGATGATGGTGCCCGTGGCGCCGTTGCGGATGTAGTCGCGGGATCGGCCGGTCGGGTGGAGGGTGCGTTCGCCTCGGCGGGCGATGACATGGTCGCCGGTCGAAAACCGTCGGCCCTCGGCGGCCAAGACTTCCTCGCCGCCCAGTTCGCCGGCGGCCTGAAGGAGGCGGTGGGCCAGGTCGTTGAGAGATCGGCGGACCATGTTGCGCCGGTCGACCATGGGATGGTGGGTGCCGGCTTGGCGGCTTGTCCACCATCGTTCGAGGACTTGTAGGTAGGCGTCGGCAGGTCCGAGCGTGACGTGGAGGTGGCCGGCGTCGGCCAGTAGGGCGAGGGCCTCGGCGACCCGGCCCGAGCGAAGCGCTGCGGCCGCGGCCCAGTCGCCGGGATGGGCGACACGGCGGCCACTGGTGAGTTCGGGCGTGTCGTCGGGGTGCCGTCCGGCGAGGAGGGTGAACATGCCGCCGGCGGTGACGGCGCCGTGTTGGTGGGGGTCTCCGACGAGTCGGATGGCGGCGCCAGCGGTATCTGCCATAGCCAACAGCCGGTCGAGGTCGCGGTCGCCGATTGTGCCCGCTTCATCGACGACGAGGACGGTGCGGGCATCGAGGGGGAGTCGGTCGGGGTCGTTGTGGGCGAGGTACCAGGCAAGGGTCTCCGTGGGGATGCCGGCTTCGGTGGCGAGGTGGCGGGCGGCGTCCCCTTTGACCGCGGCGCCGACGACCCGGAGGCCGGCGGCGGTCCAGGCGGCGGCCGCAGCCCTGACGGCGTAGGTCTTACCCGCCCCGGGGTGGCCGATGGCGCACTGAACGCCGTGACCGCTCGCGGTCAGGGCCCGCACGAGCTGGCGTTGCTCGTCGGAGAGGGTGTCGAAGCGAGCGAGGGTCGCCTCGACCACTTCGGTGGAGACGACAGCGACGCCCCGAGCCCGGCGGCGTTGATAGTTGGCGAGGATGCGTTCTTCTGCGGCGACGACTTCGGGGGTGCTGAACTCGGGGTCGTGGAACCCGCAGTCGACGAAGCGGCCGTCGCTGCGGCGGATGACGTCCCGGGGGCGGCGCTGGGTCCGGGCCAGGCGCAGCGCGCGTTCGCTGGCCAGGAACTGCTCGGCCAGATCGACGACCTGGTCGACGGGCAGCACCCACAACTGCTCGCGCTCGTTGATGCGTTCGCTGTGGTTGGCGATGGCGGCCAGGACATCGCCGCGGGTGAAGGTGGAGTGGTGCTTGGTGACGCCTTCGGGGCTGGCGAGGTGGGTGAACAGCCGGGTCCGGGCATCGTCGTCGACGACGGTGGGCGCCCGCCGTCCGAGGCAGCCGGCCAGCGTCTCGGGGGTGAGCCCGGCCCGAAAGGCGCGTTCCCACCACTGGCCGTCGAGCTGGTCGGGGTCGGTGTGTTGCTTGGCGGGTCGGGTGGCGGTGACGACGCGTCGGAGTTCGTCGATGGTGACGCCGCGACCGGTGTCGGCTTCGAGTTCGTGGACGGCTTCGGCGATCTCGTTGGCGCGGCGGGAGAACTCACGGACAGCGTCATGGGGGATGCCGGCGATCTCCCAGGTGCCGGTGGGGGAGCCTTCCCAGTCGACGCCGAGGGTGGCGGTGAGCCGGTGGCGCAACTCGACGGTGGCCAGGGTGGAGGCGTCGCGGGCGTAGTGGTACAGGCCCCGGCCGTCCAGGGCGCGGACATCGCCGTGTTCGTCGGTGACGAGGTTGGCGACGACGTTGTGGTGGTGGGGGAAGGGGTCGAGGGCTCGGGAGGTGAGGTGTCGGAACGAGGCGACGGTCCAACCGGTCACCCCGACGCGCCGGCCTCGGGCTCGGGCCCAGGCGGCGTGCTGTTCGAGGTGGTCGAGCCCGGTGGCGTTGCCGACGGCGATGGCGTCGAGCACGGCCGTTCGGACCTGTGGTGGGCCGAGGAGGCCGAGGAGGCCGAGCGATTTCTCGGTGGTGAGGGTGACGTCGAAGCCGATGCGAACGGTGGGTGGGCGACGGCGGATGAGGAACGCGGCCAGTTCCTCGCGCGTGACCCGGTAACTGCCGTGGTCGGTGCGGGTGCAGATCAGGTAGGCGACGGTTGGTCGCTGACCGGCGGCCATGGTCGCTTCGATCTGGTCCCGGCGCTGTTCCCAGTTGCTGCACACCCGACGCAGGTATTGGGCGCTGAGCCCGGTGAGTCGGGCGGCGTCGGCGAGGCTCACCTGGTCAGCCGCGTCGCCGTCGAGGACGTCGGCCACCCTGGCGGTGGAGCCTCGGGTGGGGTGGCGCTGGAGTAACGGTTGGCCGGTGTGCGGGTGCTTGCCGGAGAGCACCCGGGCGAAGGCCTCGTCGTCGACTTCGCCGGTGAGTCCAAGGCTGGCGGCGCCGAGTCCCCGCCATTGGCCGGGTCCGTCTCCGCTGTCGGCGTAGTACCGGCGAGCACCGGCCGTGGCGTCGGAGCCGGTGGATTGGGCGGCACCCGCGGCAGCGAACGCGGGCACGGGCGCCGGGGTCATGGTGCGGGTGGTGTCGCGCAGGTAGCGGACGACGTCGTCGATGACGTCGTCGATCGGGCGGCCGGTCCCGCTGCCGAGGGGGGTCACCGTGAATCGCATGGCCCCGCGCTCTGGGTTCGGCCGCTAGGCCGCAGGTTTCCCGGAGGGAAACCTGCAAGGGTCTGTCCGGGGATCTGCCTGTGGATAACTCGGTTGTGCTTGCTGATAGCTAACGCTTCCGGGCGGGTTGTCGGGTGGGGTGTTCCGGTGGTGACGGGTCGGTGGGCGTGGTGAGGGTCGACTGGGATTCGGGTCGCGCGGGTCGTCGTCGTGTGGGCGGTCACAGCGACCGTGCCTGCCCGGGCCCGGGCCCGAACCCGCGCAGGGGGTTGGGTGTCGGACGGGTGACCGTCGCCGGCCGCGGCGGCGTCGGCACCTTGCGCCAGCAGCAGTGGCCGTCGCAGTCGTCGGGGTGCCAGCTGGGTCGATCCGACCGGTGGTGCCAGGACGGCCCGTCGCCGGGCGAGCCGAGGATCGGGCGGCCCTTGGCTGCGTCGCCGGACCCGCCGGGCGCGCTCGGCGTCAGTGGGGTTTCGCTGGTGCGGTCCCGGGCGAGGCGGTCGAGGTGGAGCTGGTGGCGGCGGGTGACCCAGGCCGGGCCGCGCTCCAGCTGTCGGGATGTGAGGGGAGGGACCCGGTCGGCGATGGCCAGTGCGTGTTCGGGCTCCCAGGCGGCGAGGCGGAATTGGCGGAGCCGTTCGATGGTGTGGCCCAGCCGGCCGTCTCGGCCCAGGCCTCGTCCGAGCCCGAGGCTGGCGGCCAGCTCGGCGCTGTCGATGACCGCCGGCACTCGTTCGTGGAACAGGAGCGTCGCCCGGCGGAGCAGCAGCACCGAGGTGGGTCCGATGATCCCGGTCCAACACTCTTCGACGTAGGGATGGGTGGCCGGGAACACGCCGGGTCGTCCCAGGGGGGCGGGTAGGCCGGGCACGAGCGTGAGCTGGGCCGGGATCGCGCCGAGCTGCGCCGGGCCGTGACTCGGTGGGGTCGCCACGGGATCACCTCCGCGTTTGCCTATTGACCGGGTAGGCCCCGCCATCGCAGCGTCCGCTGGCGGGTCAGGGGAGGACCCGGACCCCATTCGCCCGGAACGGGCGCGGGATGTGACCGGTGCCTCCGAGTTCGGGCAAGAAAGTGTGCGGATCGGTGTGGTCGCGCCCGTGGTGCTTGCGCCCGTATCCGGGTTGCTCGCGCCCGTATCCGGGCCGCAGGTCAGCCGAGGTTGCGTGACGACGGGTGCTTGTGGTCGCGAGCGGACGCGGGACGGAACCCGGGACGCCGCCCGGGCGCCGGGCCGTCCTGGCGTCGGGATGCGGGACGGAACCCGGGACGCGATGCGGGACGGTTCCCGGGCGGGTCGGTCGGATTCTCCCTCGGTGCCACCGAGCAAGGGAGAACCGATGCGCCCCCCGTTCACCGCCTTTGAGCGGCTCAACACCGAGTGGGTCTGCGTGAACCGCAGCCGGGAGGCCCGGGCGGCGTTGGCCCGCTGGTCCGGCAGCCCGGCGTTGGCCGGCGCGGCCTCGCTGGATGAGGTCCTGGCCCGCCGGGCCGGTCGCGACCCGGCCGGCGCCGACGTTGTGCTGCGGGCCTTGGCGGCCCGCTGCGAGCACGATCAGATCGCGCAACGCACGCTGCTGCAGGCGTTGGTCCCCGGTCTGGTCCACCTGGCGGGTCGGGTCGAACACGGCGGCGAGGACGTCGCCGGGGAGCTGGTCTCGCTGGCCTGGTGCCGGCTGGCCACCGGGGGCTACCACCGCCGTCCCGGCCCGGTGGCGGCCAACGTGCTGCTGGATGTCCGCAAGTACTACGTGCGTCAGCGCCGCAGCCGGGCCACGAACCGGCCCGGCGATCCCCCCGAGGCTCGGCGGGGTGAACCCGGTCGAGGCCGCCCGTCGACCGTGCCCTTGCGTGACCGGCACCACGACATGCGGCTGCTCCGGCGGGGCGGCGTCCTGGTCCCAAGCCCCCAGACGGGGTCGGCACCCGAGGAGGTGGTCGACAACCGGGACGCAGTGGTCCGGCTCTTCCGCCGGGCCCAGCTTGGTCCCCTGACGGCGCAGATCCTGTGGGGCCGGGCCTGCGGGGTGGACAACGCCGAGCTCCGGACCCGGCTGGGACTGACCCGCACCCAGCCGTGGGATCACTGGCGGCGAGGCCTGGCCGCGCTCGCCGCCTGCGTCGACCACGCCGATCGGGCCGCCTGACCGCCTTCGCGCGGCACCCCACCGCTCGGTCGAGGCATGGACGAACCCGAGGCCGACCCGGTCACCGACACCGCACGGGTGCTCAGCGAAGCCGAGCCGGTGGGTTCTCGGGCGTGGCGATTGCCGGCCGCGGTGGTCGACGCGGCGGCGGCCGCCTGCCGGGTGGAAGCGGCGGTGTTGGCCCGGGCGGTGGCCGTGGCCGTTTCCGGCGGGCCCGATGCGCGATCGCCGGGGTGGTGGCGCAACGCCGCCTGTCGGGGTGAGGGACCCCAGCGCTTCTACCCGACGCGGGGCCGTCCGGTCGGGGCGCTCGTGGATCGCTGCCGGGACTGCCCGGTCCAGGCCGAGTGCTTGGCCGCCGCCCTGGCCACCGGGGAACGCGACGGCGTCTGGGGTGGGACCACCGGAAACGGTCGCCGCCGGCTGCGGGGCGTGCTGCGCCGCGCCGGGGTGCTGGGCCTGGTCGGCGAGGACGCCCACATCGCCTGGCGGCAGGAAGGCGCCGACCGGGAACCGCCGCCGCTCCCGGGCAGCCGGGCCGGCCCGGTGGATCCGTGGCCGCATCAGCTCGCCGCGGTCGACGCCATTGCGGCGGCCATCACCGACGGCGGTTCGTGCCAGGTGGCGACGGCGACCGCCTCGGGCAAGACCCTGATCGCCGTGTGGGCCGCCGCCCGCCTCGGCGCTCGGCGGGTGCTGGTGTTGGTGCCCAACCTGGCGTTGGTTGCTCAGAGCGCCGAGACCTGGAGCAACGACCCGGCCTGGACATCGGCCCGGGTGTTGGCCGTGTGTAGCGATGTGGGCGAGCTCGTGTTGGAGGCGACCACCGATCCCGGTCGGGTCCGGTCGTTTCTCGCCGGGCCCGGCCCGGCGGTCGTGTTCGCCACCTACCAGTCCTCGCCCGTGGCCGCCGCCGCCGGCCGCCGGTTTGATCTGGTGGTGGCCGACGAAGCCCATCACCTGGCCGGCGCCCCCGACAAGGCGTTCGCCACCGTGGTCCGGGGCGACATCCCCGCCAACCGGGTGCTGTACATGACGGCCACCCCTCGCCGGCTCACCCGGGGGCGGCGCCGGGACGTCGAAGTGGTGAGCATGGACAGCGCCGGATCGTCGTTCGGGCCCCGGGTGTTCGACTTTTCGCTGTCGAACGCCATCGCCGCCGGTGTCGTCGCCGACTACCGGGTGGTCGTCGCTGCCGTGGAACGAGACGTGTTCGACCGGGTCGCCCGCCGTCCCGAGCTGGCCGGGATCGACCCGGTGCTGCTGGCCGGGGCCATCGCCGTGGTGCGGGCCATGGACGAGTTCGGGCTGTCGAGCTGCCTCAGCTTTCACAGCCGGGTGGACCGGGCCCGCAGTTTCGCTCAGCTGGTCGGCGCGGTCACCGAGGCCCTGCCCGGAGCCCACCCGGCCGGCCCGGGGTGGTCCGGTTGGGTCCATGGCGGGTCGTCTGTGCGGATCCGCCGTCGCCTGCTGGCCCGTCTCGCCGACCCCGACACGTGGGGGGTGCTGGCCAACGCGAAGGCGCTCGGTGAGGGCGTCGACCTTCCCGCCCTCGACGCGGTGGCTATTGTCGACCCCAAGAACTCGGACACCGACATTCTCCAGGCCACCGGGCGAGCGTTACGCCGGCCGCACCATTCCAAGATCGGAACCGTCCTTCTCCCGGTCCTGGTCACCACCGACACCGGAGGCGACGATCCCATGGCCGGGGTCGACCGCCGCAGCGTCGAGCTCGTCGGTGGTGTGCTGCGCGCCCTGCGCGCCCACGACCACGAGCTCGCCCGCCGGTTGGACGGGACCCGGCGCCTCGCCGCCCGGACCGGGTCGGCGCAGCCCGAGCTGGCGGCGATGCTGCGGCGCCGGGCGGCCCGGGCGTTGCTGGCCAGCCGGGTCGAGCTGTGGGTGCCGGGCGGCGCCACCGGCGACCTGGCCGCATCGCTGGCGCTGCGTCTCGTCCGGGAGGCCACCCCGAGCTGGGAGGAGGCCTACGGGCGGCTGCTGGCCTGGGTCGATGACCACGGCACCGCCCGGACCCCACAGGCGGTCAAGGTTCCCGACGGCGACGCCACGTTCAGCCTCGGCGCCTGGTGCACCGTGCAGCGCACCCTGCACCGCCGGGGTCTGCTCGGACCCGAACGGGTCGAGCGGCTCGAGGCGCTGCCCGGGTGGCGGTGGGACCCCCGCCACGAAGATTGGTGGGCCGGCTATGACGCCCTCGCCGACTTCGTCGACCGGCACGCCGGCCGCTACCCCCGCCAGGGCGACCGGTGGCTCGGCCACCCGGTCGGCCAGTTCCTCAACGTGTGCCGCACCGGGCACAACACCGACGGGTGGCTGCGCACATTCCCCGACCGGGTCACCGCCCTCGAGACGCTCCCCGGCTGGGCGTGGAACGAACGCGACGCCGCCTGGGAAGACCACTACCGCGCCCTGGCCGGCTGGGCCGCGGCCCGGGGCCACGCCTGCCCCGGGGACGGCGAGCTGGTCGACGGGTTCGACCTCGGCCGGTGGACCACCAAACAACGGGCCAAGCTCCGCCGAGGTGACCTCGACCCCAACCGGACCGCCCGGCTCCGGGCCCTCCCCGGGTGGGTCGACCACACCCGCGACGCCCTGTGGGAACAGGGCTACGCTCGGCTGGTCGCCTGGTCCACCACCAACAACGATCGCCTCCCCCCGCAGACGACGATCCTGGCCGACGGCTACCAGCTCGGTGTGTGGGTTTCGAGCCAGCGCGAACGGTGGCGGACCGGGCGGCTCACCGAGCAACGAACCCGCCGCCTGGAAGCCCTGCCCTGTTGGGACTGGACCCCCGGCGCCCTCGCCTGGGACGCCGCCCACGCCCGGCTCGTCGCCTTCGCCGACCGGCACGGCACGGTGGGACGACTCCCCCAAGGGAACGTCGACGGGTTCGCCCTGTCCGCCTGGGCCACCACTCAACGCCGCGATCATGCCCTCGGCCGGCTCGACGCCACCCGGGCTGTCGCCCTCGAGCGGGTACCCGGCTGGGTGTGGTCGGTTCCCGAGGCCCGGTTCGCGGCCGCCCTCGCCGCGGTACGGGCCTTCGCCACCCGCGCGGGTCATTGCGATCCCCCGTCGGATCATCGGGAGAACGGCGTACCCCTCCGGGCCTGGATCACCCGGGTCCGGCGGCAACACCAGCTCGGTGAGTTGTCCGCCACCCGGGCGGCCCAGCTCGCCACCGTCCCCGGTTGGACCTGGCGCACCGACCGGACCCGGACCGCCGCTACCCACCTCGGTATCGCCCCGCCCGCCGCCGACGCCGGTCGAGGTCTGTAGTCCAGGGGTCGATGCCGGCTCGCGGGCTGGGCGACAACTCGACAACCGAGCGTCCGGTTGGCGGCCGCCAGCCGCCGGGTTCCCGGTGGGGCCTACCCGAGTGATGTCCGCCACCGCCACTGAAGCCCACCCGACACGCACCATCCGCGGCGCGCCCCGGCCGCCGCTGCGCTTGCTCACCGTGGCCGAGGCCGCCGACTACCTGAGCGTCAGCGTCCGTTTCGTCCGCCGCATCATCCACGAGCGCCGCATCCCGGTGGTCAGCCTCGGCCGCCACGTCCGCTTGGCCGAGGCCGACCTCGAGGCTTTCGTCGCCGCCGGGCGCCAACCCGCGGCCTCGACCTCGTTCCCGGCCTCCGCCCGGGTCGGCCGGTGACCGGCCGCCCGCACCCACCCCGCGACCGCCGACCGGCAACCGGCGGCGCCGCCGCGCCCCGACAGGCCTGCGCCGCCCTGTACACGGCCAAGGGCGGTCAGGGATGCACCACCACCGCCGTCGCCCTTGCCCTCGTCGTTGGCCGGAGCCGACGAGTCGCCCTCGTCGCCCACAACCCGGCCGATGTGTTGGCGATCGCCGGTCAGGTACCGGTCGACGGAACGAGCTCGACACCACTCGCCGCCGGCGCCACGCTTGTGCTCGACCCGCCCAGTGGCGCCCCGGTGGTCATCCACGACGCCGGACCCACCCTCGACACAGGACTCCTCCCGGCGGGCACGGCGACCTACCTCGTCACCCGGCCCTGCTTCCTCGCGCTCCGAGCAGCAGTGGAGCACCCGGTTCACCCCGCCGGCGTCATCGTGATCCACGAACCGGGCCGGGCCATCACCGCCCACGACATCGAGGCCGTCCTCGACGCTCCGGTGGTGGCCACCATCCCCGTGAGCCCCGCCATCTCCCGCCGGGTCGACGCCGGGCTGCTCGCCGCCACCCTCCCCCCGGCCATGGCGACCGCCCTGCAGCCTCTAGCCGGCGCCGTCGGTCTGAAACCACGACCGGTCCGCCAGCCCACGTTCCACCCTCGCACACCGCCGACACTCGGCGCGACACGACACTGGTGAGGCACCGACGCCGCCGGGTGACCCTCACCGGCCGCCGGCCCCCGGTCCCTGCCCGCCACCGCCCTCGGTCACCCGCCCGTGCGGGCCCGGCCGGTCCTCGCGGGTGGAGTCGGGGGCGGGCGTAGGCCCGAGAGTGGCGTCACCACCGGACCGGGGTTGCTCGCAAAAAGATCCGGGCTGCTCGCGCGCGTATCCGGGCCGCAGGTCACGCCGCTGAGTCGCCCGCGGGGCTCGCGTTCGCGAGCAAACCCGGGACGGAATCCGGGACGGTTTCCGGGCGGCCACCTGCGACCCTGCTCGGCGATACGGATGCCCCAGGAGGCCCGGTGCGACTCATCAACCCTCGACCGTCGGCACGCCCCCGCCGGCCATCTCCCAACCCTCGCCACCGGTGGTTGACGGAGCGGAGCGGGCGGCGTACCGTCAGGACGGCACATGGCACACGTGCCGGTCTCGCGGGCCTGACCGTCGAGAGGCCCGCCTCTCCGAACAAGCCGTTGGCGCGCGTCGCCGCGCCGACTCGGAGGAGGCGGCCATGACGACCGTCGCACACCGCCCATCGCGGCGAACCCCACCCGCCACCGGCGAGGCGCCCACCGACCCGATGCCGGCCACCCACGCACCTCGCCCGTACGGTGATCCGCACGATCCGGAAGGTGCGCACGATGCGTGCGGATCGTACGCGACCCACTTCGCGCCGTCGCCACCTTTGACTAGCCTCGCGGCGACCGCCACGAAGAGGTCTGCCATGGCGACTCCGACGAGACCGGCGCCACCGACACCGCTCGGACCGACCGAGCCCCCGGCCGGCCCGCATCCCCCGGGCCGCGGCTGGTGGCTAATCCTCCTCGTCAGCCTTGCCCTCATCGGTCTCGTCGCCCTCGGCATCGGCGTCGTCCGGTCGGACAGCGACCCCGATCCCGCCGAGGACGCCAGCGACTCAACGCTGACGGAACCCACCCAACCGACCACCGCGGCCACGACGCCGACCACGATCGACCCAGAGCAGGTCCTACGAACCGAACTGGAAGCCGCGTACAACGCCGCCGAACCCCAGGCGTTCTTCGAGGCGGCGGGAATCCCCGACCCCGACCACCCGGCCCTCGCCGCGACCCACACGCAGCCGATGCTTGATGTTCGTCGCGCTCTGATGATCGCGTTGCTCGGCGACGGGCGGATCATGCGGTTGCCGGCCAATTCCCAGTACCGCAACGCCTTCGAGTCGATCGAGTTCCCGCCCGAGCCCGAGCGCACAGTCGCGATCGTGACTGTGTGCACGGTTGACGACGGCGAGGTCGTCGACGTGGCGACCGGCCAGGTGATCGCTGGGGGGGCGGGGACGGTCCAGTGGCGGGCTGCGATGCGTTTGGAGAACGGCGTCTGGCAGTTGGCCGAGCGCCAGGAGCTCGGCCGGTGGCCGGGGGTCGCCGGATGCGCCGCGTGAGGGTGTCGGACGCGACGTACCCGCTGATCGTCCTGTTGGCGCTCGGACTCCTGCTGATGCCTTCCGACGCGGCCGCGCAGGAGGGACCGGACGGTGAGGGAGCGAGCACCGGCAGCGGGCCCAGCCAGACGGCGACCGGAGCAATTCTGACGACCGGGGAAGTGGAGGTGACGGCGTCGGAGTCGCAGTCCGTCGAGCCATTGGCCGTGTCTGGTGGCCGCGGGGGAGACATCTCCTGTCACAACAAGTTGGGCGACGGGATGGGCGGCGCATCGGTAGGAACCCGGCTCGATCCGTTCAACCCGCCGGCCGCCTTCGTCGGCCAGACGATCACCTACATGCGGGTCTGTACCGACGGGTCAGGCAACTACGTCTCGATCACGTGGGTGACGGCGACCCTTCCCCTGCAGGCAAGCGATCCCGTCGCCGTGGTCGATCCCCGAGAGCTCGCCTTGATGGCCCGGAGCCGGTTGCCGCTGCCCGAGCCGCAGGTGCAGACGAGCCCGCCGCTGGGTCGCGAACAGATCGTCAACATGGCGTCGTGGCTGTGGATCGAGAACTGGGTTCCGGTGTCGCGGTCGGCGTCTGCGGGCGGGGTGACGGCGACCGCCACGGCCCGGCCGGTGTCGCACATGTGGGTGTTCGGTCCGGGGGAGTGGCAGGAGTGCTTCTCGCCGGGAACGCCCTATGACTATTCCCACCCGGCGTATGAGCAGTCGACGGACTGCTCCTACACGTTTGCGCATTCGTCGACCATTCAGCCCGACGACGTCCACCACGTCCAGGTGTCGATCAGCTGGGAAGTCACGTGGACCTCGAACATCGGCGCCGGCGGTGCTTTGGGGCCGGTTTCCCGGTCTACCTCGCTGGACATGGTGGTGGGCGAGGTCCAGGTCGTGAACGTGAGCGGCGAGGTTGGCCCGTGACCGCCCCGGCGACGACGACGATTCCCCGGTCGCAGCCCGACGGTCGGGGACGGATGCCGCACCGGTTGACCGGCGGGGCTCGGCCGGGGCGTGCCCCGTGGACGGCGTTGGCGGTGCTGCTGGTGGTGGGCGGCGCCTTGGCTGCGCTGTTGATCGCGTTGAACCTGGAACAGCGGACCGCGGTGTTGGCCGCGACCCGGGACATCAATCCGGGGGAGCGGATCGGGGGCGGCGATGTTCGGGTGGTCGATGTGGCCGTCCCCGAGGATGTGACGGTGGTGGCCGACATCGACCGGGACCGGGTGGTCGGTCGGGTGGCGTCCTCGCCCATCCCGGCGGGGACGCTGCTGCATCTCGGTGCGGTGAGCGACGGCCCGTCGGTGGCCGAGGGTGAGGTGGTGGTGGGCGCCCTGTTGGGTCCGGGGGAGTTGCCGGTCCCGGCGTTGCGTCCCGGCGATCGGGTGGGGCTCGTCGAAGTCACCGATGGGAGCGCCCGAGAGCTCGGGGTGGCGACGGTGTACGGCGCAGCCGACGGTCCCCAGCCGGGCAGCCAGCTGGTGTCGCTGACCGTCGCCGAGGGCGAGGCCAACCAGGTGTCGACCGCGGCGGCCGGCCAGCGGTTGCGGCTTCATCTGCTTGCGGGGGAGTGAGGGACCGGCGGCGATGGCGCTGATCACCGTGGCCGGGTCCAAGGCGAGCCCGGGGGCGACGACGCTGGCGATGGGACTGGCCGCCAACTGGCCGGCGACCGCGGGACGGCGGCTGGTGGTGGTCGAGGCCGATCCCGCCGGGGGTGTGCTGGCCGCCCGGTACGAGGCGTTGCGGGGCGAGCGCACGTTGGCTGACGCGACGCTGATGCTGCGGAGGGGGTTTCGGGTCGAGGACATGGTCGGCTCGAGCCGGCGTCTGTGGGGGTGGCTACCGGTGGTGGTGTCCCCGATTCCGCCCCGCCAGGCGTACGAGGCGTTGGCCCGGCGCGAGAGTGCCGTCGGGCCGCCGGCCGCGGAACGGTTGGCGGCGGGCCTGGCCGGCTGCCCCGACGTCGATGTCCTGGTTGACATCGGACGGGTGACGCCGCAGTCGCCGGCGCTGCCGTTCATTGAGCACGCCGAGGTGACGCTGCTGGTGACCCGGTTGGGGTTCGAGTCGGTGGCGGCGACGCTGGCGCTGATCGACGACCTCGCCGGGGTGGTTGGCCGGGGCGGTTTGGTGCTGGTGGGGGTGGGGACCGGACCGTACGACGCGGCCACGGTGGCCTCCGAGGCCGGGGTGGCTGGGGTGGCCGAGCTGCCGTGGGACGAGACCGCGGCCGCGACGATACGCCACGGGGTGGTCAAGCAGGGCCGGCTGCGGCGCAGCGCCCTGTGGCGCGACCTCGGCGATTTCGCCGCCCGGTTGGCCACCGCGGCCGGGCCGGCCCCGGCCGGGTCGGGCACCCAGGACGGCAATGGTCACCGACCGGGGCCACTGCCCACCGGGGGCGTGACTCCACCGGCGCCGACCCATCTGGTCCCGTCTCCGCCGCCCGGGGCCGGCCCGGGGTGGGCGGCACCGGGGAGCGCGCGGTGAGAGCCGAGCTGTGGCCCCTGGTGACTCGCCTGGTGAGCGAGGTAGGCGCCAGCCTGGCCGACGCCGCGTTGGACACGCCCGGGCTCGGCGAGGTGGCCCGCAAGGCCCTGGCCGCGAGCCTGCTCGAAGCGCGGCTCGACCTGGTGGTCAAGCAGCGGTTCGAGGCGGGTGCGCCCGGCCTGGCCGTCGAGGACGAGGAGGCGGTGCGCGACGCGGTCCTGGCCCACCTGGGTGGGCTGGGCGAGATCGAACGGCTGTTGGCCAGCGACCCGACGATCGAGAACATCAACGCCGACGGCCACGACACTGTGTGGGTCGAGTACAACGATGGGCGCAAGGCGTCCGCCGAGCCCATCGCGGCCAGCGACGACCATCTGGCCGACCTGGTGCGACTGTGGGCGGCCACCGAGGGCCACACCGAGCGGCGGTTCGATGCCGCCCAGCCGTCGGTGACGTTCCGGCTGCGGGACGGGTCCCGGTTGACCGCGGTGCACCGGGCGTTGGCGGGCCGCACCGTCGTGCAGATCCGCCGGTTCAGCGAGGAGGCGTTGCGGGCCGACGTCGCCTGGCTCGCTCGGCGGGGAACGGTCAACGCCCTATTGGCGTCCCTGCTGCCCGCCCTGGTCCGGGCCCGGCGCAGCATCGTGGTGACCGGCGACACCGACGCCGGGAAGACCACGAGCCTGCGAGCGCTGATCAACGAGATCCCAGCCGAGGAACGAGTGATCCTGGTCGAAGACGACCAGGAGTTGCAACCTCCCGCCGAGCGGCATCCGGACATGGTCGAGCTCGAGTGCCGCAACAAGAACATCGAAGGCGAGGGTGAGGTCACCATGCGGGGCCTGTGCCGGCTGGCGCTGCGCCTCAACGGGGACCGGGTGATCGTGGGTGAGGTCCGGGGTCCCGAGATCCTCGACATGTTCCAAGCCATGACCCACAACCGGGGTTCGATGGGCACAGTGCACGCCCGCTCCGCCGAGCATGGATTCCAGCAGATGCGCCGCTACGCGGTGCGGGGCCCCGAACAGCTCACCTTCGAGGCGGCCGCCCTCGACATCGCCTCGTCGGTGAACTTCGTCGTCCATGTCGAGAAGCTGCCCGGGGGCCGCCGGGTCGTGTCCGCCGTGCACGAGGTGGTGGGCTACGACGGCGCGGCGGTCCTGTCGAACGAGGTGCTGGGTCCGGACCGGTGGGGCCGGGCCGTACCCACCGGGGTCGGTCTCCAGGACGACACCCAAGAGGCGCTGGCCGCAGCCGGACATGACCTCGCCCTGTGGCGGCTGCCCGACGGGGGTTGGACCCAGTGAACACGCTGGGGATCGCAGTGGCGGGCGGGGTGATCGGACTCGGCGTCTTCTGCCTGGCCCTGGCCATGCTCGGGGAACCGCCACCGCTGCGGGTCCCCGCCGGCTGGGCTGCGGCCCGACGCGGGTTGTGGCTCCGCGTCGGGTTGGGAGCGGTGGCCGCGGCGGCGGTGGCGTTGCTGACCCGATGGCCCGTGGGCACCGTGTTGGCCGGGTTGGCCGGGGCGGCGCTGCCCTCGATCCTGGGCGCTCGGGCCCGGCGCAACGCCGAGATCGCCAAGCTGGAGGCGTTGGCCACCTGGGCCGAGCAGCTGCGGGACGTGATCGGCGCGGCCGAGGGCATCCAGGGGGCGATCGCCGCCACCGCTCCGCTGGCCCCGTGGCCCATCCGTGACCAGGTGCGCCGCCTGGCCGAGCACGCCAAGCGGGGCCTGACCCCGGCCCTGGAGCAGTTCGCCCTGGACGTGGCCCACCCGCTGGCCGACATGATGGTCACCGCCCTGGAGTTGGCCAGCCGGCATCAGGGCGGAGCGCTGGCCCGGGTCCTGGGCGAGCTGGCCCGCACCGCCCGCCAATCGGCGACCATGCACGCCCGGGTCGAGGCGTCCCGGGCCGGCACGTACGCCACCGCCCGGCTCGTCGTCGTGGTCAGCGTCGGCTTCGTAGTGGGGTTGACCGTTCTGCGCCGCACCTATCTCGAACCGTTCGACTCGGCCGCCGGCCAGGCCATGCTCGCCCTCATCGGGGTCATCTTCACCCTGGGGGTGATGCTGTTGCAGCGCCTGGCCCGCCCGACGCCGGGTCCCCGACTGATGGCCGGGGACGGCCGATGATCGGCCTGCTGGTGGTGGCCGGCGCCGCCGTCGGTTTGGGGGTGTGGTTCGCCGCCCGGGCGGCCGCCCCGCCGGTTCCCGACCTCGGCCGGCGACTGCTCCGGCTGCACTCCCCACCCGAGGCCGACCCGGCCAGCGGGGTGCGCCACCGGTGGCAGGCGTGGGTGCTGCGCACCATGTCCGCCGTCGGCGTGGACGCGGTCGAGGTTCGCCGCGACCTCGAGGTTGCCGGGGTCAGCCCCGAACAACAGGCGACGGCCAAGCGGGCCATGGCCCTGACCGGGGCGTGCCTGCCGCTGCTGGTGGTCGGGGTGTGGGCCGCGGGCGGGATCCCGGTGGCGCCGGGGTTGACCGTGACCATGGTGGCGGTGGGCGCGGCCGCCGGGTTTGTCCTGCCCGACGTGCTGCTCGCCCGCACCGCGGCCCGTCGCCGACGGGAGTTTCGCCAGGCGCTCGGCCTCTACCTGGACCTGGTGGTCATCGTGTTGGCCGGGGCCGGCGGGCCCCACACCGCCATCCACCAGGCGGCCGACCGGGGCCAGGGGTGGGCGTTGGGTCAGCTGCGGGACGCCCTCGAGCTGGCCCGAAACCAGCAGCAATCACCCTGGGTCGCGATCCGCGAGCTGGGGGAGCGGCTGGGGATCAGCGCCCTGACCGAACTGGCCGCCACCGTGCAACTCGCCGGCGACGAGGGCGCCCGAGTCCGCGAGTCGCTGCACGCCAAGGCGGTCAGTCTCCGCCAGCACGACCTCGCCGAGACCGAGGCCGAGTTGACCTCGGCGTCCGAACGGCTCGGCGGACCCGTCGTGGTCATGTTCATCGCCCTGTTGTTGTTCATCGGCTACCCGGCGTTGGCCGTCGTGGTGGCCCTGTGATGTCCGCTCCCACAGGAGGAGGAACTCGAATGGTGCACACACTGGTCCGGTTGCAGGTCTGGTGGTGGTCGAACCGGGCCCAGCTCGGCGAACGGTTCCGCGACGACGGGGGCTACACCTACGGGGCGGTCATCATGATCGCCTTCGCCGTCACCACCGCCATCGCCGTCGGGGTCCTGCTGATGAACGTGTTCATCTCCAAGGCTGGCACCATCGACCCCAACGCCCCGGCCGGCCCCTAGCCGCCCCCCCCGGAGGCAACGACATGGCGGACCGGGCCGGTGTCACCAGCCGACGGGTCGACGAGCGGGGTTCCTCGAACCTCGCCAGCGTCGTCATCCTGTTCCCCGTCCTCATCGTGATGTTCATGGGTCTGGTGCAGTGGGGCCTGTACTTCCACGCCCGCCAGGTCGTCACCGCCGCCGCCCAGGACGCGGTGCGAGCCGCCCAGGACGCCGACGCCATCCCCGCCAACGGACAGGCCGCGGCCGACGCCGTGCTCGACCCGTC
Organism: Acidimicrobiales bacterium; assembly: GCA_050744245.1. GTDB lineage: Bacteria > Actinomycetota > Acidimicrobiia > Acidimicrobiales > JBOGGX01 > JBOGGX01. The sequence goes on from JBOGGX010000060.1 coordinate 27,113, forward strand.
GATCCGGTCCGGGCTGTTGGAGTCCACCCACAGCGAGGTGACCGAGACCGACGAGATGGTGCGGGCCGTCGCCGGGGGCCGGGTCCGCAGCCTGGTGTTCCTCCCCGGGTTCACCCTCGACGTGACCGGGGTGGCCGAAGGCCCCAAGGAGCAGTTCGTCCCCGAGGACCAACGGTGAACCGACCCCGATCCCACCCCCGGGTCGGCGACGGCGGCTCGTCGACCACCATCGAGCTGATCCTGTTGACCCCGCTGGCGCTGGCCGTGTTGTTTTTCCTCGTCATCGCCGGGCGGGTCGGCACCGTGACCGGCGAGGTCGCCGCGGCCAGCCGGGACGCCGCCCGAGCCGCGTCGCTGGCCCAAACCCCGGCCGAGGCGGCCGACGCGGCCCGCACCGCCGCCGCCGCCTCACTCGGCGACCGCAACGTGACCTGCGACCGGCTCACCGTGGTGTTGGGCGACCCGGTGACCTTCGTCGCCGGCGGCGAGGTCGCGGCCACCGTGTCCTGCGACGTTTCCCTGGTCGACGTGGCCCTGCCCGGGATCCCGGGGACCCGCACCGTCACCGCCACCTCGGTCGAGGTCATCGATCAACATCGCGGGGTGGGCCGATGACGCTCCGGGCCGACCCCGACCGCGGGCAGGTGACCGCCATGTGGGCGATCCTCAGCCTCGCCCTGCTCGTGTTGGCCGGCCTCATCTACGACGGCGGCCAGATACTCACCGCCCGCCGAGAGGCCAACAATCTCGCCCGCCAAGCCGCCCGGGCCGGCGCCCAAACCCTCGACGAAACCGCCAGCCGGATCGGCACGCTCACCCTCGACCCCGACGCGGCCGAGGCCGCCGCCCTCGACTACCTGGCCCGACGCCACGCCACCGGCACCGCCATCGCCGACCCAACCCAACTCACCGTCACCGTCACCATCGTCCAACCCACCCCGCTGCTCGCCCTCGCCGGTATCGACCAGCGGGTCGTCACCGGCACCGCCACCGCCCAACCCACCCAAGGGCCGATCCCGTGACCGCCCACGCGGCATCGGAACCGGTGACGCCCCGCCGCACCGACCTGGCCCGAGGCGGGGCCGCCCTCATCGGGCTCCCGACCCTCCTCGTCGGGATCCCCCTCGCCCTGGCCGTCGCCGTCGGCTGGCCCCTGCCCACCCGGCTTCCCCAGTTCGATCAGGTGCTCGAAGTCATCGACGGGCGCCGCGCCTTCGACGTCGCGGTCGTGGTCAAAACGTTGACCGTCGTGGTCTGGCTGGCCTGGGCCGAGCTGGCCGTGGCCGTCATCATCGAGGGGTACTCGCGGCTACGGGCTCGACCCACCCCCACCCTGCCCGGCCTCGGCCCGTTCCAGATGTGCGCCGCCGGGTTCTTCGCCGCCCTCACCCTGCTCATCTCCAGCGGCCCACCCGCCACAGCCCGGGCGCTGCCGATCACCAGCGCCCACCACCTCGCCGCCGGGCTCCCCACCCAGGAGGAAGACGACACCCCGGCGTCCCCACGGGCGCCGCCCGCCGACCCCGCCCCGCCCGCCCCGGCGACCCCCGTCGTGGAGCACACGGTGCAACCCCGCGAGCATCTGTGGGGCATCGCCCAGCGCTACCTCGCCCCCGGCGCCGGCAACACCGACATCGCCACCGCCGTCCAGGCCATCTACGACGCCAACGTCGGCCGGCCCCAACCCGACGGCCACAGCCTGACCAACCCCGGCCGCATCCATCCCGGCTGGGTGCTCCACATTCCCCACCCGGCGACCCCGCCGATTCCGGCGAGCCCGGCCCCGCCCGCCGGTCGGCCGGAGACGGTCGTGGTCGCGCCGGGCGACCATCTATGGGGTATCGCCGAGCGCACCGTCACCCAGGCATGGGGCCAGGCGCCCACCGACGTCGACGTCGACGCCTACTGGCGGCAGCTGGTGGAAGCCAACCGGTCACGACTCCCGCCGCCCCACGACCCCAACGTCATCCACCCAGGCCAGCAACTCGTGCTGCCCCCACCCCCGCCCGACCCGCACCCCGCGGTCCTCGCGCCCGACCCAACCCCGAGCGAGGCCTCAAGCCCACCGGGCCCAGCACCGCCGCCCGACCCGGCGCCACCCGAACCGCCCGCCAGCGACCCGACATCGAGGGTCGAACCCCAACCCCGGCCGCCGACCGAACCCCAACCCGCCGGCGACAACGCGACCACCGAAACCGACGAGCCCCGCCGAGCCGACGCCGCAGCGCCCGATCCCGAACCCGGAGTGCCGGCCGCCATCGGGGTGTTCGGCGTCGCCGGCACCGTGCTCGCCGCCGGGATCGTCGCCACCCTGCACCGACGGCAGCGACGCCGGGCGATCACCCTGCCACCCGGCTCGCCCGTCCCGGCCCCCCCACCCGCCACCGCCCGAGTCCACGCCGAGGCCACCTGGGCCGCCGACGAACCGGGGGTCGACTGGTTGGAACGCGCCCTACGCCACCTGGCCGCATCGGTCGCCCCGGCGCCCGGTACCCCCTGTCCGCGTCCCGTCGTCGTCCAGGC
>JBOGGX010000061.1:0-23370 GCA_050744245.1 Acidimicrobiales bacterium
GCCTCGGGCGAGCCGGCGCGGGCCGACACGACCGCCGATGCGGCGCGGGCCCAGGCCTCGACGACGCCTGCCGCCAGCTGGCGCGCTCGACCGATCGCGTCGTCCAGCAGGTCGAGGGCGGTCGGCCCGGAGCCGTCGCCGCGCCCGTCGGCCCGGTCGAATCGGGCGGACAGGAGCCCGCCGATCACCGCCACCAGCATCGCACCCCACCGGTCACCGGCTCGATCGCGATCGTCCACCAGCCGAGCGGCCTCGAGCGGCGACGCGTTGAGGAGGTCGACCACGACCGACGCCAGCGCCGCCAGCCCGGGCAGATCGAGCCGCTCGGCGTCGGCGATGACCATCTCGAGCTCGACGCCCGCCTCATGGGTCGGGAAGGCGAAGGTGTCGAGGAGCATCCGGACGAGGCGGGCGATCACCGGCACCGCCGGGTGGCCTTTCGCCTCGCGGGTGAGCTGGCTCAGCAGTCGGCGCGACTCGTCGACGTCACCCGCGAGCAGCCCGGCCAGCGACCCGGCCAGCCGCTCGGCCGGTGCGGCCCCGGCCCGGCGGAGCAGGCGTGCGGCCACCAGGCGAGGCTCGGCGTGGGTCGCCCGCCGCAGCGCGGCCGACCAGTCCTCGCGGTCGGGCGGACCCGCGGGTGCGTCCGGCGGTTCCGGGTCGAGCCAGACCTCGACCGCCATCCGCTCGGCCCGGATGGCGTCGGCGGCCGGCGCCCCGGCGGCCTCGGCCCGGCGGTAGAACGCCGCCGCGCCGGCCAGGTCGCCCGCGGCGAGGCGCTGGCGGGCCCGGGCCTGGGCCACCCGGTGATGTCCTTCGAGCGAGATCGGCAGCGACCGGAGCCAGGCACCGGGCCCGGCCGCCAGCCGGTCGCCGGCAGATCCGTCGAGGAGCCGGGCCAGGTCCTGGTTCAGGTTGGCCTCGGCGAAGCAGCGGGCGGCCTGGGCCACCTCGCCCTCGCGAAGCAGCAGCTCGCCCGCCCGGGCCAGCCAGGTCCGTTCGCCGGTGGGCCCGAGGGTGCCGGCGCGCTCGGCGTCGAGGTGGACGGCCAGCCAGCGGGGCAGACGGTAGGCATCGGACAGGAGGTCGTCGACCAGCAGCCGCCGAGCGTGGAGATCGGCGAGGACGGGGCCGGTGCCCCGCCGGTCGAGGAGATCGTCGACCCTCGACTCGGTCAGGCGACCGAGGGCCGAGCCGTGCACCAACACGTGCCGTGACTCGTCGTCCAACCCGGCCAGCACGTTGGTGCGGACGTACTCGCGCAGCGCGGGCCACCTCGGCGCCGGCGTGGCCAGCACCCGCTGGCGGTCGGCCGGGTGCCGGCCCCGGGTGGCCGATTCGAGCAGGCGGAGCGCGGCGATCCAGCCGTCGGTCCGCTCGACCGCGATGGCCACCTCGTCGGCGGTCATCGGCGCGCCGAGCGCCTCCGCGAAGAGGAGATGGATCTCACGGGCCATGAAGCGCAGGTCGTCGAAGCCGATCTCGATGAGGTCGTCGGCGACCCGCCAGGCCGACAGGTCGTAGGCCGGCGCCCTCCTCGTGGCGGCCAGGACGGTGGTGGTCATCGGCAGCCGGCCGACCAGCTCGAACACCGCCCGCTCGCCCGCCGTGCCGTGGATCGTGTGGAGGTCGTCGATGACGAGCAGGGTGCGGTCGGGCCCGCCCGGGCCGTCCGGGACCAGAGGTCCGAGCCGGGCGCGGACCTCGGCCGGGTCGGCCATCGAGTCGGTGCCGTCGACCCACGTGACGGGCACGCCCCGCGCTCGCCGGTCGTCGGTGAGCTCCCGCAGCAGCACAGACTTGCCGGCACCCGCGGGGGCCAGGAGCAGCGTGAGCCGGACATCGGAGGCGTCGGCCAGCAGGAGGTGGAGGCGTTCGCGACGAAGCCAGCGCCCCGACGGCGCGCGTCGCCCCGGACCACCGCCTGGTCGTCCCACCCGGTCGCACAGTGTACGGAACCGGCTACTCGCTGTCCTGGGCCATTTGGCCTACGCGCCGGGCACCGGCCCGGGCCCGGCCCACTACCCTCGGTCGGCGTGACCACAGACGATCGCTACCGCCTGCCTCGCACGGCCGTCCCCTCCCGCTACGAGCTCGAGCTCGCGCCCGACCTGGACGCGGCCAGCTTCGACGGCCGTTCCACGGTCGCCCTCGACCTCAACCAGCCGCTCGCCGAGATCGTGCTCAACGCCCTCGAGCTCGACATCGACGAGGCCTGGCTGACGACCGCCGACGGCGACCGGGTCGACGCGAGCGTGACCCTTGAGCCCGAGACCGAACGGGTCCGGCTCGCGTTGGCCAGGGAGGTCGCGGCCGGGCCGGCCAGCCTGCACACCAGGTTCCGAGGGACCCTCAACGACAAGCTCACCGGGTTCTACCGCAGCACGTTCACCGACCAGTCCGGCACCGAACAGCTCATCGCGGCCACCCAGTTCGAGGCGACGTTCGCCCGCAAGGCGTTCCCGTCGTGGGACGAGCCGTCGTTCAAGGCGACCTTCGCCGTCTCCCTCGTCGTCCCCGACGACCTGCTGGCCCTGTCGAACGGGGCCGAGGTCGAGCGCACGCCGACCGGCGACGGGCGGGTGCAGGTCCGCTTCGCCGAGACGATGAAGATGTCAACCTACCTCGTGGCCTTCGTCGTCGGCCCGTTCGACATCACCGACCCGGTCGACGTCGACGGCACCCCGCTGCGGGTGGCGACCCCGCGAGGCAAGCTGCACCTGGCCGACCACGCCCTCGACGCCGGCGCCGCGGCATTGCGCTACTTCGCCGACTACTACGGCATCCCCTACCCGGGCGACAAGGTCGACCTGATCGCCATCCCCGACTTCGCGTTCGGGGCCATGGAGAACCTGGGCGCCATCACGTTCCGCGAGATCGCCCTGCTCCTCGACCCCGGCCAGGCCACCCAGCCCGAGCTCCAGCGGGTCACCGACGTCATCACCCACGAGCTGGCCCACATGTGGTTCGGCGACCTGGTGACGATGAAGTGGTGGAACGGCATCTGGCTGAACGAGGCCTTCGCCACGTTCATGGAGATGAAGGCGACCGACGACTACCGCCCCGAGTGGCAGCGATGGACGTCGTTCGCCCTCGAGCGCACGCCTGCGTTCGACACCGACGCCACGGCCAGCACCCGCCCGGTCGAGTACGAGGTGGTGTCGCCGGCCGAGGCCGAGGGCATGTTCGACGTCCTCACCTACCAGAAGGGCGCGGCGGTGCTGCGCATGCTCGAGCAGTACCTGGGCGAGGAGGTCATGCGCGACGGCATCCGTCACTACCTGGCGCGCCACGCCTACGGGAACACCGACACTGCCGACCTGTGGAACGCGATCGAGGAGGTGAGCGGCCAGCCGGTCCGGCGGATCATGGACTCGTGGATCCTGCAGGGCGGCTACCCCGTCATCGGCGTCGAGCTGGTGGGCGACGGCACCACCCTGCGCCTCGTCCAGGAGCGGTTCAGGTTCGAGGGCGGCGAGGACGCGGCTGCGGGCGAGGGTGCGGCGCCGGAGGGTCTGGGCGAGCGGTGGGTGGTTCCGGTCGTGGTGCGCTACGGGTCGAACGGCCAGACCAGGATCCAGCGGGTGCTCGTCGACTCGGTCGAAACCGGGCTCCAGCTCGACTTCGCTCCGGAGTGGGTGATCGCCAACGCCGACGGCAACGGGTTCTACCGGACCCGGTACACCCCGAAGCTGCTGTCGGCATTGGCCTCGCGGGGAGGGGAGGTGCTGTCGCCCATCGAGCGCTACGGGCTGGTCGACGACACCTACGCATCGGTCCTGGCCGGGACGACGTCGGCGCCCGACTTCCTCGATTTCGCCCGCAGCTTCACCGACGAGACCGAGCTCGAGGTGTGGCAGCGGCTGGCCGCCGCGCTCGGGGCGCTCGGCCGCATCGTCGACGAGGCGACCCGGCCCCGGTTCCAGGCCACCGTGCGCGGGCTGGCCGGCCCGGCCCTGAACGGGATGGGGTGGACCCCGGCCCACGACGAGGACGGCCGCACGCGTGAGCTGCGAGGGGTCCTGTTCGAGCTGCTCGGCGTGCTCGGCGCCGACGTGGAGGTGCGCTCGCGGGCGGCGACGCTGCACGCCGTGTTCGAGGCCGACCGGGACTCGGTCGACCCGGCGCTGGCCGCGGCCGCGGTCGCGGTGCTGGCCGAGTCGGCCACGGGCGACGAGGCGGCGGAGCGGTTCGAGCAGTTCTGGCAGCGGCACCGGCAGCCGGCCACCCCGCAGGAGGAGGTGCGCTACCTGTTCGCCCTGGCCCGGTTCCATGACGATGCCCTGTTCCGGCGCATCCTCGACCTGTCGCTGACCGAGGTCCGGTCGCAGAACGGCGCCTTCCTCATCCGGCTGGCGCTCATGAACCGGACCCACGGCCCGGTGGCGTGGGACTTCGTGGCCGAGCATTGGACCGAGCTCAACCGTCGGCTGCCGAGCAACAGCATCGCCCGGATGGTCGAGGGCATCGTCGCCCTCTCGGACCCTGAGGTGGCGAACCGCGTCCAGGCGTTCTTCCGGGAGCACGAGGTGCCCCAGGGCGCCAAGACCGTGGCCCAGCACCTCGAACGCCAGCGGGTCAACGTCGCCCTCCGAGAACGAGAAGCCCAGGGCCTCAAGGACGCCCTCACCTAGACCCCAGTGCGAATGTTCGGTGGATCCTTCCCGAAAATGGGAAAGATCCACCGCAGGTTCGGGGCACGGGTCGTGGATGTCACACCCCCGATTCATACTCCTGGGCATGACAACCCACGAAGTAGACCAACGAATCTCCGAGCTGGCGGGGCGCCAGGCCGGTGCGTTCAACACCCCACAGGCCGAATCGGTCGGCGCCAACCCGAGGTTTCGGCATCGGAGGGTGGCGAGCGGGCGATGGTTGAGATCCAGCAAAGGCGTCTTCCACCTGCGGGATCATCCGGTCACCTGGCACACGCGCCTCTGGATCGCCCTTCTCGAGGCCGGCGGCCACGCAGCCGTCAGCCGCCGGGCCGCCGCCCAGCTCCTCGGCCTGCCCGGGGAATGGCGCGACCCCGTCGACATCACGAAACGACAGGGAAAACATCACCACGTCACGCAGGGCCGGCTCCACGAGAGCTCGTGGCTCCCGCCCGAGCACGTCACCACGATCGACGGCCTGCCGTGCACCACCCTGGCTCGCACGCTCTTCGACCTGGCCGGTGATCCCCAGCGATGGGAACGCCAGAGCGAGGCCGGGCTGGCCATCCACGAGAAACGCATCCGCCGCCTGATGAACCATGCGCTGCGCCAGCAGGGCCTGACCATCGACAAGCAGGCGGCCGTGCTGGCCGTGCTCGGCAAGCGGGGCCGGCCCGGAACGGCGCTCATCCGACGGCTGCTGGAGGAGTTCGGCCCCGACTACCAGCCCACCGAGAGCGGGCTGGAAGACCTGTTCCTGTCGGTCGTCGCCGCGGGCGGGCTCGAGGTCCCCGTCAAACAGGTGACGTTGGGTGAGGACCGCGCCATCGGCCGGGTCGACTTCGTCTACCGCGAGGCCAGGCTCGTCATCGAGGTCGACAGCGGGTTCCATGACGGACCCGACGACCGCCAGGCCGACCGGTGGCGCGACAACGATCTCCACGCCGCCGGGTGGCGGGTGATCCGTATCCGGTACCGCGATCTGGTGCGCGAGCCCGACCGAGTCGTCGAGGTCATACGTCGGGCCCTCCGCGCCGTGGCGGCCGGCGCCTGAACTTGCCGTGGTTCATTCCCATTTTCGGCAATGATCCACCGAACATTCGGGTTTCGTTGGGGGTGGGGAACCAGGGCTGGGCTGGCATCGTTGTCTGCTCAGTTCCGACCGGACGAGGTTTGAGATCGCATGTCAGTACGAGCCCTCGGGCGATGCGTGTTGGTGGCCGCCACGGTCGCGATCGTGGCCGGCTGTGGCGTGGCGGCCGACGTGGCCAACCGCGACCGCATCCTGCTGGCCGGCGACGACGCCACCCCGACCACGGTCGGCCGGGCGATCGACGAGGTCGAGGACCGCTTCAACGGCGACGGCATCGGCGACGACGACGAGGTCATCCTGGCCGCCCTCCAGGATGTCGAGGCCTACTGGGACAACGAGTTCCCCGAGGTGTTCGGCGGCGATTTCGAGCCGGTCGATGCGTTCTTCGCCTACGGCCCCGACACCGAGTCGCCGCCGTGCGGCTCGCCGCCGCCGCCGTACCAGGCGATCGCGGGCAACGCCTTCTACTGCCCGGGCACCGACATCATCGCCTGGGACACCACCCAGCTCATCCCCGGGATCCAGGACCAGTTCGGCGACTTCGCGCTGGGAATCGTGATGGCGCACGAGTACGGGCACGCCCTCCAGGCCCGGACCGACTTCGACGGGCTCACCATCGCCTTCGAGCAGCAGGCCGACTGCTACGCCGGGGCCTGGGCCCAGTGGGTGCGCAGGGGCAACGCCGAGAACTTCGAGATCCGCTTCGAGGACCTCGACTCGAGCCTGGCCGGCTTCCTCGAACTCCGCGACTCGCCGAACACGTCGCTCCTCGATCCCGGCGCCCACGGCACCGCGTTCGACCGCGTCAGCGCCTTCCAGGACGGCTTCTTCAACGGGGCCGAGAAGTGCGCCGAGTACAGCAACGCCGACCTTCCGGCCGTGCCCCTCGAGCAGTTCCGCGAGGGCTTTCTCACCGACGAACCCGACGCCGCGTTCAATCGGGTCGAGGGCTTCACCGTCGAGGATCTCGACAACTTCTGGACTGCGGTCTTCGACGAGCTGGGCGAGGAATGGGACCCACCCGAGGCCCTGCCGCTCGATCCCTCGGCTCCCGATCAGCCCTCCTGCGGCGGCGACCAGCTCGACGGCGACGACGTCGAGGGCGAGGCCCTGTACTGCGAGGCCGACGACTTCGTGGCGTGGGACGAGGCCGAGCTCATGCCCGAGCTGTACAGGGACATCGGCGACTTCGCCATGGCCACCGTGATCGGCACGCAGTACTCGCAGGCCGCCCTGGCCAAGCTGGGCGATGACGCCGACGACCTCGAGACCGCCCTGCGGGCCGACTGCCTCACCGGGGCGTGGATCGCGTCGGCCGTGATCCAGGACCGGGGCCCGGCCTCGGAGAACGAGCTGGGCAACGTGTTCGTCCTCACCCCGGGCGACCTCGACGAGGTCATCGAGTCGTTCCTCACCCAGGGCGACGCCTTCACCCAGCTCGACGCCGAGCTCGGTGAGCCGGGCACCCCGTTCGTGCGCCTGGGCGCACTGCGCCGCGGGTTCTTCGAGTCGCTCGAGGAGGGCTCGAGCGTGGCGGGCGTGACCGATTGCCTGGAGAACTTCCTCGCCGACTAGCCGACGAGGGCGTCGTCCCAGGCGACGCCGTCCAGGATCATCCGGCGGTACTCCATGACCGGTCGCGGCCGGTTCATCCCGAGCGCACCGACCAGCCGTCCCGCCCGTCCGTAGAGGGCGACGAACTGCCCGTCCTCGACCGACCCGTCGACCACCTGCACGATGTCGTCGGGCCCGGCTCGGCCCGCGAGCTGGATCTTGCGGTCGTACTGATCGGACCAGAACCACGGTACCGGGGCGTACGGCTCGCCTGGGGCCCCGTCGAGCTCGGCCAGGAGCCGGCGGGCCGCGTGCTCGCCCTGGGCCTGGGCGTTCTCCCAGTGCTCGATCCGCATGACCTCGCCGAAGGTGGGGTTGGGCCACCGGGCCACGTCGCCGGCGGCCACCACCCCGGGCGCCGCCAGACAGGTCTCGTCGCACACGACACCGTCATCGAGCCGCAGGCCGGAACCCTCGAGCCACTCCGTGTTGGGCCTCACCCCGATGCCGATCACGACGACATCGGCCCCGATCGACGAGCCGTCGGACAACCGGACCCGCCCGACCCGACCATGACGATCGACGTCGAGCCCGTCGACCCCGACGCCCAGCCGCACGTCGACCCCGTGGTCGCGGTGGATCTCGGCCATGGCCCGTCCCATGTCCTCGCCGAGCGCCCGGGCCAGCGGCACGGGCAGCGCCTCCACCAGGGTGACGTCGACCCCGCGCCCGCGAGCGGTGGCGGCCACCTCCGAACCGATGAACCCGGCGCCGACGACCACCAGGCGGCGCGGCCCGGCGTCGAGGTCGGCCTTGAGGGCGAGGCAGTCGTCGAGCGTGCGCAGCGTGTGGACGCCGCCGACGCCGGGCGGCACGGGCAGCGTCCTCACCCGGCAACCGGTGGCGATGACGAGGCCGTCGAATCCCAGTAGCTCACCCGACTCGAGGCGCACCGCCCGGCCGTCGAGATCGAGCCCGTCGATCCTGGTGCCAAGCCGCCACTCGACGTCGACCTCGACGTTGGGGCCGAGCAGGTTGATGTCGTCGGGCGTCCACTTCCCGGCCAGCACCTGCTTCGAGAGCGGGGGCCGGTCGTAGGGCAGATGCGGTTCGGCGCCGACCGCGACCACCCGATCGGTGAACCCCTCCCGACGCAGGGTTTCGGCCGCCCTCAGCCCGGCCAGCGAGGCGCCGGCCACGACCACGGTCGTCAGGGCTAGCCCTTGTCTTCGACGGCTTCGACGGCTTTGACGGCTTCGACGATCGAGATCGCCATCGTCGGGCAGTACCGCACGGCGTCCTTGATCCTGGACCTGAGGTCCTCGGGCGGATGCTCGTCGAGGATGTAGAGGAAGCCGTCGTCACGCACCTCGAACACTTCTGGCGCGTGCTGCATGCAGATGGCGTTGCTCTGACAACGGTCGAAGTCGACCACGACCTGCATGGATGGCCCCCTTGCTCGGTGCGCCGACGCTAGCGTGTCCGATCGTGCGTTCGTCGCGGCCCTCAGCGGTGCGGATGTCTGCGGCCCAGGCCCGGCGGGCCGCCCTGGCCGCCCAGGGTTTCGTCGATCCGCGCCCGAAGGGCCCGATCACCCGGCGGCACCTGGCCCGGGTCATCGACCGGGTCAACGTCGTGCAGATCGACTCGATCAACGTGCTGACCCGCTCGCACGAGCTGCCGTTCTTCTCCCGCCTGGGCCCGTACCCGCGAGCGCTCTTGCCGCAGCACATCGAGCGCCACCGCCGGATGTTCGAATACTGGGGCCACGTGGCGTCGTTCGTTCCCATCGACCTCCATCCGTTGCTGCGCTGGCGGATGGAGCGCAACGGGGCGGAGGTCTGGGGCGCCAGCCGGCGCGACGGCAGGTTCGCCGAGTACATCGAGGCGGTCTACGACCAGGTGGCCGTCGGCGGCCCGATGGTGGCGAGCGAGCTCGAGGACGGCGGCGAGAAGGGCGGGCCGTCGTGGGGTCGGCGCGACGGCAAGGTCGCCATCGAGTATCTGTTCGCCTCGGGGCGGGTCACCGCCGCCGGGCGGCGGGGCACGTTCGAGCGCCTCTACGACCTGCCCGAGCGGGTCATCCCACCCGAGATCCTGGCCCGGCCGGCGCCGGACGAGCATGAGGCCCACCGCCAACTTCTCCTGCTCAGCGCCCGGTCGCTCGGTGTGGCCACCGATCGCGACCTGGCCGACTACTTCCGGCTCAATCCCACCATCGCTCGGCCCCGGTTGGCCGAGCTGGTCGAGGCCGGCTCGCTCGTCCCCGTCGAGGTCGACGGCTGGCCCGCGACCGCCCGGGCCTACGTCCACCCGGACGCCAAGGTGCCCCGCCGGGTCGACGCCACCGCCCTCCTCTCGATGTTCGACTCGCTGGTGTGGGAACGGGCCCGCACCGAGCGGATCTTCGGCATGCGCTACCGCACCGAGGTCTACACCCCGCCGCCGAAACGGGTGCACGGCTACTACGTGCTGCCGTTCCTGCTCGGCGACGAGCTGGTGGCCCGGGTCGATCTCAAGGCCGATCGCCAGGCGTCGGTGCTACGGGTGCCGGGGGCCTATGCCGAGCCGCCCCACGAGGCGGCCGCCATTGCCGGCCCGCTGGCGGCTCACCTGCGAACCATGGCCGACTGGCTCGAGCTCGAATCGGTCGACATCGGCGAGCGGGGCGACCTGGCCGCCGAGCTTCGCCGCTGAGCCGCCCGCGCCAAAAATTTTCGCCTCTGTGTCGTGTGGCGCAGGAATAGCACGCGCAAGTCGCCACAGAACGCCGGGGTGGGGGCCGGCGGCGATGTGAACTTGCGGTGGATTGTTCCCGCTTGTGGGAATGATCCACCGAACATTCGCTCGCAGTGGGCTGGCGGAAGCCGTCAATGCCAGATGGCGAGGCCGGTGTCGAGGTCGAAGAACGAGAGCCGGGTGGTGTCGACCGCGATCTCGGTCTGGTCGGCGATCTTGACTCGGCTGCGGGGATCGAACCGGGCCACGATCGGGGTGCCCTCGCCGGTGTGGAGCTCCTCGATGTCGGACTCGGCCGCCTCGGCCACCTGGATGGTCCGCACCGGGGGGGCGTCGATCAGGGCGTGCACCACCAGATCCGACCCCAACGCCTCGACCAACTCGATCGTGGCCGTGAGCCGGCGGCCCTGGGGGGCGTCGGTCTCGATGGCCGCGTCCTCCATCATCTCGGGGCGGATCCCCACCCCCACCGCCTGGCCGTCGTAGTCCCGCAACCGGGGCCGATCCGACAGCACCTCGGCATCCAGGGAGATCGACTGGGACCCAAGGGCGACCGCCACTCCCCCGTTGGCCGACCCCACCGTCCCCTCGATCAGGTTCATCGACGGCGACCCGATGAACCCGGCCACGAACAGATTGTCGGGATGGTCATACAGATGCTGGGGCGTGTCCACCTGCTGCAGCACCCCCCGCTTGATCACCGCCACCCGATCCCCCATGGTCATGGCCTCCACCTGATCATGGGTCACATAGAACGTGGTCACCCCCAGATCCCGCTGCAACGCCGCGATCTCGGCCCGCATCTGCACCCGCAACTTGGCGTCCAGGTTCGACAACGGCTCATCCATCAGGAACGCCTTCGGGTTCCGCACGATGGCCCGCCCCATCGCCACCCGCTGCCGCTGCCCCCCCGACAACTGCGCCGGCCGCTTGTTCAGGTTCTCGGTCAACTCCAGGATCCGGGCCGCGTCCCCCACCCGCTTCTCGATCTCGCCCTTGGGGACCTTGGCCAACTTCAACGCGAACCCGATGTTCTCCCCCACCGTCATGTGCGGATACAACGCATAGTTCTGGAACACCATCGCAATGTCACGATCCTTGGGCTGCATGTCGTTCACAACCCGATCACCGATCTTCAACGTCCCCCCGGTGATGTCCTCCAACCCCGCGATCATCCGCAACACCGTCGACTTCCCACACCCCGACGGCCCCACCATCACGATGAACTCCCCATCGGCAATGTCCAACGACACGTCGGTCACCGCCTCGAACCCATTCGCATACACCTTCGTGATCCCATCCAGCACGACTTCAGCCATCTCGAAATTCCTCTCTCGCTAGCCCTTGACCGAGCCCGCCAGAAGACCGCGGACGAAGTACCGCTGCAGTCCGAAGAACACCGCCAACGGCCCCAGGATGGTGACGAAGGCGGCCGCCGTCAGCACGTGCCAGTCCTGGCCCCGGCCACCCGACAACGTCGCCAGCCGGACGGTCATCGGCGCGTTGTCGGGGCTGACGAAGGTGAGCGCCACCAGGTAGTCGTTCCAGGTCCACAGGAACTGGAAGATGCAGAACGCGGCCAGCGCCGGCACCGACAGCGGGAACACCAGCCGCCAGAAGATGGTGAAGTGGTCGGCCCCGTCGATGCGGGCCGCCTCGAGGATGTCGCCGGGCAGGCCCCGCATGTAGTTGTAGAGCAGGAAGATCGCCAAGGGGAGCCCGAAACCGACATGGGTCAACCAGACCGCGGTCGTCGTGCCGCTCAGGTTGGGGTCGGGGAAGATGACGTAGGTCGTGCCCCCGAGGGTGATGTGGGCGCCGCCGACATAGAACTGCAGCAGCGGGATCAGCGCCAGCTGCAGCGGGATGGCCATGAGCGACACCACCGCGATCAGCAGCCATTTGCGCCCGGGGAACTTCATCCACGCGAACGCGTAGGCGGCGAACGAGGCGAAGGCGATCGGGATGATGGTCGCCGGGATCACGATCGCCAGCGAGTTCAGGAAGTGGGTGAACAGGTCGGGAGCATCCGTACCCCCCGCGCCCAGGACCGTCGAATAGTTCTCGAAGGTGAGCTGCGGGTCGGTGAAGATCGTCCACCAGCCCTGGGTCTTGACCGCCTGCTCGGCGCGGAACGAGCTGAGCAGCAGGCCGACGGTGGGGATTGACCACACGCCGACGATGGCCCACACGGTGGCCGCCGCCGCCCCTCGGCTCGGCGCTCCGAGCAGGTTGAACTCGCGGATCACCCCCGGGCCCCGCAGGACGAACAGCGGGAGGGCGGCCACGGCGAACAGCACGGCCACTATCAGGTACGACACCAGGCCGTCGCTCCTGGCGATCGAGCCGAGCAGGCCGAAGACGAGCACGCCGCTGACGAGGATGATGGCGACGATCCGGCTCCAGTTGAGCGCCCATTTCTTGCGCTGGACGACGCCGACACCGGCGAAGACGGCGGCGGTGCCGACCACACCGGATACGACGGAGCCGATCAGGATGGGGGCGCTGCTGCGGCCGATGCCGATGAGCAGCCAGGAGATGCCCCAGACCGCGAGCAGGAAGCCGGCGGCGGCCTGGATGTAGCCGACGATGGTGACCGCGGGCGCTTTGGGAGGAAACGGGCTGGACGGGGCTTCGGCGTCGGCCGCGGCCTGGTCCTTCGGCGTGGTGACGGTCATCCCAGCTCCGCCTCCTTCCTGATCCGGTTCACGTTGTAGATGATGACCGGCAACACGGCAAGGAAGAGCACGACGGCGAGCGCGGCTCCGCGCCCGAAGTCGTTGAACCGGAACGACTGGTCGAACTGCTCGTTGGCGATCACGTTGGTGGCGAACTCACCATTCGTCATCACCTTCACGATGTCGAACACCTTCATCACCAACACGATCAAGGTGGTCACGACCACGCCGATCGTGGTGCGCAGCTGGGGCAGCGTGACCTTCCAGAAGATCTGGCTCGCGGTGGCGCCATCGACCCGGGCCGCCTCGAGGTACTCGTCGGGTACGGCCTTGATCGCGGCCGACAACACGACCATGGCGAAGCCGGTCTGGCCCCAGATGAGCACGATCATGAGGAAGAACGTGTTCCAGGGGAGCTCCTGCAGATAGGCGACGGTCTCGCCGCCGAGGCCCTTCCACACGGCGTTGAGCACACCGATCTGCTCGAGCTCCTGGGGCTGGAAGTTGTAGACGAACCGCCAGATCACCGAGGCGCCGACGAACGAGATGGCCATCGGCAGGAACACCAGCGACTTGGCGATCGACTCGCCCCTCATCCGGTCGGCGAGCACGGCGATCGCCAACCCGACCGAGGTGGCGATGAACACCACCCCGAACACCCACCACAGGTTGTTCCACACCACGCCTCGCATCGACGTGAACACGGCGAACAACGCCGAGACCAGCGCCACGAGGAGGACCAGCGAGCTGCCGCCCGAGAAATCGGCTCGGGTGCCCATCTTGGGCCCCCGGAAGAGCGCCACGGCGATGCCGACGATGGCCAGGAACACCCCGACGAGGAAGAGTCGGCTGGTGAAGATGTCGCCGAAGCCGTTGACGTTGAAGATCTCGTCGTTGGTGAACACCCAGCCGTAGTTCTCACCGCCGACGAACTCGCTGCTGTCGCGGCTGAGGAGGCTGATGTAGATGGTGCGGATCGTCGGGATCACCAGCGCCACCGTGAGGAAGAACAGCGCCGGCCCGACGAAGACCCACGGCCTGACCTTGGCCGCCGCGCTCGTCGGCAGCAGGTCGACCAGCTTGTTGGCCCCGACGAACAGGATGCCGAGGACCACCACCGCCAACCCCACCTGCAGCAACGTCCCGAGGATTTGCGACACGGGATCCCCCTTCCTCAGTCCTTCAGTTGACTGCTCTCGGCCGACGGGTCAGGCCGGCCACGACGCTTCGACGTCGTCGAATGCCTCCTGCACGGTCTTGGTACCGGTGGTGATGTCGACCGCAGCCGTCCAGAAGCTGCCAGAGCCGACCTCGCCCGGCATCAGGTCTGATGCGTCGAACCGGAAGGGATCGGCGGTCGAGATGATCTCGGCCAGAGCGATCTCGAAGTCGCCCGGGTAGAGCGAGGTGTCCTGGTTCTGGTTGGCCGACAGGAAGGCGCCGTCGGGCGCCCGCTCGTTGGCGTACTCGGGGGATGCCATGAACTCGAGCGTGTCCATGACCTCCTGGCTGTCGCGGAACGCCGCGGCGAACGTACCGGCGCCCAGGACGACATCGCCGAACTCGCCGTCGTTCGGGAGGTAGAACACGTTGACGTCGCCGTCGGGGCCGAGCGTGGTGCCGTCGGGCCAGTTGGCCGCGTAGAAGTTGGCCTGCCGGTGCATCATGCAGCTGCCGTCGAGCAGCGGGAGCCCGGCCTCGGCGAAGGGCGTCGAGGCGATGAGCTGGGTGCCGCCGAACACGTTGCCCTCCGTGCTCCAGATGTCGTAGACGTACTCGCCCACCTCGACCACGTCGGGGTCGTTGAACGGGATCTCGTGGTTGACCCACTGGTCGTACACGTCGGGGCCCTTGAGCCGCAGCATGAAGTCCTCGACCCAGTCGGTGAATGGCCACCCGGTGGCGGCGTCGGAGCCGATGCCGATGCACCACGGCGTGTCGCCGGCGGCCCGCATCTCCTCCTGGAGCGCCTCGAAGTCGGCCAGGGTCTCGGGAGGCTCGTAGCCGCCCGCCTCGAACGCCGCCGGGCTGTACCACACCAGCGACTTCACGTCGGACTTGTTGGGGACGCCATAGACCTCGCCGTCGACGCTCACCAGCTCGATCCAGAACGGATCGAAGTTGGCTTCGATCGCGGCGACGACATCGTCGGACAGCGGGATCAGGTCGCCGGACTCGGCGAACTGCCGCAGCCGGCCGGGCTGCGGGAAGATGCCGACGTCGGGCGGATCGCCGCCCTGCACACGCACGCCGATCTGCTCCTCGAAGCTCCGGTCGCCCGAGTACTGGATCTCGACGCCGGTGTCCGCGGTGAACGGGTCGAAGGCGGTCTGGAGGCTGTCGGCCTCCACCTCCACCTCCGGTCCGGCCATGGTGACGACGCCCTCCTCGCCCCCACTGCCTGCGGCACCGTCGTCGTCGTCGTCACCCTCGGCACACGCGGCCAAGAGAACGAAGACGGCGATCGGGGCCAGGAACGACAACCGACGACGCCTGTGCATTTCGTTCCTCCCTCGTGGTCCGGTCGAGCCGGTGCTGGGCGGCGACCGGCACGCACGACGGTCGTCCGCAGCACAAGTCAAGCTAGCAGCGGCGCACGAACGGTGAAGCCTTGGCGGTCTAGGAGCCCGACAGATGCCGGGCGTCGAGCCCGGTCGGCCGGACCGAATCCGGCTGAACCGGCAGGTTGGCGCACGGTGGCCCCACGATCCACCGAGCGACCGGAGCACGCAATCCAGACCGACCCGTACCTTCTTCACCGCCTCGCCTCCGAGCACCACCGCCAACTCCTCGAGGCCGGCGATCAGGCCCGCCAGGCCAAGGAGGCCAGGACGGCCGGTGAGGTCGGCGATGCCGGCAACCCGTCACGTCGTCCCCGCCGACTGGGGCTCGGCTGGCTGCGGCGGCGCCCCGCCCCGGTCACTCTGCGGCCCGTCGCCCGCAGCTGAGAGAGGTCATCATGTCCCAAGCAGTCAGTACCCGAACCCGCCGTCGACAGCCTGACCGAATGTGCGGTGGTTGTGGTCGCCAGAGCGACCATAACCACCCGAAGTTCGGACTGGTCGGCGACCGCGGCCGGCGTGGCCGGCGCTACTCCTTGGACCCGAACTTCCCGTCGACCCCGCCGACCGGGTGACCAGCCGCCTCGAGACGGTCCTGCAGCTCTCGCACGTCATCGCCGGTGTCGCCGTAGCGCACGGTGGAGTGGCTCATCGACCCGAACTCCTTTGGTGCTTGCCGCCGTCCATCATCTCAGGCCGAAGCGCGGACTCGAAGTCTGGGCCGTGACGAGAGCTGAACCGCGCCTCGAGGGGGTGCAGATAGTCTGCAACCTACTGCATAATCTAGGTATGGCCAAGACCATCGGCTTCTCTGTCGCCGACTCAGACATCGACCGCCTCGACCGTCTCGTTCGCAAGTACGGGCACGGCAACCGCTCCGAGTTTCTGCGGGAGGCCATGCGTCAGATGGAGACCATCGACCGGGCCCAGCGCCTCCAGCGCCTCCAGGCGGTCGGCACCGCCCGCTCCGCCGCCGCCGGCTACACGCTCGACGAGGTCAACCGCATCGTGAAGCAGGTACTCGCCCAGCGGTGACCGCGACGCCGATCACGCTCGACGTGAATGTGTTCGTCGCAGCGATGTCCGGAGGCCACGACGACTTCCATTCGTGGCCATCCCCGCCGCCCGTGCGTGGCAACCTCGCAGCCAACGCCGTCGGCATCCTCAACGACGCACGCGAGTTCTCGCTCTGGACCAGTCCTCACATCCTCCGCAACACCATCCGAGTACTCGTCGATCCCGTCGGGTTCCGGTGGGACATCGAGGATGCCAAGGACTACGCGGAGCTCATCGTCGAGATCGCACAAGCGTCGGGTGGTGGCATCGTCGACCCTGAGCCGTCGATCACGGAGTGTCCCGACTACGAGGACAACCGCATTCTCGAATGCGCCGCAGCGTCCGACTCGGTGCTGATCGTCACCAATGACGTCGACCTCACATCGATGTCGCCATGGCGCGGTACCCCCATCATCCATGTCCGGGACTTCGTGCAACGTGTGGACGCCGCACGCCGGCGTGAGTAAGACCGGGACTCTCAACAGGCAACAGGCGCAGCGTCCCTGGTGGAGGTGAGCGGACTCGAACCGCCGACTTCCACGTTGCGAACGTGGCGCTCTTCCAACTGAGCTACACCCCCGAGACGGGGCATTCACGATAGCGGACGGTCACGTGCGCCCGGCGCCATCAAACGCCTGCGCTCAAGCCGCCACCGCGATGCCGCCGCCGGGGTCAGTTCGCCGACCGGCGGACGAGATACGCCGGTTCGGCCGCCCGCTCCCGCCGGGGCAGGTAGCGCACCTTGGTCTCGCGAGCCTCGGAGGTGCGCTGCACCCTCGTCATGAGCACGCCGTAGACGCCGAACAGCGTGAGCACGACGGCGTTGAGGATCCAGACCGGCCCGCCGATGAACGCGGCGAGCACGAAAGTGAGCACGGCGGCCGCGCCCAGCGTGTTGACCACGTCGCGGCGGCGCTGGCGGGCGTCGGCGCTCGACATCCGGACGACCGGCGCCGGGATGAACGGCCGCGGCCTCGCCGCGGGGCCGATGCCGGCGCGGAGGGACGCTCCGTACGGGTACATCGTGGTGACGTTGGGACTGCGAGCCGCGACCCGGTGCGGGGCCACCGACCCGGCCCGGCGCTCGAGCACCGAGAGCTGGTTGCGGAAGGTGGTGATCGAATCGGCCGGACGGGTCGCGCCTCGGTTCTGGAGCCACGGGGGCAACAGAACGGCGAGCCAGATCACCGCCAGGATGAAGAGGACCAAAAGCGTCACGCTCCGGAGCCTGCCTTCGTGCTGGAGCGACCGTAGCCAGGCACACCATCCGGGTGGTGGATGGTGGCGGCGCCAACACCTGAACCGGCGCGGTCGGCACGGTGGATCGGTTGGAAACGAGGCATGACGTGAATATGACGAATGGGCGTCGTCCGTTGCGGTTCTACTACGGACGATCGCCTCGCGACAGGGGTCGCGGTCGAAATAGTAACTCCGGCAAGGGTATCGCTCGCTCCAGCGCGAGCATCGTCGCCCTGGCGGCTACAGCCCGATCTCGTCGTCGTCCGGCGCCCGGCGCCAGGTGCCCGAACGGCCCCCGGTCTTCTCCCACAAGGCGATGTCGCCGATCACCATGCCCCGCTCGGCCGACTTGCACATGTCGTAGATCGTGAGGCAGGCCACCGCGCAGGCGGTCAAGGCCTCCATCTCGACGCCGGTCCGGTCGACGGTCTCGACCTGGGCCTCGACCTCGATGTAGCTGTCCTCGATGCGGAAGTTGACCAGCACCGAGCCGACCAGCAACGGGTGGCACAACGGCAGAAGGTCGGAGGCCCGCTTGGCCGCCTGGATGCCGGCGATGCGGGCCACGGCCAGCACGTCGCCCTTGGCGATCGCCCCCCGGGCGACGAGCGATGCCGTCTCGGGCTGCATGGAGACCCGGCCACGGGCGATGGCCCGACGATGGCTCGGATCCTTCGGCGTGACATCGACCATGCGGGCCCGACCGAGGGGGTCGAGATGCGTGAGCCCGAGGCCTCGGTCCGACATGGCGGAGAGTCTAGGCCCGGTGCCGGAACGGACGCCCCGGGGCCCGGTCAGCCGCCGATCTGCGACATCGAGCGGCGGGGACGGATGAACGTCACCTGCCCGATGGCGTGGCCGGCCCACTTGCCGGCGATGGCCCGCTCGATGACCGCGGCCACGTCGTCATCGGAGCCGCCGGTCCGGATGACGGCCCGCAGGTCGACCTCGTCGAGCGAGAACAGGCAGGTGCGCAGCTGACCGTCGGCCGTGAGCCTGACCCGGTCGCAGCTCCCGCAGAACGGTTCGGTGACGCTGGCGATCACCCCGATCTCGCCGCGCCCGTCGAGGTAACGGAACACCTCGGCCGGCTCGCTGCCGCGAGCCACCGGCTCGATGGGGAACTCGGCGGCGATGGCGGCCATGATCTCGTCCGCGGGCACCACCCGGTCGGACGACCACTCGTCCTGGGCGTCGAGCGGCATGAACTCTATGAAGCGCACGACCACGCCGTGCTCGCGCCCGAAGCGGGCGAAGTCGAGCAGCTCGTCGTCGTTGACGCCCCGCATGAGGACGGTGTTGACCTTGACCGGGTGCAGCCCGGCCTCGACCGCGGCGTCGATGCCGTCGACCACCTGCTCGAGGGCGTCGCGCCGGCTGATCTCGATGAAGCGGTCGTGGCGCAGCGTGTCGAGCGAGACGTTGATGCGGCGCAGCCCGGCGGCCGCCAGGTCGCCGGCGATGAGGCGGAGGGTGGCGCCGTTGGTGGTGAGAGCGATGTCGACGCCGAGCCGGGCCAGCCGACCGACCAGCTCCGACAGGTGGGCCCTGACCGTCGGTTCTCCGCCGGTGAGCCGGACCGACTCGAACCGGTAACGCTCGACGAGCAGCCTAACCAGCCGTTCGATCTCCTCGTAGCTGAGGAGCTCCTCGCGAGGAAGCCAGGCCAGACCCTCCTCGGGCATGCAGTAGGTGCAGCGGAAGTTGCAGCGGTCGGTGATCGAGATCCGAAGGTCGCGGTGGACCCGGCCGAAGCCGTCGATCAGGGGTTTCGCCGTCGCCGCCATCGCGGTCAGGTTACGTGGTCGCCGCCGCTTGTGCCCCACCCGCCCCTTGCGACCTCGCCGATCAGGATGACGGGAACCTCGTCGCCGGCCTCGGAGCGGGCGTCCGGGTCGAGCACGGCCAGGCCACCGGCGCCGGCGATGCCGGTGAGCTGGTGCGAGCCCTGGCCGCCGGCCGACCGTATGTGGAAGCGGGCGTCGTCGCCGTAGGTCACGACGACCCGGGCGAAGTGGGTCTTGCCATCCACGTGGCGACGGAGCGGCTCGTCGATCGTCGCCCGCACGGTCAGGCGATCGAGGTCGTCATCCGCGTGGCCCAGCATGCGCCGGAGGGCCGGGCGGGCCAGCACCTCGAACGAGACCATCGACGACACCGGGTTGCCAGGCAGACCGAAGACGGGAACCGACCGGTCGCCGGCGGCGACGACGCCGAAGGCGAACGGCTTCGCCGGCTTGATCGCCACCTGCATCCATCGCATGTCACCGATCCGGTCGAGGACCGCCTTCACGTAGTCGAACTCGCCCATGCTCACGCCACCGCTGGTGCAGATGGCGTCGCAGTCGCGCACCCAGCGCCCGAGGGCGGCGGCGATGAGGCGTTCGTCGTCGACGACGAGCCCCAGGTCGACCGGGACCGCGCCGGCCTCGGCCACCAGCGCCAACAGGGTCGGCCGGTTGGAGTCTCGGATCTGACCTGGACCAAGCGGCGTCGACCCGACGACCAGCTCGCTGCCCGTCGACAACACGCCGACCCTCGGACGGGGGTGGACGGCGACGTCGGTTCGACCCAACGAGTAGAGCAGTCCGAGGTGACCGACGCTGAGCACCGTGCCCTTGGCTACGACCAGGTCCCCTGGGCGCAGGTCGTCGCCCGCCGGCCGCACGGACTGGGCTGGGGCGACCTCGACGCGGACGAGCACCCGCTCGCCATCCATCTCGGTGTCCTCGACCATGACGACGGCATCGGCACCCGGCGGGATGGGGCCTCCGGTCATGATGCGGACCGCCTCCCCAGGACCGACCGGACGCTCGGCCGCATCGCCGGCGGCGACCGTGCCGACCACCGCGAGCGCCGCCGGCCGTTGACCGTCGGCGCCGATGGTGTCGGCGGCGCGCACCGCGAACCCGTCGACCGCGGTGTTGGCGAACGGCGGTATGGCTTCCTCCGACCGCACGTCCTCGGCCACGACGCAGCCGACGACGTCAGGCAGCGGCCACCGCTGCGGCGGAAGCGGCGCGACCCGGTCCAGCACATGGGCCCGGGCCTCGGCGAGGGGGATCATCGGTCGCGGAGGGGGATCATCGGTCGGGGAGGGGGATCATCGTCGGTTCTCTGGCGACTTCTGCTCCAAGTCCGCCACCCAATCCGACACAGAGGTGGATTTTCACGGGTCGAGTCGGGCGACGAAGTCTCGCAGGAAGGCCAGGAAGTCCGGGCCGAGATCGTCACGGGCGGCGGCCAGTTCAACCGTCGCCACCAACCAGTCGAGCTTGTTGCCCGTGTCGTAGCGCCCGTCGCTGAACCGGAACCCGTACACCTCCTGGGTCTCCAGCAGCAGGGCGACGGCGTCGGTCAGCTGGATCTCGCTCCCGACCCCCGGCTTCACCCGTTCGATGGCATCGAAGATCTCCGGGGTGAACACGTAGCGCCCGATGACGGCCAGGTTCGACGGCGCGTCCTCCGGTCGAGGCTTCTCGACGACGCCCAGCACCCGCACGACGCCGACCCCGGCCCCGGCCGAGGCGTCGACCGCGGCCGAGCCGTAGTGCGAGATGGCGTCACCCTCGACCTCCATGAGCGCCAGCACCGAGCGCTGGCGCTCGTCGAACGCGGCGATCATGCCCGACAGCAGGGCCGAGTCGTCGACCATCACGTCGTCGGGCAGCATCACCGCGAACGGGTGGTCGCCGACGTGCTTGCGGGCGACGCCGACGGCGTGGCCCAGTCCGAGCGGTTCGGCCTGGCGCACATAATGGATGTCGGCCAGATCGGCCAGCGACCGCACCAGGTCGAGGTCGGCGTGCTTGCCCCGCTTCTCGAGCTCGAGCTCGAGCTCGACGTGGCGGTCGAAATGGTCCTCGACGCTCCGCTTGGTGCGACCGGTGATGATGAGGATGTCGTCGATGCCGGCCCGCACCGCCTCCTCGACCACGTACTGGATGGCCGGGCGGTCGACCACCGGCACCATCTCCTTGGGCTGGGCCTTGGTCAAGGGCAGGAAGCGCGTGCCGAGCCCGGCGGCCGGGATGACCGCCTTGGTCACCCGGTTCGGCTCGGCCATGATCCCGCCTCCGCCTCCGTCACTCGTGGGGGACGACCGACGGCCCGGCCCGCACCACCCGGTTCTTGCCCGTCGCCTTGGCTTCGTACAACGCCTCGTCGGCCGCGGCGAGCAGCGTCCGCGGATCGACCCCGCTGTCGGGATAGGCGGCCACCCCGACCGAGACGGTCACCGGGACCTCCTGACCCAGGGCGTCGAACGGCTGGCGGGCCACCGCCGTCCTGATCTTCTCGCCGACCAGCCTCGAGTCCTCGAGCGGGGTGCGGGGCAGGACGAGGGCAAACTCCTCGCCGCCGAATCGGGCCACGACGTCGACCGAGCGGGTGACGTCCTGGAGGCGGCGGGCCAGCTCGACCAGCACGAAGTCGCCGGCCGGATGGCCGTAGACGTCGTTGATCGGCTTGAAGCTGTCGACGTCGAGCAGCAGCACGCCGAACGGTTCGAGGAACCGGGCCGAGCGCTCGAGCTCCTCCTCCAGCCTGAGGTCGAAGTGGCGGCGGTTCCAGACACCGGTCAGGGCGTCGGTGATCGACAGCCGGCTGGCCTCCTCGTGCAGGAAGGTGTTCTCGATGGCCGCCTCGGCCTGGCTCACCAGGAGCCGCACGGTGACCAGATCGTCCTCGGTGAACGCGGCGCCCCCCTGGCGACCGTAGAGGGCGAGGACCCCGTAGACCTGGCCCCGGCTGTGGACCGGGATCGCCATGGCCGTCGACGCGGCCGGCTCGGCCGGGTTGAGCTCCTGGGCCCCGTCGGCCAGCCGGGCCAGGTCGTGGTGGGCGACCCAGCCGGCGAGACCCGACCGGCGCTGCAGGGTCAGGCCGAGATGACGGTCGGCTCCCGACACCAGCCGGGCGATCACGGCCTTGCCCCGCACCTCCCAGAACACGCCCTTGTCGGCCCGGGCGATGCTGACCACGGCCTGCACCGCGGCGTCGAGGATGGTGCCCCGGTCGTGGGTCGACGCGAGGACGGTGCCCAGGCGATCGACCGACTCACGGAACTGGCCCCGGCTGGCCTCGAGGTCGCCGACGTAGTCGGCGAGCCTGGTGAAGAGCTCGTTCAGCGAGTCGATGACGCGGTCGATGTCGCGGGCGCCGGTCTTCTCGAGCGGCGGCACCGCCTTGAGCTCGCCGCGCGACGCGGCCTGGGCCCGATCGGAGATGGCGTGCAGCGGCAGGCTGACCTCGTTCCTGAGCACCGCCCGGAAGACTCCGTAGGCGAGCAGGGCGTAGGCCACGGCCACCGCGACCCCGACGCCGACGTAGACGAGACCGTTGCCGCCGTCGCTCCAGCTCACATGGAGCACGATGAGCACGGCCGCGGGCAGGACCACGAGGAGGGTGACGAGCAGCGCGACCTGACGCCGCCTCATGCCGGTCTCGCCCCCTGGCCGAGCGAGTGCTCGGTGCCACGCACCATGCGCACGAGATTGCCCCAGTGCCGGGCGACGACCACGACGGCGAGACCGCCGACCGCCGCCACCTCCCAGCCCGGGCGACCGGCGACGCCCACGACCGCCACCAGTCCGACGACCGCCACCAGGGAGGCCAGGGCGGCCTTCCCCGTCAGCCGGGCCACCAGCACCCAGGCCAGCCCGATGATCGGCGCCAACAGCGGGTAGAGCACGATCGTCATCCCGGCCACGGTGGCGACGCCCTTGCCGCCGCGGAACCCTCGGGTGACCGGGGCGACGTGGCCGACCACGGCGGCGATGCCGGCCGCCAGGCCG
>JBOGGX010000062.1:0-1984 GCA_050744245.1 Acidimicrobiales bacterium
CCTATAGGCGCGCTAACCACCCCACATTCGGTCGACCGGGCGGGTGGGTCAGGCGGGCGGGATGATGCGGCGGAGGTGGCCGCGGTCGACCTTGCCGAGGTGGGTCTGGGGGAGCGAGTCGAGGACGATGACGCGGCGGGGGTGCTTGTAGGCGGCCAGCCGGTCGAGGGTCCAGGCCCGGAGCACGGCCGCGACGTCGGCCGGGGCGTCGTCGGTGGTCACGACGAAGGCGTACGGCTTGAGCAGCCCGGCCTCGTCCTCGGCCGCGATCACGGCGCAGGCGGTGACGGCCGGATGGGTCAGCAGGCAGTCCTCGACCTCCTGGGGCCGCAGCCACTTGCCCTTGACCTTGATGGCGTCGTCGGCCCGGCCGCGGTGGGTGAGGTAACCGTCGGGGTCGCGGCTGACCAGGTCGCCGCTGGCGTACCACTCGCCCCTGAAGGCCTCGGCCGACTTCTCCATGCTGCGCCAATACCCGACCGCCCGCGACCCGCCCCTGACCCACAGCCGGCCCACCTCGCCGTCGGGCAGCGGGGTGCCGTCCGGGTCGCACACCCTGATCTCGAACCCGGGCACCACTCGCCCGAGCGTCCCGGGCCGGACCTGGCCGGGAAGGTTGGTGACGAAGATGTGCCACATCTCGGCCGTGCCCAGGCCGTCGAGCAGCTCGACCCCGAACGTGTCGACCCACCGGCGGTAGAGGCTCTCGGGCAGGGCCTCGCCCGCCGACGTGGCGAAGCGCACGCTCGAGAGGTCGGCGTCGGCCGCCGCCGGATGGCTCACCATGGCGTTCACCATCGACGGCACGTTCACCAGGATCGTCGCCCGGTGCCGGGCGATCTGCTCGAACAGCACCTCGGGCGCCGGCCGCTCGGGGAACAGCACCGAGGTGGCCCCGACCGAGAACGGGAAGAACAGGTTGGAGCCCGTGGCGTAGCCGAAGTAGAGCTTGGGGACCGAGATGGTCACGTCGTCCGGCCGGTAGCCGACGGCGTCGTGGCCGTAGCGGACCGTCGTGTTGGCGTAGCTCCTGTGGGTCTGGATCACGGCCTTGGGCCGGCCGGTCGTGCCCCCCGAGAACAACCAGATGGCGGGGTCGTCGCGGTGGGTCGCCACCGTGGCCCACTCGTCGGACACCCCGGCCGACTCCTTCTCGAACACGGGATGCCTGGCCGCGTCACCCCCGACGACCAGCACCGCCGGCTGGCGCTCCGAGCGCGCGACCGCGACGTCGAAGGCCTCGAGGTACTCGGCGCCGACCACGATCTGCGCGGCACCCGTGTAGTCGATGACCGCGGCCAGGTCGTCCGGCGCCTGCTCCGGATTGACCATGACCCCGACCGAGCCGATGGCCAGCGTGCCGAACAGCGCGGCCGGGAAGTCCGGCGTGTCGGGGAGGGCGAGCAGCACCCGTTCCTCTCGGCGCACGCCGAGCCCGGTCAGCACCCGGCCGTACCGAGCGGCCGCGGCGGCCACCTCGGCGTAGGTCACCGAGCCGGCGTCGGTGCGGATGGCCTCACGCTCGCCCAGCCCTTCGGCCAGCCGGTCGCCCAGGAAGAATTCGGCGATGTTGAGCCACTCGGGCGGATCGAACGGCACGAGGCGACCGTACCTCTATCCCCAATCCACCCGGACGAAGACGTGCCAGCCGAGCCAGAGCCAGCCGAGCACGAGCAGCAACCGGACCGGCCACTGGCGCACCAACCAGGTCAACGCGTCGCCGAACGTGGCACCGCCGCGCCGGCGGGCCGCGAGCTCGAGGCCGACGGCGCAGGCGACGATCACGGCGTAGCCGGCCAGCGTCACGAGGCGGGTCATCGCCGCCCGAGGGCAACCGTGCCGGCCAGCCACAGGAGGAAGGCGACGGCTCGGGCCGGCTGGGTGTCGAGGAGCGCGTTGACCAACGAGCTGAGCGTCGGGTGGTCGTCCCTCGGCGCCTGCAGGTAGGCGACGAGCTGCCAGCCACCGGCGGCCAGGGCCAGCC
>JBOGGX010000063.1:0-11348 GCA_050744245.1 Acidimicrobiales bacterium
ACATGGGATCATGTAAGCGATGGCCCGGGCGTCCACCATGCGGTCCCTCGCTTCGAGTTCGCCGTGGGCCCGGTATGCCGACTCAATCGCGATCTCGACGTGTGTGCCGCTTGCGGTGTTCGCGATCGCGAGTGCACCGAATCGGCGTTGTTCCGACGTCGGAGCAACGCCGATTGTTCCGACTTCGTGATAGTTCCGACCTGAGCTGGGGTTGGCCCGCTTTGACCGACAGGTTGGTTATGCGGCGTCCACTTTGGACGATGCGAGGTGATCGCGCGTCGAGCCGGTCGGTGGGCCTGGACGGCGTAGGAATCGCGGTGCAGGAGGGCCGGCGGGACGTCGGATGTGAGGTCGAGCCAGGCGAAGAGGACCACGTCGAACGGAAGAGGCAACGTGTGTTCGACCAGGAGGTGCTGGGCGGCGAGCACCTGGTCCTGGGGGATGACGGTGACGTCCATTTCCAGGTCGAGCGATCGGCGAAACTGCTCGGCCAGGTACCGGACCGGACCTTCAAGGTCGAAGGTGGCCGCCAGCCTGAGCGGACGGTCGAAGCCGGTCTCGCGCGACGGCGATCCGGCCGTGCCCGGGTCGCGCGGGTATGGGCGCTGGCCGTCGGGTCGCCCCGCGAGTACCCAACACGGGCCCGTCCGGCTCGGGGAACCGCAGCTGCAGCGTGTGCGAGTCGAGCACGTCGACCTCAGACTCGGCGAAGTTCAGGCAGATGCCCGGAGGATGGGCGTCCCCCACCGTTGAACCTCATCGAAGGCCCGCACGAAGCTCTCCGCCGCGCACTCCTCGCCATCCTGGAAACGGGCCCCCTTGCGCATGCGGATCTCGATGGTCGCATCGTCGACCCAGCGCGACTCCTCCAACCCGGCACCGACGACGTGGCCCACTCGTCGGTTCGGACCGGCTCCTCCATGGTGTTCCACGTGATGTCGAGCCAGTTTCAGAGGGCGGCCGCTCTCCGTGCGGCCTCGAAGGGTGCGCGGTCGAACACGAAGGTGCTGTGGGTGATCTTGCCGTCCTTGACGGTGACGCACTCGGCGCCGGGTGCGCTCTTGACCGGGACGGTTTCGGTGTCGTACATGACCACCGCGGTCTCGTCGTCACCAAAGGCGGCGAACAGATGCGTACCAGTGAGGATCTCCACGAAGGGGGCCATGAAGCGCGGTACGCGGCTGCGCCCTCGATGCGACCGGCGGGGGCGTCGCACACAATGTCCTCGGCGATGCAGGTCATGGCTCGATCGACGTCCTTGCTGGTCCAGGCCCGGTGGTAGGCCAGGGCCGTTTGCAGGGCCGGGCTCGGGTTCTCGGTCACGGCGGTTCCTCTCCCTTGTTGGCTTCGATGGACGGTCGCGGTGGTGTCGGTGGTTGAGACACCAAACCACGCGAAAACGGAACGGTTGGTCAGATCCGACGCGACCGGTGCCATCCGGGCCAGTGGGGTGCGACCGCCGAGCGAACGCGAGGATGTGGCAGTGACCGAAGCGACATTGCACCGCGCCCGGGCGGGCGACGAGAGGGCGTTCCGCCAGCTCACCGAACCCCACCGGCCGGAGCTGCAGGTCCACTGCTACCGGATGCTCGGCTCGATCCACGACGCCGAGGACATGGTCCAAGAAACACTGTTGGCCGCCTGGCGAGGACTCGAACGCTTCGAGGAACGGGCCTCGCTCCGCGCGTGGCTTTACCGGATCGCAACCAACCGCTGCCTCAACGCCCGTCGCGACCGCCGTCGCCGGCCCCGCCCCGCGCTTGCCGACCCCCAGTTTGAGCCGCCCGAACCCACCCACTGGGCCGAGCCGCTCCCGCTCGATCCCTACCCCGACGCGCTGCTCGGTGAGCTGGCGGACACCGCACCCGGGCCCGAAGCCCGTCATGACACCAGGGAGACGATCGAACTGGCGTTCATCGCCGGACTCCAGCACCTCCCGCCCCGCCAGCGGGCCGTGCTCGTCCTCCGGGACGTGCTCGGCTTCCGCGCTCGAGACGTCGCCGCCATGCTCCACGACAGCGAGGCGTCGGTCAAGGGCGCCCTACAGCGCGCCCGAGCAAACCTTGACGACCGCCACCCACCCCGCGACCGCGACCGTGCTCCACCACCACGCTCGACGGTCGAGCGCGCCGTAGCCGGCCGGTTCGCCGAGGCGTTCGCCAACGACGACATCGAGCACGTGGTCGCGCTGCTGACCGACGACGCCCGGCTCGCCATGCCCCCGTGCCCCCACAGCTACCAGGGCCGCGCCGCGATCGGCGACTTCCTCGCCGCCAGCGCCGCTTGGCGCGGCGTCCGCCGCTACCAACTCGTCGCCACCCGCGCCAACACGCAGCCCGCCTTCGGCTGCTACCTCGAAGACCCCAACCCTCCGACCAGCCAGCCCGCCGGGCTGATCGTGCTCACCCTCGACGCCGACCGGCTCTCCACCATCACCAGGTTCATGGACACCAGCGTCTTCCCCCACTTCGGCCTTTCCCCGACACTGGACGTGACCTGAACGACCCGCCCGCGGCAACGTGCTCACCACCTGAACACCTTGTTGGTCCACACTGTGGTGCGTGCGGGCGGATCGGTGGCCGCAGCCGGGGCGGGGCGGCGGGTGGTCGTTGGTCGGCGGCGACCGAACCGACCTCGGCGGGCTGACCGCCGCCGAGGCCCAGGCATTGTTCGTGCTGGTCGGCCCGGCGGCATCGATCGCCACGGAGGCGAGGTCGGCCCTCCGCAAGCTCGTGCGGGCCCTCCCAGTCCCGTTTCGGGCCGAGGCCGACGCCGCGGCCCGTGCCGTCGTGATCGACCCGACGCGTTGGGGCGAACCCGGCCGGGCCCGGCCCGCCTCGAAGGCAACCATCGGGTCGACGCCGTCCGAGCCCATCTGCTCGACAAGGCTCACGGGCATCAAGAAGCATGTGGTGGTCCTCGAGGGGGCGGGTCTGGTCACCACCGCGAAGGTGGGAAGGGTGCGGCACTGCCGGCTGGGCCCTCGCCGGTTGGAGGAGGAGCCCGCGTGGATCACCCGACACCAGCAACTCCTCGAAGCCCGCTTCGACCGGCTCGGCGAGTACCTCGAGCGCACGAAAGGAAGCCAGCCATGAGCACCCCCGTGAACGAGCGGGCCGGTTCCGACGTCACCACCTCCACCGATCGCGAGATCCGCGTCGAGCGCGTCTTCGACGCGCCGGTCGAGCGCGTCTGGCGGGCGTTCAGCGACCCGGCCCAGGTGGCGCAGTGGTGGGGGCGCGGCAACCGGCTCGTGGTCGAGCATATGGAGGTCGAGCGCGGCGGCCGATGGCGCTACGTCGAGCACGCGCCGGACGGCGTTCACGAGTTCGAGGGCCGCAACCGGGAAGTGACCCCGAGCGAGAGCCTGGTGCAGACCTTCAAATGGGGCGGCCTGCCGGGCCACGTCTCGGTCGAGACCACGGAATTCGAGGACCTGGGCGACGGTCGCACCAAGGTCATCGCCACGTGGCTGTTCCAAACCAACGAAGATCGCAACGGCATGTCGGGCATGGAGCAGGGCCTCGAGCAGAGCTACGCCGCGCTCGACAGGCTCCTTCGCCAAGGAGGCTCGGCATGAACGCGATCGCCGGTCGTCACCGCAGGCGCGCCGACGCCTTCGAACGCAAGATCGCCGCGGTGGCGCCCGACCAGTGGTCCAACCCGTCGCCGTGCGAGGAATGGACGGCCCGACATGTGGTCGACCACATCGTCGCCATGCACGGCATCATGCTTCGTCCCCTGGGCAGAGGGCTCAGCCCTCGCGCCGTCGGTGCACGACGACCCGCTGGCTGCGTTCAAGGCGGCCCGGGCCGACGTCGAGGCCGTGCTCGTCGACCCGGAGCTGGCCGGCGCGGGGTGCGAGACCCCGAACGGTCCCATGAGGGTCGAGCAGCAGATCGACGAGGTCGTCAGCGACGACATGCCCCTGCACGGGTGGGACCTCCTCGGGCCACCGGGCAGGACGACACGATCGAGCCGGACGACGTCGAACGGCCGTGGTCGATCTCCGCCGCCGTCCCTCCCGAGGTGATGGAGAAGTACCGGACGCCTGGGGCGTTCGGGCCAGGCGTCGAGGTGTACAGGCCCGAGGTCAAGGTGCCGCAGGACGCCCCGCTACAGGACCGGCTCCTCGGGCTCATCGGACGTGACCCGAACTGGACGCCGTCCTAAGGGATCAGTTGGCGATGCCGATGGTCTGCTTGATCGTGGCCGGCGCCTCCAGCGAATGCAGCATGAAGTGGGCCACGTCGGCGCGGCCGATGAGGAAGCCGCGCCGCCGGTTCTGACCGTACGCCGTCCGGTACATGCCGGTCATGGGCCTGTCGGTCAACCGGGGCGGGCGGACGAGGGTCCAATCCAGCCCGCTCTCCCGAACGACGTCCTCCATCAGCGCCAGATCGGCGTAGTGCTTGCGGCGCGAACTTCGTCAGCGGAACGGCCACGTGGCGCATGACGAACCCGTCGCCCGGGTCGTGTTTCGGCGGTTTCGGATGTCCTGGGGACGGAACGGTCGAGATCGGCGCGGCGCTGACCACGACGAGGCGTCGGGTGCCGGTGGTTTGCATCGCCTCGACGATCACCTTGGTGCCGTGGGCGGCGACGCCGGCGTCGGCGGCCGAGCGGGGACCGAGGCCGGAGAGCACCGCGTCGGCTCGGTCGACCGCGCCCTCGAGCGTCTCCACGCTCGCGACCGCCAGGTCGGCGATGACGACCCTGACCTCGCCCGTCGACAGCTTGTTCGGGTTGCGGACGACGACGGTGAGCTTCATCTCTGACTCCGATCTCGTGCGTCTCCTGAGGTGTGCCCCATGAACGACGCCCAACCGCACGGGAATGTGACAACCGGACGCGGATGTCACATCTCGGCCGGCTGGCTCGTCCTTTCCTGCACCCGCCATCGGGAGGCAGAGTGACCGTGACCACTGGAGCACCCATGCGTCCGCCCTTCAACCCAGACGAGCAGCCGGATCTCGACCGAGGGCTCGGCCGGGCCTGGCTCGACCATCGTCGTTCTGTGCTCGACATCGCCTTTCGCATGCTCGGCAGCATCAGCGGAGCCGAGGACGTCGTGCAGGAGGCCTTCACCCGCCTGCTCGACGTCGATCTCGACGAGATCGACGATGTGCGGGGGTGGCTCGTCGTGGTAGTAAGCCGGCTGTGCCTCGATCAGCTCCGGTCCAGCCGCTGGCGCCGCCAGAGCCTGACCGGCGCCGTGCCCGAGCATCCGGGCGTCGCCCGCACCGACCAGGTGACGGGGGCAGACCCGGCGGATCGGATCACGCTCGACGACGAGGTGCACATGGCCCTGCACGTGGTTCTGGCTCGGCTTACTCCAGCCGAGCGCACCGCGTTCGTCCTCCACCATGTGTTCAAGTTCTCCTTCGACGAGGTCGGCCAGATCGTTGGCCGGTCGCCCGCGGCCTGCCGCCAGTTGGCGGCGCGGGCCAGGCGCCGCATCGACACCGACATCGGCCCGGCCCGGTTCACCGTCGAGTCGGCCGAGCAGCGCCGCGTGACCGAGCGGTTCATCGCCGCCTGCTCCACCGGCGACGTGCAGAGTCTCATGGCCGTGCTCGATCCCGAGGTGGCCGGCCAGGCCGACCTCGGCGGCAAGATCGGGCTGCTCACGCCGGTCGTCGGCGCCGAGGCGGTCGCCCACGGGGCGATCCGGTTCCTCGGACCCGAGACCTCGACCACGCTCCTGTCGCTACCGGCGGGCGACGACGCCAGGGTGGTCGCCCTGCGCCCCCGCGGCGTCTACGCCGTGGTCACCCTCACCGTGCACGGCGGCGTCGTCGACCACATCCACGTCGTCACCGACCCGGCCAAGCTGGCCGATCTGGCCGCCTCGCTGGACGCGTGACCGCCATAGTCGCCCGCACGTTGCTGCTGCTCCTGGGCGTGGCCGTCGCCTTCGCCGGCTTCGGGCTCGTCGTCGCCTTCGGCGTCCTCGCGTTCATCGGGATGCCGCTGCTGATCGTCGGCCTCGGCGTCATCAGCGCCGCCACGGACGCCGATCGCTGATTGCCATTCGAGGTTCTCGCGCTGCACCACCGTGGCGGTGGTCGAGCGCGAGAACGAGGGTCTCGGCCCAGGTCACGATCACCCGTCAGAGGAACGTGAGATCGACATCCTGACCGGCCAGCACCGCGCCCGCCGTGGTGAAGGTGTCGAACTTGATCGCGAAGCGCTGGGTCAGGACGCGGATGTCGCAAGGCCGCGTTGGAGCGGGTTGCTCGAGTAGAGGGCGCTGAGCGGGAGTCGAAGCGAGGCGTCGCCCGGCGCGGCCGTTCGGCCGGTCTGATCGAGCGCGAGGGAAGCGCCGATAGTGGCGGCGAACAGTCCGTTGCTCGCCGGGCGTGCCCGGACCGGCAGATCCCGTTGCGGTGATCCGACGTCGGCTCCGACGACAACGCCGAACGCCGTCCCGAGCGCCTGCGTCTCTGACTCGGCGTTGGACGGCGATGCCCGGCGGGCCGGGATGGTGGTCGCCCGGCCGAGGGCGGTCGTCGATTCCCGCAGCGATTCCGCCTCCCGATCTTCACGCGATGAGTTCCCGACTCGGCGACGGTCAGTATGGACACTTCCCCGGGGCGGTCACGTGAGGAGTCGACGGTGGTCAAGTACGTCCAGTTGGGCGATGTGCACACCTTCTATGAGGAGGACGGGCAGGGTGAGCCGTTGGTGCTCCTGCACCCCGGCGGCGCCGACTCCCGGGTGTTCGAATCCCATGGCGCCGTCTCACCGGATGGGCCCAATGCCTTCCCAGTGCTGAACGCGAAGCTCGACCGCATGCACGAGCAGGAGCCCACGCTGACGGTGGCCGATCTGGCCGGCTACCCGGGACCGAGAATCGCCGACGTCACCATCGGCCCCAGCTCTCGACTTCCGGCGCGATCGAGTTGTCCGCGTGATTGGTAACGCTCCGATCAGCGGGCGACACCGGCGACGAAGGCCGCCACGACGTAGGTCGCGTGCCGGTCCAAGGATTGGCGGGCCCGGTCATCGCGCATGGTGGTGCGGGGGTCGGCGTGGCTGGCCGCCTCCTGCAAGTCGCGCCGCGCGACCCCGGCGTCGAGGGCTGCGGTGATGAACGAGTGCCGCAGGCTGTGAGGCGATAGCCGATTGGTGATCCCGGCCCGCCGAGCGAGCCGCTTGACCGTCCGATCGGCGGCGCAGCGGTCCATGCGTCCACCGTGGGCGCCCAAGAACAGCCGGCCGCTGACCCGCTCCCCGAGATACAGGTCCGGGGCTCGTGAGGTACGGGGTGCCAGGGGCACCACCGCCTGCTTGCCACCCTTGCGCACGATCCGCAACGTGCGGCTCCTCAGTGACCCGACCCCATATGCGGGGTGGGAACCGAGAATCACGCCCTCCGCCGAGCCGGCCAAGCGCCGGACCAGTATCAAGCGCTCCGGGATGGGCCGAAGTCGAGCGGCCCGAGCCGCTCAAGAACGGGGCTACCACGGGAGCGTTATCGAGTGACTCTGCGGGCTGGACGGCCGTACCTGCCGCAGCCTCCGGTCACCCGCCACAACAGATCCGGGTGCTGGAGTCCGGCGAGGTGGCCGACCTGCTCGGGAGCCCCAAACCCGCGGCCGCAAGCGTACGGTGTGGACCAAGTGCCCGACACGCTCCGAACCGAAACTGATGCTGGCGTCCGATCCATCGTCTTGTCCCGCCCCGATGAGTACAACAGCATCACACCGGCCCTGCGCGATGAGCTCGCCGCCGCCATCGACGAGGCGGACGCCGATAGCGACGTTCGCGTGATCCTGCTCCGAGCTGAGGGCCCAGCGTTCTGCGCCGGCTACGGCCTCGACTGGGCCACGGCAGCCCAAGCAGAAGAAGCGGCTGCGGATCGGGTGTGGGACTCCGCCACTGATCTGCGTGTCCTCGGACGTTTCGTCGACACGTACTTCAAGCTCTGGTACGCGGCCAAGCCGACCATCGCCGCCGTGCAGGGATGGTGCATCGGCGGAGGTACCGACCTCGTGCTGTGCGCCGACCTGGTCGTCGCCGGTGAGTCGGCGTCGTTCGGGTACCCGCCATCGCGCGCATGGGGCACGCCGACCACCGCGATGTGGGTGTATCGGATGGGACTGGAGCGGGCCAAGCGGTACCTCTTTACTGGTGACGAGATCCCAGCGCAGGACGCGGCCGCGGCCGGCCTGATCCTCGAGACGGTGCCAGACGAGCGCCTCCAGGAGCACGCGATGGCCCTCGCTCGCCGAGTGGCCCGCGTGCCGACCACCCAGTTGATGATGCTCAAGCTTCTGTGCAACCAAACGGCGGAGAACATGGGCCTAGGGTCCAGCCGCACTCTCGGCTCTCTCTTCGATGGGATCGCGCGCCACACGCAGGAGGGACTTGACTTCGTCTCGAGAGCGCAGGAACTCGGCTTCCGTGAGGCCGTGCGCCAGCGGGACGACCCATTCGGTGATTACGGCTCCGGCCCACGAAGGAAATCGGGCCGCTAGTCTCCGTCTGGGCGTGAGAGATCGATGAGTTCGCGGCGAACAACTCCAGGTGGGCGCGGCGGACCGTGAACAGGGCCAGCGACGCCTCCCGGCGCCCGCCGGCGAACAGGCGCAGGTCGGTGGCGTAGCTGCGACGGGTGCTGGTCGTGTAGCCGGCCAGGAACCCGGCCACGGCAAGCCGCTCGCCGGCGAGCGGCCGGTCTTCGACGACGACAAGCTGGGTGGTCTCGGACATGACAATGCTCCTCGATGACCCGACCCGTCTCGGAGTCGGGAACCGACGATCTGGGCTTCCCCCCGAAGTGTGGAGGCATCGACTATGAGGAGTACCGATGCCGCGACACGACGGAAGTAGGACCCGGTGTTCGGTGAGGGAGAGCCAGGTGATGCTGCTCGGCGAGCACGCCCCGACGGCGGCCTACGTCGACGCCATGGTGAACGCCGGGGCGACGGCCGGGCAGATCTACGTCGGCTCTCGGGGGCGGGACAGCTTGATCGGCCGGGGAAGGATCACGGTGACGGGGGGCGAGCGACCAGCGCGCCTTCAAGGCCGCCATCCGCCAGTTCTCCGACAAGGAGATCAAGCTCGCGTAGATGCGGCGGGCGCCGTGGCCCGGCCGCACGGAAGGGGGGCCAATGTCCGAGTCCATGACCGCTGAGGACGAGGAGCTCGCCGAGTTCAGGGAGGCCCTGGCCCATGGGGTCCGGGATCTCCTCGCCGGCGGGTACATCCAGGCGGCCATCGACGCAGTGCAGGCCGAGACGACCGCCCTCGAGGCACTCGGCGGGACCTTCGCCGAGTACGGCGACCGCCTCGACAACCAGGTCGAGCGGATACGAGATGCCGCCGCCCAGCTCGGCGAGGCGGCCGCGATGGAGCCGGCCGAGGGCACGAGCGAGAGGTGGAGCGCCAACCAGCTCCTAGTCGATCTGAGCAACCTCCACATCGATGTCGACTCGTCCGTGGCCCGCTCGAGCTTCGCCCGTACCGCGTGCTGGGCGCTCGACGGCCTGGCCGACATGCACCCGGCCCGGCTGATGGAGCGGATCGGGCCCGCTTTCACCGATGCTCTCGACCGCGAATGGCCGTCTGGGCCAACGCACGGGAGGTCAGCACCGGCATCGAGGCGCTCCATGGACTGCCCCTTCCCGACGGCGTCGACGATCGCCTACTGCTCCACGCCAGTGAGCTGGCGGAGATGGAAGGGCACATCACCGAGGCATGCGGACAGTTGGAAGGCGTGGTCCCCGGCGAGGACGGCGAGGACGACGAGTCGCTCCGGGCCGCCGAGTGGCTCGATTTTCCCACCGATGGCCTGATTGACGACCTGAGCCAGGGGGACGCAACCGACGCCTCGGCGGACTCGGCTGGACCCGTGCTCGTGTGGGAGGAAATCGACTGGGCTGCGGTGCACGACGTCAACCAGCGGGTGTGCAAGGACGCGTCGAGCCGCGATCGGCTCGCCTTCCGGTCGCTGTTTCACCACGTACTCATCGGGCCCGACGTGCACCCCGAGGACCTCGTGGACGCGGTCGCCAACCATCCCGCCAGCACTTTCGGGACGGTGCGGGACAGGTCCGCCCGGGTGGGCGCGGGCTCGATGGAGATCGAGGACTGCCCGCCCGACCACCAGGAGGGCTTCGAGTGGGCGATCGCCCAGTTCTCCAAGAAGATCGTCGAGTTCATCGGAAGCGCCGGACGGGTGGTGCAGCCCTGGCCCGCCATCGCGGTGTACGGGGCGACGGCGGCCGCCGAGATCGACGTCGTGCGCTCGTGGGACTGACACGGAATCACCTACACATGCTGCCGCAGGTTGAAGCCGGTGCCGGGAACCGGGGTGCGGTTCGCGACGAATGCGCCGCGCCTCGGCACCCGTCCGACCAGCACCGGCGCCGGCAGACGGGCGCACGTGGCCTGCCCAGGCGCGCGCTCCTTGGGGCGCGGGTAGGCGTCGTGGGGCTCCTCGGGGCTGCGTTGTCGGAGCGAGCCTCCGGCGCCCTGTTGACAACGCCGGCGCGATGGCCGCCACGTGGGACGTCACCCGGTTCGGCGAGCAGTCGACCCCGGTCGGGCTCGGGCAGCTTGATGCCGATCTCGACGCCGAACAGGCCCATGAACATGTTGCCGTTGACGAAGGCGCCGAGGTTGCCGAACATCGGCCTGACCTCAACCCCCAGTAGGTCGAGCACGAGGGCGACAAACCGCTGACGGTCGGCATCGGTGGGCTTGGGAATCTGCATCATCAGTGTGCCTCAGGTCTGTCGTTGTCGGCGTTCCCGGCCACCCGGGCGAGCCGGGGCAGGAAGTGAGCCCACCCCGGACCGATGGTCGGCAACTGTGCCGGCCGGCAGCCGGCTGTGGCGCAGGGTCACGATGGTGTCGCCGGCGTCGGGCACAAGCGTGATCTCCACCCGGGTGGCCGGGTGGGATCGGCGGCACGCCATCGGCCTGTTCCCAGCCGAAGCTGAACACGATCCGCTGGTAGGGCACGAGCTCGATGAACTCGCCATGCATGACCGGCCCTGAGTCATCGTCACCCGAATGAGGCCGCCGGGACGGGGCTCGAGCTCGGCGGACGCTCCCCACCTAGGACGCCGACGGCGTCGTCCGGGTCCGCAGCGCGACCACCACCCGCGGCATGCCGGCGACGCCGGCGAGGGTGGCGTCGTCTCCCGGCTCGAGGACCGGGTTGCCGGGTAGGTCGAGGTGGCGGACCGCCAGCTCGCCCCCGGCCAGGCCGGCCAGGCCGACGGCGGCGCCGAGCATGCCCGATCCCAGCTTGTAGAACAGGCCGGAGGCGCACGATCGGGCCACCACCATTCCGACGCCGATCAGCAGCCCACCGGTCAGGTTCGGGATCGGGT
>JBOGGX010000064.1:0-34770 GCA_050744245.1 Acidimicrobiales bacterium
GCTCCGACGTCGGAGCAACGCCGATTCTGTTGCGGGTGGTCGCGGCCCGCACCCTTGTTCGACGCCACCGGCGTATTCATCAGACGAGCCGTGGGCCGCTTGACAGCCCCGGTCGGCCTCGAAGGCAAGAGGCGGCCGCGGTCGTCGGAGATCCCCGGTTCCGGACCGGAGGTAGTTGTGGGATTCGCTGATGGTACGGATGCCCGTGGGCGTTGCCGTCGAGAGGCCACCCTGGCCTGGTCAGCTGCACGAGAGCTCTGTGCTGGATTTCGCGCCACGGGTTCGTAACCACCTGAC
Organism: Acidimicrobiales bacterium; assembly: GCA_050744245.1. Taxonomy (GTDB): domain Bacteria; phylum Actinomycetota; class Acidimicrobiia; order Acidimicrobiales; family JBOGGX01; genus JBOGGX01. Next base: position 298 of record JBOGGX010000064.1, read on the forward strand.
GAGATCGAAGCTGCGGTTGTCGACGGCGGCGTCGAGCGGGGTCTTGTTGTCCCAACCGACCCAGTTGATGTCGGCGCCGCGCTCGAGCAGGTAGTGGCCCGTTTGGCGTTGGCCGCCGTGGCAGGCGCTCCAGAACGCGCTTGTGATCTCGTCCCGTGCCGGTGGTGCCGGGCTGTCGAAGGCGGCTTCGACGCGGTCGATCAGTCCGAGGGCGGCGGCGTCCTTCAGCCGGGTTCGTGCGCCTCGTTCGACGAGGCGGTGGGCGGCGGCCCAGTTTCCGAACCCGCACGCGTCGGCCAGTGGGCCGCCACCGCCCAGCACGGCGCCGGGCGCTTCGATGTCTGCGCCAGCGTCCAGCAGGGCGTCGAGAACCGCGACGTCGTTGCTGCTCGCCGCCCAATGAAGCGGGATTTCGGGGGCGGGTTGGCCCACCCAGCGGGCGTCGACGTCCGCGCCCGCCGCCACCAACCGGCTCACGACGGCGGGACCGTTTGGAAAGTGCCCCGGCCAATCGGTGACGGCATGCAGCAACGTGCGTGAGCAGTCGCTGTCGCCGATCCTCGCCGACGCGAGCTCGGGGTGCGCGTCGAGCAGGCGATCAAGCGCGTCGAGATCGCCCGACTTCACCGCCGAAGTGGCCGCGGTGGCGATGGGATCGTCGGCCGCGATGAGGACGGGCTTTCTGTTGGCCACCCGCGAACCGTAGACATTCCCGTAGAGGGGAGAGTCAAGGATCTTCTCGGGCACCGCGGATCCGGTGCAACGAGACGAGCGACCACTGGTTGCCGTTCCGCTGGAGTCGAGCGCCTTCGAGATGGCGGAACGGCCCACCCCACGCCCACACGTCGTCGTCGGGCAGACAGGTCACGAGCACAGGCTCGATCCAGCCGCCGTGTCCGATCACGAGCGCGGTCTCGTCGTCGTCGACATGGTTGGCCACGCTGGCGAGGATTGCTTGCTGGCGGCGGGCGTAGTGGGCGAGTGCCGTGCTCGTCTCGATGCGGCGGCGGAACTCCGCGAATGGGTTCGTCCAGTTCCACCACTCGTGGAACACGACGCTCCCGGTCAATATCGGTGGCTCGAGGTGGGTGATTTGATCGACGGCGAACCCCATCGCCAACGCCGTTTCCAACGTACGCGGTTCGCTGCTCACGACGACGTAGCTGACCGGGCCGATGGTGAGGCCTTCTCCACGGGCCAGCGTCACGCCAGCTTGCGAGAGATGCGATCCAGTGCCGCGGTGGGCGCCCTTCGTCGTCGCTGCATGGCGCCGCAGCTCAACCCAGCGCGGCATCTCGTCAACGGATCGAGTGAACGCTCACCCGGGGCTCGCCACCGCGGCGCGGAACTGGTCGACCGTGGGCGCTCCGGCCGGTCCGTCCGGCGTGTCATGCAGCGGCACGACAGGCCCGGGCTGGGCGCGCCCTGCGCAAGGGGATCACGGCCGTCGACCAGGATGGTGGGCGAGCCATTGAACCCCAGCCGCTGGGCGTCGACGGGACCCGAGACCTGCTGGCTCCGAACCGTCGCGTGAGCTCCGGCAGCGACCTCTCGCACCCGCACCTCGGCGACCTGCCAATGCGGGCACTCCTCCAAGTACAGCAACACGATCTCCACCGCAGCCTCCTGCGGGTCGGCGGCGATACCGTAAACCTTCCTCGTACGGGAAGGTCAAGGAGGAGGTCGGTGATGAGGATCGGCGAGCTGGCCGACAGGACGGGGATCCCCACCGAGCCGATCCGGTTCTGGGAGTAGGAGGGTCTGCTCCCCGAGCCAGCCCGGACGGCCGGGGGATACCGGGAGTACCGGGTTGATGACGCCGAGCGGTTGGCGTTCATTCGCCGCTCGCAACTCGCCGGGTTCCGGTTGCATGACATTCGTCAGGTCTTGGCCATCGCTGATACTGGCGAACCGGCCTGCCAGCACGTCGCTGCGCTCCTCGACGAGCGGCTGCGTGACGTCGATGCCCGCATCGCCGACTTGCGCCGCACCCGCGAGCACTTGACCGAGCTCGCGCTGCGTGCGGCCGCCCAAGACCCGGCGGAGTGCCACGGGTACTGCCAGATCTTGTCGATGTCGCGCCAAGACATCCCAACGTCGTCTTCAATGGAGATTCGTGACCAGTCATTCGCCGCCCGCCATCGCTGGGTACGACCCAGGATGGCCGGCGCGGTTCGAGAAGCTCGTCGCCACACTTTGACGAGGGCCAGGTCCCGTGGCCCTGCGCATCGATCACATCGGATCGACCGCAGTGCCGGGACTGGACGCCCAAACCAATCATCGACATCCAGATCTCGGTCTCCGAGCTGGACCCGATCGAGCCGGTCCGGACGCCGCTGATCCGGGCCGGCTACGTTTGGCGTGAGCACAACACCGAGCGCACGAAGCGCTACTTCCGGGAGCAGCCCGGCGCTCGGCGAACCCACATCCATGTCCGCAGGGCGGGCTCCTTCTCGGAGCAGTTCGCGTTGTTGTTCCGCGACCTTCATCGGGTGCACCCCGAACACGCCCGACGGTACGCGGCGCTGAAACACGACCTCGCTCCCCATCTCGCGGTCGATCGCCGCCGCTACACGGAGGCCAAGGAGCCGTTCATCTGGGACACCATGCGCGCCGCCGACCGGTGGGCACACGCCATCGGATGGCAACCGAGACCCTCCGACGCGTAGACGCGCTTGATCTTCCAGCGGGGAGGAATGTGCATACTCGCGTCATGGCGACGATCGACCACACACGTAGCGCCGGGCGGCGGCCCGCCGGGGTCACGCGTGTCGCTCATCGTCCACGACCGCGACATATCGGACCGGTCGGTACAGTCGCGCGGCTCGTCGTGGGCGGTGCCCTGGTCGGCAGCGTGGTGTGGGGGCACGGCCGCTCGGGGATCGACGTGTCGGGTCACCGAGGTGGCCGTTCGGTCAGAACGACCACCGGGTGGCGCCGCCGGGCTCCTTCGTGGCGACGGCGTAGACGTTCTCGATGGTCATCTCGTAGACGTGCCAAGGGGGCGGCCCGGCGCTCGGGGCGCTGAACTCGTGGGTGAAGCCGCCGTCGGCGACCGTGGGCGCCCACCCGCCCTCGGCGAAGACGCCGGCCAGCTTCTGCAGCATCGCGTCGTCCGTGACGCGATGGGCGTTGCCCTCGAGCGCCACGTCGTAGCCGTGCACGGCGACGCCGAGGGAGCACCGCGGGTTGCGCTCGACGTTGCGCGCCTTGCGCGACTTCGGGCCGGCGCTGAAGTAGTACTTGTCGTCGAGCCAGAAGGCTCCCACGGCGGTCATGTGTGGGCGCCCGTCGCGTCGGCGGTGGCCAACCAGAACGTGTGGTGGTCGGGCCCGCCGCTGCCCGGTTCCTGGGTGAGGTTGGCCTCGAGGGGGCGACGCACGTCGGCCCAGTCGAGCGGTGCGAGCTGGTAGAGGTCGGCGAGGTTCTTTGTCTGGGGTGCGGTGGCAGCCATGTCAGTACCGACGTAGCCCCTTGCGCGTTCTCATCGGAACAGAGTCCGGGCTGGTGCGGGCCGCGCCCTGCGCCGCCCTCGGCGGCCCGGTCTAGCCTGTGGCGATGGGCGTGATCGATTGGCTGCTCGAGGGGGATCCCGCCATTCGCTGGCAGGTGCTGCGCGAGCTCACGGATGCCTCGCCCGACGAGGTCGCGGCCGAGCGAGCGCGCGTGGAGCACGAGGGCTGGGGCGCCCGTGTCCTGGCGCTCGAGGGTGCCGACGGGCTGTGGGCGGGCGGCGCCTGCTTCCCGGCGGCCTATACCGGCGGCGAACCCGGGCAACCTTGGACAGCGACGATGCACACCCTGCAGACCCTGCAGATCCTCGGGCTCGACCCGGCGTCCGAGGCGGCCCGCCGCGCGATCGCGCTCGTCGCCGAGCACGGGCGCTGGGAGCACGCCGGTCAGCGGTACTTCGACGGCGAGGTCGAGCCGTGCATCAACGGCCGGACGATCGCCACCGGCGCCCATTTCGGGGTCGACGTCGCCGCGATCGTCGAGCGGATCCTGGGCCAGCGGCTCGCCGACGGCGGCTGGAACTGCGAGGTCGAGAACGGGTCCGTGCGCTCCTCGTTCGACACGACGATCAACGTGCTCGACGGGCTGCTCGAGTTCGAGCGCGCGACCGGCGGCTCCGCCGCGGTGAGCAAGGCCCGCCGCGGCGGGGAGCAGTACCTGCTCGAGCGCGGCCTGTTCCGTCGCAAGAGCACGGGCGAGGTCGCCGATCCGGCGTATCTCGACCTCGCGTTCCCGTACTACTGGCACTACGACGTGCTGCGCGCCCTCGACTACCTCCGCCGCTCGGCGGCAGACCCGGATCCCCGGATGGCGGAGGCCGTTGAGGCTGTGCGGTCCAAACGGCAGCCCGACGGCTGGTGGCTGCTCGACCGCATCCATCCGGGCCGCGTCCACTTCGACCTCGAGGATGGCGTCGGAGCGCCCAGTCGGTGGAACACCCTCCGCGCTCTCCGGGTGCTCAACTGGTGGGACCAAGAGGCGCGCGCTGCGACGTGACGTCGCAGGCGGACGAAAACACCCGCCCCCCTAGTCGTCCCAGCGAACGGCGATCTCCCCGCTACCGGGTAACGGCAACGACGCCGCTTCCGCGGCGACCGCATCGACCGCGGCGCGGGAGAGCCGATGCCAGACGTTGATCGTCACCTTCCGCTGATCGCGCCGCCAGGTCCCGACGACGTCGCCCTCGACGAGAAGGGCACCGGGCCAGACACGGGGCGTCCACAGCTTGCTACGACGATCCACGTCGGGGACCAGGATCTCGCGATCGGCTCCCTGGAGGAGGAAGTAGGCATCGCCGCTGGGGAGGAGCCGTGCCGGTGCCGGCGGTACCGCAGCAGCCCGGAATGCCGGCTCGTCCTCGGCCAGGACCCATCCCTCCCCGATCGGCGACCGTACCGGCGTCAACGACGGTCCCAGCGATTCGAACACCGCTCTCGCTCGCTGGGGTCTGATGCCCGCCCACTCGGCGAACGATTCCGCCGTGGCCGGACCGAAGACGTGAAGATACCGGCGGGCGAGCTCGAGTCGAGCGTCGACCGGGTCGACATCCGGACGCGGCACGGTCCGGATGGTCGGCTGTCCTGCCCCCTCCCACCGGACCAGGACCGTGCCCGTGAGCACGGCATACCTGAGCGAACTGGGGTGCACGCCCATCCCCCGTCCGGCTTCGCGGGAGGTCATCGTCCTGCCGGCGAGGAACGCCTGGAGGCGGGCAGCCGTGGCTTCCGCTCGCCGCAAGCCCTCCGCATCATCGGGCAGCCTCCCCAGTGTGAAGAAGGCGAGATCCTCGGCCGCGACCACATACGCGCTGAACCGCGGCCCCCATACCTGCACCAGCGACGGGTCATCCCAGGCAGACGGTCCGGCTTCCTCGACGCGCGCATGGATCGACAGAACTGCGGCCCGCGGCATGCTGTCCTGAAGCCCCGCCCACGCTGCCCGCCGGAGCGACCCGTCTCCAGGTGGGAGCCGCTCGTCGAGCGCCCCAACCTGCCGCCGGAAGGCGAGGATCTGTGGCCGGGTGAGGACGAGCCTCGACATCGTCACCTGAAGGTAAGCCATCGGCGTCCGGCTGCTCAAAGCCCTGAGCCCAGCCACGGGAACGAGGCTGGCGCCCAATCGGGCGTGTGCCACGGAGCGCAATGACCACCAGGGCCCCGCGGCTCCAGCTCGCCCTCGGGCGCCGGTCAGGTGTCGACCGACCACCACCCGAGTGGCTGGCCGCGATCGTCGTCGACGTTCCCGAAGTTCCACTGGATGTCGGGCCGAGAGGCCGCCCAGCCTTCGGCCGCTCCCTCGATCGCGGGGAACCCGGCCGCTCGCTCGCACGTCGGGTCAGGCGGCGGCCCGCTCGTGGGCGAAGTCGGCATCGACGTCGATCGCGTCGACAGCATTCGCCCACGCGACGGCCGGGCCGCGGCGGCCAGCGGCGGCGGCCACGACGACCAACAACCCGGCGATCGCGGCGACGACGCCGACAGGAGCCAACCCGGCGGCATGGATCCCCCACCGCTCGCTCACCGAGCCGAACCCCAGCGCGAACGGGAGGAACGTCAACCACGTCGCGGCGCTGATGCCGGAGGCGACGCCCGACCTGACGTCGGAGGACACCGCGTCGTGCAGGAGCCGCGTGAGATAGATGCCCACGGCGACCGCCAGCATGACCAGCAGGACCTGCGCCGCCGTGACGAGCACCGCGTGGCGCCCAAGCAACAGCGTGAGGCTGGCCCCGACGAGCAGGGCGACCACCGTTCCGAGGGCGACGGGGCTTTCGAACCGGACCCGACCGGCGAGCACCCCGCCCAGGCCGAGCGAGGCCATCAACCCGGCCCACGCCGGCCCGAAGGCCGCCGCTCCTGACCCGGCGTCCACCAGCCACAGCGGTCCGAACTCGAACACGGCCTGGGTCAGCAGCGAGGTCAGGATGACGAGGGCCGCGATCGGGAGGAGCCGACGGTCACGGCGGAGCGTCCCGAACGTCACGCCGACGTGGTCGCGCAGCGACCGCCTCTCGCCCGCCTCGTGCAGCCGTGGTTCGCGGAACGCAAGGAGACACATGGTGGACAGAACGAGGAACGGCAGGGTCACGAAGTAGGTGACCCGCGGCGCGGTGGCCGCGGCGAGGAGGCCGCCGGCCAGGGCCCCGAGCACGAGCGAAGCGCTCTCGGCCATCCGCACCCGGCCGACGATCGACTCGAACCGGTCGCTCGAGCCGGTCTCCTCGAGCACGGTGTCATACACGATGGCGTCGAACGTGCCGGACTGCATCGCGAAGTAGACGCCAAGGAGAACGGCGGCGGCTATGTAGGAGGCCACGTTGGTGCTCAGCCCGCCGACGAGGACGCTGAGGAACGCCCCCACGTTGCCGATGACGAGCACGCCCCGCCGGCTCCAGCGGTCGGCGAGAAGACCGGAGGGGATCTCCAGCATGGGTACCACCGCGGCATAGGCCGCGGCCATGACGCCGATGCTCTGGGGGGTGAAGCCGATCTCGGCCAGGAAGAGCTTCTCGATGGGCACCCACAGCGCCACCCCGCCGAAGAAGAACGCCGCGACCAGGGGGACCAACCTGCGCTGGACCGGGCTCATGGACGCAAGACCAAGGGTCATGGATCGCTCCACTCGTTAGTCCTAACTTAGGATGAATCAGTCCTACTTGTCAAGTACTAGTTGCAGAACTAGGACTCTGGCTCTACGTTTGGGGCGGTGAGCACGATGCGGACCTACGGCGACGGGTGCTCGTCGGCCCATGCCCTCGACCTGGTCGGCGAGCGGTGGGCGCTGCTGATCGTCCGTGACCTCTTGTTCGGCCCGAAGCGATTCACCGACCTGCGGGCCGGTCTGCCCCAGAGCAGCCCGAACGTGCTCACCCACCGGTTACGGGAGCTCGAGTCGTCCGGGGTCGTCCGGCGCCGGCGGCTCCCGCCTCCGGCGTCGACGACGGTCTACGAGCTGACCGAGTGGGGCGCCGAGCTCGAACCCATCCTGATGGGGCTGCAGCGATGGGGTGCCGGTTCGCCGTCGTTTCCCCACGACGTCGCGGTCGGGTGCGATGCCGCCATGCTGGCCCTCAAGAACGGCTTCAGCCCCGGAGCCGCGGCCGGGTTCCGAGCGGTCGTCGAGGTCCGATTCGATGCCGGCACGTTCGGCGTCATCGTGGACGACCCCAGCATCGCCATCAACCGGGGCTCGGCCGATCACCCGGACGCCAGCGTCGCCACCGACCCGGGGACGTTGGAGGAGATCGCCTTCGGGCCCCGCTCGATCGTCTCGGCCGAGCGCTCGGGCGCGCTCCATGTCGAAGGCGATCGTCGCGTCGTCGAACGCTTCTTCGCCCTCTTCCCGCTTCCCGACGATTGACTCAGGAATTCCGGATCGCTCGTGGCACGCTGTCGTCATGTGCCGCAACATCACAACCCTCCGGGGTCTCGAGCCGGAAGCCACCGCAGAAGAGATCGAGGCCGCGGCCCGCCAGTACGTCCGCAAGGTGAGCGGGGTGCAGTCGAGGTCGGTGCACACCGAGGACGCCTTCGAGCGAGCGGTCCGCATGGTGACCAAGGCGACGACGGAGCTGCTCGACGACCTGCCGCCCCGTCGCCAACCGCCGCCGACCCTGCCGCCGCTCCGACGGATCCGATCGCACTCGGCCGGCTGACTACGGTCGATCACCACCGACCGAGACAGGAGAGGACGCACCGATGGACTGGAAGATCGAGCTGATCACGATCCCGGTAACCGATGTCGACCGGGCCAAGGCCTTCTACACCGACCAGGTCGGGTTCAACGCCGATCACGATCACCACGTGAGCGACGAGATCCGCTTCGTGCAGCTCACACCGCCGGGATCGGCCTGTTCGATCGCGCTGGGCCAGGGCCTCACCGAGGTACCGCCCGGCTCGTCGCCCGGCGTGCAGATCGTCGTCGAGGACGTGGCCGCCGCCCGGGACCAGCTCCGCGGGCGGGGCATCGAGACCACCGACGTCGAGGAGCTCCCGTGGGGGTCGTTCGTGTCGTTCAGCGACCCGGACGGGAACCGCTGGTCGCTGCAGGCGCTACCCCCCGAGGCGGCCGCCCAGCGCCGGAGCGACGTGGCCGAGAATACGACGACCGAGCTGGTCAACGAGCTCAAGGAGAAGAGCCAGGGGTTCCTCGGCCGGCACGACGACCGGATCGAGGCGGCGATCGACAAGGCGGCCGCGTTCATCAACGACAAGACGAAGGGCAAGTACTCGGACCGGATCGGCACCGTCGCCGGCCGGGCCAAGGGCACGGTCGACCAGCTCGCGGGCAAGGGCACCGATCCCGAACCCGACGTGGAGCCACCCGCACCCGAGCGGTCAACCGACGCCCCGGACGGTCCCACGACAACCTGAGGCGGTGCTGTTCGAGGCGCGGACCTGGCCGGGCATCGCCGACGGGTCGATCACGCTCACCTTCCGGCGGTGGGAGCGGCGCCAGGCGATCGCCGGTCACCGCTACCGCACCGGTGGCGGCATCATCGAGGTCGACGCGGTCGACGTCGTCGACCCCTCGTCGGTCACCGACGACCAGGCCCGCAGGGCCGGGTACGGCTCGGGCGACGCGCTCGTCGCCGACCTGCGCGGCACCGACGAGCTACCGCTCTACCGGGTCGCGTTCCACGTCGTCGACGAACCAGACCCGCGCGCGGTGCTGGCCGAGACCGACCAGCTGACCGACGCCGACGTCCGAGGGATCGACCGACGGTTGGACCGGCTCGACCGGGCCAGCCCACGGGGCCCGTGGACCGCCGCCACGCTGGCGATCATCGCCGAGCGTCCCGAGGTCCGGGCCGGCGACCTGGCCGAGCTCCTGGGACGCGACCGCCCGGCGTTCAAGCTCGACGTCCGCAAGCTCAAGAACCTCGGCCTCACGATCAGCCTCGCGACCGGCTACCGGCTGTCACCCCGCGGCCAGGCCTACCTGAGGGCCACCGGTGACCGGCGGCCATAGCCTGCCTCCATCGACCTCGACGAGTTCCAGGCGCTCATGCGCTCGACGTACGGCGAACGCGACCGAGCGCGCGGCACGGCGGCGACCGTGGCGTGGCTCGCCGAGGAGCTTGGCGAGCTCAGCCAGTCTGTGCGCAAGGGCGATGCCGGCCAGCAGCTCCACGAGCTCGGCGACGTTCTGGCCTGGCTCGCATCGCTGGCCGATCAGCTCGGGCTGTCGCTGTCCGAGGCGGCCGAGCGCTACCGCGACGGCTGCCCGGGGTGCCGCTCGACGCCCTGTGGATGTGCGCGCGGAGCCGAAACGGGTGCAGACTCGCCGCGACGAGGAGGAACGCGCGTGACCGCTGACGAAGCCAAGGATCAGGGCGACAACCTGATCGACAACCTCAAGGCGCAGGCCAGTGGGCTGGCCGAGAAGGGCAAGAACCTCATCGCCGAGCACGGCAACAAGGTGACCGAGGGCATCGACAAGGCCGCAGACTTCGTGGACGAGAAGACCGGCGGCAAGCACACCGACAAGATCGAGACCGCAGCCGACAAGGCCAAGGACCTGGTCGACAAGCTCGGCGCCGACGCCGCCGCCGACGAGGGCCCGGCCTCGACGACCACGCCCTAACCCGAATGTTGGGTTGTTGTCGCGCCTCTCGGCGCGATAACAGCCCGAAGAACGGTTCACTGCTGAACATCACGCCGTCGGCGTACCCCAGCCTCCCCCGCCCGGGGTCAGCATCCGGAGGACGTCGCCGGCGCGGAGCCGGACCGTGCACTTGTCCGGGAGCGGCGCCGCCCGGCCCTCGTCGCCCGCCGGCAGCAGCCAGTTCTCGCCGGTCGCGCCCGGCTCGCCGCCCGACAGCCCCCAGGGCTGGGACGAGCGCCGTTCGGTGATGAGCGACATCGTGACGTCCTCCAGCATCTCGAGGTCGCGCTCTATGCCGTCGCCCCCGCCCGCCGCGCCCCGGCCGCCGCTCTGCGCCCGCAGCCGGTACCGCAGCACCCGCATCGGGAACGAGCGCTCGAGCGCCTCGATGGGCGTGTTCTTGGTGTTGGTCATCGCCGTGTGGACGCCGTTCATGCCCGGCCGGCCCGGTCGTCCTCCCTGGCCGCCAGCGACGGTCTCGTAGTACACCCAACCTGAGCCGCCGACGAGGACGTTGTTCATGGTTCCCTGCGAGGCGGCGCCGACCCGCCCGGGCACGATCTGGGCCAGGGCGCCGAAGCACACGTCGGCGACCCTCTGGCTCACCTCGACGTTGCCCGCCCCCACCGCCACGGGCGGCCGGGCGGCCACGATCGAACCCGCGGGGGCGATGACCGAGACCGGCCGCATGGCGCCGCCGTTGGCCGGGATCGTCGGATCGGAGGCCGAACGCAGCGCGAACGAGACGGCCGACACGGTGACCGCCTCGACCGCGTTCACATTGCCCATCCGCTGTTCGTCGGTCCCGGTGAAGTCGAACGTGATCTCGTCGCCGCGCAGCGAGACGGCCACCGAGATGCGAGCCGGCGCCCGCTGGCCCAGCTCGGCGGACGGGCCGCACGAGTCCATCACGTCGGCGAACGACCAGGCGCCGTCGGGCAGCCCGGACAGTGCGGCGCGCATCCGGCGCTCGCCGTAGTCGACGACCTCGCCGAGCGGCGCTCGGGTGGCGGCGATGTCGGCCAACCGGGCGACACCGACGGCGTTGGCCCCGAGCTGGGCGTCGAGGTCGCCGACCCGCTCGACCGGCGTGCGGGTGTTGGCGAAGAGAATCGCCCGCACCTCGTCGGTGAACCGCACCGGCGGAATGCGCAGGCCCTCCTGCTGGATCTCGGTCGCTTCGGCCGGGATCGAACCGGGGGCGGCGCCGCCCACGTCGGCGTGGTGGGCGCGGTTGGCGGCCCACCCGACCAGCCTCCCTGCGACGTGGCAGGGTGCGACGAGCGTGAGGTCGTTGAGGTGGGTGCCGCCGGCGAACGGGTCGTTGAGCGCCACCTGCTGACCCGGGCCGATGCCGTCGACCCCGAAGGCGTCGATGGCGGCCCGCACCGACGCGGGCATCGATCCGAGGTGGACCGGGATGTGCTCGGCCTGCACGAGCAGCTCGCCGTCGGGCGTGAACAGCGCGGCCGAGCAGTCGGCCCGCTCCTTGATGTTGGGACTGAACGACGCCCGCCGGAGTACGGCGCCCATCTCGTCGGCCACCCCGGTGAGCCGGCTGATGAGCACCTGGAGCGACGCCGGGTCGAGGCTCACCGTCGTGCGCCCTTGGTACGCTCCTCGCCGTGCCGTCGAGGGCGGGCCTGGTTCGCCTTCCAGTGGATCCATCGCTGGAAGGACGGAGCCATGCCCGTTGACGAGGGTGCCCGACACAAGCTGTACATCGCCGCCGAGCAGACGCTCGGCTTGGAGAACGCCGAGACCCTGATGAGCCTGCTGCCCCCGGTCGGCTGGGCCGACGTGGCCACCAAGCAGGACGTCGCGCTGGTGCAGCGGGACGTCGACCGGGTCCGGCAGGACCTCGCCGCGCTCGAAGACCGGATGAACGTCAGGTTCGAGTCGCTCGAGCACAAGTTCGATGCCAGGTTCGAGTCGCTCGAGCACAGGTTCGATGCCAGGCTCGAATCGCTCGAGCACACGTTCGATTCCAAGCTCGAATCGCTCGAGCACAAGTTCGATTCCAAGCTCGAATCGGGCCTCCGGGCCCAGACCCGAACCTTCGTCACCTGGCTGCTCGCCAGCCAGGCCTCGACGGTCACGATGGTGGTCGCCGCGATCGCCCTGTTCCGCTGAGCCAGGTTCACCCGCGCCTCCGCAGCACCAACGCGCCCGCTTCTCGTACGTCCGCCCTCCATCGCTCGGGCACCACGATGGTGCAGTCCGGCTCGGTGATGACCGTGGGCCCGACGACCGGCCTCCGGTCGACGGGAGGGAGATCGGACAGCCGCAACGGTGCGTCGAGCCGGGCACTGGCCCGGAGCGCCACCACCTCGACCGGGGCGTCGGGTCGGGCGTAGCCATTGCGCCGCTCGTGTTCGGCATGGAAGTCGGCCACGGTCGGCACCGTGAGCTCGTGGCTCTGGCCGGCATAACGGCAGTCGACGAACGTGGCCGACGCCGCCGCCCGGCCCACGAGCCCCGTAGCCTCGGCCGCCAACGCGGCCAAGGCGGTGGCCAGCCCATCGAGTGACGCGGCGCCCCACGACCGCACCAGTTCCCGTTGGCGGGGCGAGCCGGCCAGGCCCACGGCGGACAGCACACCGGCCCGAGCCGGGACGATGACCGCGGACATGCCGAGCGCGTCGGCCAGGTCGCAGGCGTGCAGCGGCCCGGCCCCGCCGAAGGCGACCAGCGCCAGCCCGCGGGGATCGACGCCGCGTTCGACCGACACCGCCCGCAGCGCGCGTTCCATGTTGGCGTTCACCACCCGCAGAACGCCTTCGGCGTCGACACCGGCCCGGTCCATCGCCTTGCGGGCGGCGTCGAGGTCGAGCCGCCCCAATCCAGGCAACGATGCATCGGAGGGGATCCTCCCGGCGACCAGGTTGGCGTCACTCACCGTCGGCAACTCGCCGCCCTGCCCGTAGCACGCCGGTCCGGGATCGGCGCCCGCGCTCTCGGGCCCGACCACCAGCGCCCCTCCAGGGTCGATCGAAGCTATCGACCCGCCACCGGCGCCGATCGTGTGGACGTCGAGGGCGGGCAGCCGGATGGCGAACCCGCCCACGACCCGACCGGGTGCCGGCTCCGGCACGCCGCCCTGCACCAGGCAGACGTCGGTCGACGTGCCGCCCATGTCGAAGGTGACTGCGTCGGCGAACCCGTTGGCCAGGGCGACCTCGGCCCCGGCCCGCACGCCGCCCGCAGGACCCGAGAGCAGCAGCGCCGCGGGGAGTTCGGCGCCCTCGGCCACCGGCACCAGGCCGCCGGCCGACGTCATCACCAGGACCTCATCGGCCAGGTCGCGCAGCCCGAGCAGGTAGCTCCGGCACGTCGGCCGGAGGAAGGCGTTGACCACGGTGGTGAGCGTGCGCTCGTACTCGCGGAACTCGGGCGAGACCTCGTGCGAGGCGGTCACGTCGTGCCCGCGGGCCCGCAACGACGCGGCGACCGTCCGCTCGTGGGCCGGGTTGAGGTCGGCGTGCAGGAGGCACACGGCCACCGCACCCACCGAAGGATCGAGCGCAGGCACGGCGCCGACCGGTGTCAGCTCGACGCCGTCGGCGGCCAGCCGGCCTGCGACCTCGTATCGGAGCCGCCGGGGCACGAGCGGCTCCGGTCGGTCGGCGAAGGGGTCATAGAGCGACGGGCGGTCCTGGCGGGCGATCTCGATGACATCGGCGAGACCCTCGTTGGTCACCAGGGCCACGACCACACCCCGCCGTTCGAGCAGGGCGTTGGTGGCCACCGTCGTCCCATGGGCCAGGACCGACGGGGGCCCGTCCGGCGACAGTTCGCCGACCGAGGCCCCGACGGCTCCGACCGGGTCGGCCGGGGTCGACAGCACCTTGGCGATGCGGCCGTCATCGGCAACGGCGTCGGTGAAGGTTCCCCCGGTGTCGACCCCGACGATCACACGCCGAAGAGGACTTCTGCGATCTGCACCGCGTTGAGCGCGGCGCCCTTGCGCAGATTGTCGTTCGCCACGAACAGCACCAGGCCGTGCTCGACCGTGGGGTCGCGCCGGATGCGTCCGACGAGGCTCGGGTCGCGGCCGGCGGCCAGCAGCGGGGTGGGGATGTCGACGACCTCGACCCCGGACGCCACGGCCAGGACCTCGGTCGCCCGCTCGACGCCGATCGCCCGCTCGAACTCGGCGTTTATCGACAGCGAGTGGCCGGTGAACACGGGCACTCGCACGCACGTGCCCGACACCGGGAGCGCGGGGATCTCGAGGATCTTGCGGGTCTCGTTGCGGAGCTTCTGCTCCTCGTCGGTCTCGTGGCTGTCGTCGTCGACGATGCGGCCGGCGAGGGGCAGCACGTTGAAGGCGATCGGAGCGGCGAACGTGTTCGGCGCGGGGAACTCGACGGCGTCGCCGCCGAAGGTCAGGGTCGCGGCGCCATCCCACGTCTTGCGCACCTGTTCGTCGAGCTCGGCCACGCCCTCACCGCCGGCCCCCGACACCGCCTGATAGGTGCTGACGATCAGGCGGCGCAGCCCGGCCTCGCGGTGGAGGGGGCCGAGCACCGGCATCGCCGCCATCGTGGTGCAGTTGGGGTTGGCCACGATCCCCTTCGGGATGCGTTCGAGCTGGTGGTCGTTGACCCCGGCCACCACCAGGGGCACCTCGGGATCCATGCGCCACGCCGACGAGTTGTCGATCACGCGGACGCCGGCGACGGCGATGGTCGGCGCCAACTCCTTCGATGCGAACCGGCCCGCCGACATGAAGGCAACGTCGAGGCCTCGGTAGTCGGCCGTGTCTGCCTGCTCGACGGTGATCTCGCCGTCGCCCCACGGGAGCCGGGACCCGGCCGAACGGGCCGAGGCGAAGTACCGGATCTCGTCGACCGGGAACGCCCGCTCGCCGAGGATGGTCCGCATCAGGGCGCCCACCTGGCCGGTGGCGCCGACGACTCCTACACGCATGGCCGCCAGCGTAACGGTCGTGGGAATCAGGCCTGGTCGAGCCCGAAGGCCTGGTGCAGGACCTGCACCGACCGCTCGATGTCGGCCTCGCGCACGACACAGCTGATCCGGATGGCCGAGGTCGAGATCATCTCGATGTTGATGCCCTCGGCTGCGAGGGTCTCGAACATGGTGGCGGCCACGCCCGGGTTCGACTTCATCCCCGCCCCCACCAGGCTGACCCGGGCGATGTCGCGATCGGCCTCGACCGCGATCGCGCCCAGCTCAGGCGTGAGCGAGTCGACGACCTCGTGGCTGGTCGGCAGGTCCTCGTGGGGCACCGTGAACGAGATGTCGGTCACGCCGTGCTCCGACACGTTCTGGACGATCATGTCGACGTTCACGTCGCGGTCGGCCAGGGCCCGGAAGAGCCGCGCCGCGATGCCCGGCTTGTCGGGCACGCCGGTGACCGTGACCTTGGCCTCGGACGTGTCGTGCACGACGGCCGAGACGATCGCCTGTTCCATCGACGGATCCTCCTCCGTGACCCATGTGCCCGGCTCCCAGGTGAAGGCCGACCGGACGTGGAGCTTCACCTGCCAGGTGCGGGCGAACTCGACCGAGCGCATTGCCGGCTTCGGGCAGCCGCACGCCGTCATCTCCAGCAGCTCGTCGAACGACACCGACTTCATCCGCCGAGCCAGGGGCACCACTCGAGGGTCGGCGGTGTAGACACCGGCGACATCGGTGTACAGCTCACAGGCGTCGGCCCCCAGGGCGTGGGCCAGGCCGACCGCGGTGATGTCGGAGCCGCCGCGCCCGAGGAAGGTCACATCGCGGCTGGTCGAGACGCCCTGCGACCCACCGACGACCGGCACCCGGCCTTCGGCCAACGACTCGCTCACCCGGGTCGGCCGGATGGCAACGACCTTGGCGTTGGTGTGGTTGGTGTCGGTGATGAAACCGGCCTGGCTCCCGGTGAAGGAGTCGGCCGGCACGCCGAGGTCGTGCAGGGCCATGGTGAGCAGGGCCATGGCCTTGCGCTCGCCCGCGGTGATGAGCATGTCCATCTCGCGGCCGGACCGCTTGGTGGCGACCTCGCCGGCCAGCCTGATCAGGTCGTCGGTTTCCTTGCCCATGGCGCTGACCACCACCACGACGTCGCTGCCGTGGCGGCGGGTGCGGGCGATGTAATCGGCGACCTCCCGGACGCGATCGGGGTCGCCCACCGACGTGCCACCGAACTTCTGGACGACCAGGGCCATGGCGCCCCGAAGCTACCGACTCGATCCGGCGGTCTCGGCCATCACCGCGAACAATGGGTGGACCGGTCAGGCACGGGGTGCTTCGAGCAGGGCGTCCCATTCGTTGAGCCGGCCGTAGAGCTCGTCCTCGGCCACCTGCATGATGGCGGCCAGGGCCCGAACGTCGTCGTTGCGCACCGCCATGGCCGCGCCCTCGAAGTCGCGCCGCTCCATCAGGATCGACTGCAGGTAACGGAATGCCGGCTCGGCCGCTTCGACCTTGGCCAGCGCGTCGAGGTCGACGACCAGCCGACCGGTGCGCACACCGCTGTCGCTCCTCGTCTCCTCGCCCAGCAGCGCCGACATGGGCACCTCGTAGAACTCGGCCAGCTCCCGGAGTCGGGGCAGGCTGAGGTTGCGGAATCCTCGCTCGTAGGCGCCGATCGCCGACGCGCTCCAGCGACCACCGGAGCGGCGCTCGACCTCGTCGAGTGACATGCGGCGGGCCCGGCGGATCGCCCGCAGCCGACGGCCGACCTCGACCGAGAAGTGGGTTGGCTCGTCGTCGATATTGGAGTTCGTCATGTTCATCGATGCCGCCTCCTCGCGGCGCTTCATCCCCAGCGGACTGGTCGAGCATTCTCGCACCTCGCTCGGGCAAACTCCATTCACCCACTACGTTGCGTGAGCAGATGTCTGTCGCGACGCCGGTCCGGGCCCTCCCCGCCGGCGCCCGGACCTGGCCAAGCTTCCTCTAGAGTGTCGCCCCCGTGGGTACCGCCAAACGTCAGCGCAAGAAGGACTTCCGCCAGGCGCGGGTCGAGGCCGCCATGGCCTCCCAGCAGCGCCGGCGCCGCATCCGTCTCGGCATCAACTTCGGGCTGTTCACCCTGGCCCTGGTCGGCGTGCTCGCCTGGCTGTCGTTCCGCGGCGACGGCGACGAGGAGGCCGCGTCGACGACCGCCGCCGCGTCCGACCCGGCGCCGTGTCCAGAGCTCGACGGCAGCTCCGAGCCCCGCCTCGACTTCCCCGCCCCGCCCCCGATGTGCATCGACCCGGCGAACGTGTACAACGCCGTGTTCGACACGAGCGAGGGCGTGGTGCGGGTCGCCCTCGACACCGCCACCACGCCGAACACGACGAACAACTTCGTGTTCCTCTCGCTATATCACTACTTCGACGGCACCCAGATCTTCCGCACCGACCCGTCGATCGGGATCATCCAGGGCGGCTCGCCCCACACCAACGACAACTCCGACCCCGGCCCCGGCTACACCATTCCCGACGAGCCGGCCGACCAGTTCGTCTGGGACGACCCCAGCTTCCCCCAAGGCAAGGGTCCCTTCACCTATGAGGCCGGCGACCTGGTCATGGCCCGATCGGCCGGCCCCGACAGCTCCGGCGCCCAGTTCTTCTTCGGCGTCGACCAGAACGTGGCCGGGCTCGACAGCCAGGGCACCTACATCAGGTTCGGCCAGACCAGCGAGCGCCTCGACATCCTCCAGAACATCCTCGCCCTGCACCAGGCCGACCCGACGAGCCAGCTCGGTGGCGCACCGAGCCGGCCCGTCACGATCAACCAGGTCATCATCGAGGTCGTCCCGGCCGAAGTCGCCGGCTGAGTCTCCGTGGGGCTGCGCCCCACACCCATCATCGCCCGGCCAGCTGGCGCTCGCTCGGTCGACCGCCGGCTCGTTCCCCTCGCCGGCTGAGTCTCCGTGGGGCTGCGCCCCACACCCATCGTCGGCTCGTTCCGCTCGCCGGCTGACCGCGGTTAGCTTGACGCCCATGGGCGTCGCTCGTCTCGGGATCGTCGGCGCGGGGATCATGGGGGCGGGCATCGCCGAGTGTGCGGCCCGGGCCGGGGTCGATGCCGTGTTGCGCTCCCGCAAGCAGGAGACGGCGGACGCCACCTACGCCGGTCTCGAGCGGTCGCTGGCCAAGCAGGTCGAGCGGGGCCGGCTCGAGGCCGCCGACCGCGACGCGGCCCTGGGCCGGGTGACCGTCACCAGCTCGGTGGCCGATCTCGAGGACTGCGACCTGGTCATCGAGTCGATCGTCGAGGACATCGAGGCCAAGAAGGACCTGTTCGTCGAGCTCGACCGGGTGTGCCAGCCCGACGCCATCCTGGCCACCAACACCTCGACCCTTCCGGTCATCGAGATGGCGGTGGCCACCTCGAGGCCGGAACGGGTGTGCGGCATCCACTTCTTCAACCCGGCGCCGGTGATGAGCCTCGTCGAGGTGGTGCGCCCGCTGACGGCCAGCGACGAGACGATCGCCGCCGCCCGCCAGTTCGCCGTGGCCGTCGGCAAGGAGCCGGTCGAGGTCCAGGATCGGGCCGGCTTCATCGTGAACGCCCTGCTGTTCCCGTACCTCAACAACGCGGTGCGGATGCTCGCCTCCGGGACGGCATCGGCCGGTGACATCGACACGGCGATGAAGGGCGGCTGCAACTTCCCGATGGGACCGCTGGCCCTGCTCGACCTGGTGGGGCTCGACACCGCGCTGTCGATCCTGCTCGCGCTGCACGACGAGTTCGGCGACCCGAACTACACACCGGTGCCGTTGCTCAAGCGGATGGTCGCCGCCGGGTACCTGGGCCGCAAGCGCGGTCGGGGCTTCTTCGACTATTCGCGCTGATCCTCCGGGCAGACTGCACCCGATGACCGAAGCACAGCCTCCGCAGCCGGCGGGGACCGACCTCGTTCCCGTCGAGGGCGAGCGCGACGTCCACGGCGACCTGGCCCGCGCCATCGGCGACATCACCGGCGACGACCATCCGAGCCCGGCCAAGGTCAAGGACGCCATCATCCTGGCCGGCCGCTCGGCCCAACACGCCGGCGTGAAGGCGGTGGCATCGGGTCGGTGGTTGGCCGACATCGTCATCCAGACCGGTGGCCACCTCCCGGTACGCGACCTAGAGACCCTTCGCGACCACTACGACGGCAAGGAGGGTGTCGCCCTGGCCGAGGCGCTGGTGCGCAACGCCAGCCGCACCTCGGGTGCGGTCGGCGCGGCCACCGGGGCCTTGGTGGCGGCGTCGCAGCTCACGGTGGCCACCTGGGCCACCCTGCCCATCGAGCTGCTGGCCGAGACGCTGATCGTGGTGGCCATCGAGCTCAAGCTCGTCGCCGAGCTGCACGCCGTCGCCGGGCGTCCGTTCGAAGGCACGGTCACCGAGAAGGCCACGGCCGCAGCCACGGTGTGGTCCGACAACCAGGGGGCCAGTCCCGGCACCAGGACCAAGATCGCCAACCTCGGCTTCGTCGCCCGGCAGGCCCATCGCCAGCTCACCGCCACCATGCAGCGCCGAGTCCTGCGGCGGGCCGGTCTCAACCTGTGGTCGTTCCTCCCGTTCCTGATCGGCGCCGGCGTCGGCGGCGAGCTGAATCGGCGGGCCACCCTCGGGGTCGGGCGCAAGGTCTCCCACGGCCTGGGATTGCTGCCCCCGGCTCCCGTGCCCCCGCGTCGCTGACCCACATCCCTCACCCATGCCGCCGGTCGAGCCCTCGCCGTCGGTGTGGGACTTCCCCCCGGCGACCTCGGCCGACACCGACGGCGTGGTCGGGCTGGGCGCCGACCTCGAACCGGGCACGCTGCTGGCGGCCTACCGGGCGGGCATCTTTCCCATGCCGCTGCACCGGCACGGGCCGATGGCATGGTGGTCCCCGAACCCGCGGGGCATCATCCCGATCGACGGGCTCCGGGTGAGCCGGTCGCTGCGGCGTTCGCGACGCCGGTTCGAGGTGCGGATCGACACCGCGTTCGAGTCGGTCGTCGAGGCGTGCGCCGACCCGGGGCGGCCCCTCGGCTGGATCTCGGACGACGTCCGGGCCGCCTACACCCGGCTGCACGCCCTGGGCTGGGCCCACAGTGTCGAGACGTGGGACCCGGCCGAGAACCGGTTGGTCGGCGGGCTCTACGGCGTGGCCATCGGCGGGCTGTTCGCCGGCGAGTCGATGTTCCACCACCGGACCGACGCGTCAAAGGTCGCGCTCGTCGAGTTGGTCGAGCGGCTGGTCGAGGCGACCGGTCCCGCGGGGCGGCTGCTCGACGTGCAGTGGGTCAAGCCCCACCTGGCGTCGCTCGGGGCGGTAGAGGTCCCCACCCGCCGCTACCTCGAACTGCTCGAGGAGGCCGTGGCCCGGCCGCTCCCCCTGGCCTTCGCCCGCTGACCGCGCCCGCCCGCGGGCGGGCCGGCGCGCTATCCGGGCGCCGCCGGCGCCGCGGCGAGGGCGAGGGCGAGCACGTCGGGGACGAGCGACTCCGGGTCCTGGAGGGGGCCGAAGTGGCCGAGATGGGGATACTCGAGCAACGACGCGCTCCCCAGCGCGGCCACGATCCCGGGGGCCAGCCGCTCCGGGCCCGTCCCGCTCGTGCGCAGGCCGACGGCCACGGTGGTCGGCACGGTGACACCGGCGATCCGGTCGACGGTCACCTGCAGGCCCGCGTCGTAGGTGCGGGCCTCGTGCTCGCCCGTGCACTTGAGCCGGACCGTGCCGTCGTCCATGGACATGAAACCGTGCTCGACGTAGGCCGCGAGAGCGTCGGCCCGCAGGACGTTGAGCGGCGGCCGATTGGCGTAGCGATGGAGCACCTCGGCCTTCGAGGCGAACCTGGCCCGCCGGCGCCGCGCCGGCCCGGCCATGGCGTTGTCGCCGTAGGCAACGAAGCCCGACGGGAACAGGATGGGCTCGTACAGGTAGGCGAACCGCAGCGTGCCGGGGCGGGCGGCCTCGGCCAGCAGGAGGGCGGCACCGCCCATCGAGTGCCCGATGGCCCCGATCGGCCCCCGGCCGATGACGGCGTTCGTGGCCAGCACATCGTCGGCCATCCCCGACCACCCGAAGTCCCCGTCGGCCGGCGAGGTGGAGTCGCCATGGCCGCGGAGGTCGATGGCAAACACGTGGAACTGTCGTCGCAGCAGAGCGGAGAGCGGGTCGTAGGCCCGGCCACAGAAGCCGGTCGCGTGGGCGATGAGCAGGGGCTCGCCCCGGCCTCCGAGATCGTGGACGGCGAGCTCAACCCCACCCGACGAGTCGACGCGCAGGCTGCGCACGGCCGAGTTCCTAGCATCCACCGGGTTGGCCGCAGCCGCACAAACCACCTCTGTGTCGTCGTGGACACGTAGAGCCCGCGTAACTCGCCACAGAACGGCGACCACGGCCCTCGAGCGTCACGTCATCCGCCTCGGCCGAGGCTCCCATCGGCGACACGAACCATCGAGGCTCGAGTTCTCCTGAACCGTTCTGTGGAGGGCTTGGCTCGCATATCCCGCGTTCGACGACACAGAGGTGACTTTGGGGGGCGGCGGCAGCCGGCGCCGCGGCCCAATTTTCCCTACGGGTCCGCACGCCCGACAATGTCGGGCATGGCCGAGCGCGAGCGCCCCTGGTTGATGCGCACCTATTCCGGCCACTCGACGCCTGAGGCGTCGAACCGGCTGTACCGGACCAACCTGGCCAAGGGCCAGAACGGGCTGTCGATCGCCTTCGACCTACCGACGCAGACCGGCTATGACCCGGATGCCCGGGAGGCGTGGGGCGAGGTGGGCAAGGTCGGGGTGCCCGTGTACCACCTGGGTCACATGGGGCAGCTGCTCGACGGCATACCGCAGGGCGAGATGAACACGTCGATGACCATCAACGCCACCGCGGCCTGGCTGCTCGGGCTGTATGTGGCCAACGCCGACCGCACCGGCGTGGAGCGCCGGCAGCTGCGGGGCACGACCCAGAACGACATCGTCAAGGAGTACCTGTCACGCGGCACGTACATCTTCCCGCCCCGGCCCAGCCGGCGGCTGATCGTCGACATGGTCGCCTTCTGCGCGCAGTCGATCCCGGCCTGGAATCCGATCAACGTCTGCAGCTACCACCTGCAGGAGGCCGGCGCCACGCCCGTGCAGGAGATCGCCTACGCCCTGGCGACCGCGGTCGGCGTGCTCGACGCCGTCCGCGAGTCCGGACAGGTCCGGGCGGAGCGCTTCGACGCGGTGTTCGCCTCGATCTCGTTCTTCGTCAACGCCGGCATCCGGTTCGTCGAGGAGACCTGCAAGATGCGGGCCTTCGTCGAGCTGTGGGACCGCATCGGCCGCGAGCGGTACCGCGTCATCGATGCCAGGGCCCGCCGGTTCCGCTACGGCGTACAGGTCAATTCGCTCGGGCTCACCGAGTCCCAACCCGAGAACAACGTCCAGCGGATCGTGCTCGAGATGCTCGGCGTCACCCTGTCGAAGGACGCCAGGGCCCGATCGATCCAGTTGCCGGCGTGGAACGAGGCCCTCGGTCTGCCTCGCCCGTGGGACCAGCAGTGGGCGCTGCGGCTACAGCAGGTGTTGGCCTACGAGACCGACCTGTTGGAGTACGACGACCTGTTCGCCGGGTCCAAGGTGGTCGAGTCCAGGACGGCCGAGCTGGTGGGCGAGGCCGAGGCGGAGCTCGATGACGTGCTCGCCCGGGGCGGCGTCTTCGAGTGCATCGAGGAGGTGAAGAGCCGGCTGGTGCGGTCGCACACCGAGCGGCGGCGGCGCATCGAATCTGGCGAGGTCACGGTGGTCGGGGTCAACCGCTTCACCGAGACCGAACCGTCGCCGCTGAGCGAGGGCGAGCACATCCTCCGGGTCGACCCGGCGGTGCAGGACCTGATGATCGCCGACGTCCTGGCCTGGCGGTCGCAGCGGGACGGCGGGGCCGTGGGGCGGGCGCTCGACGCGCTCCGCCGGGCTGCGGCCGGCGCCGACAACGTCATGCCGGCAACCATCGAGCTGGCGCAGGCGGGCGGCACCACCGGCGAATGGGCCGACGCCCTACGGGAGGTGTTCGGCGAGTACCGGGCCCCGACCGGGGTCGGCACGGCGCCCGCCGGAGCAGCGCGGGCCGGGTTCGCGCCCGTGGTCGCCAAGGTGCGGGTCATGGCCGGCGGTCCGCCGCGCCTGCTGGTGGCCAAGCCCGGGCTCGATGGCCACTCGAACGGGGCGGAACAGATCGCGGTGGCGGCGCGCGACGCGGGGATGGAGGTGGTCTACCAGGGCATCCGTCTCTCGCCGGAGCAGATCGCGGCCGCGGCGAGGGACGAGGACGTCGACGTCGTCGGGCTGTCGATCCTGTCAGGGAGCCACGGCCAGCTCGTACCCGAGGTGGTGCGCCGGCTGCGCGCCGCGGGGGTCGAGGCGCCGGTGGTGGTCGGTGGGATCATCCCCGAGGAGGATCGGCCGGCCATGGAGCAGGCCGGCGTGGCCGCCGTGTACACGCCCCGCGACTTCGACCTGGCCAGCATCATGGGCGCCATCGCCGACCTGGCCGCCACCCACCGCAACCGCTGAACCAATGTGCGGTGAATGCTCGCGCCTTCCGCGAGGTTCCACCGCACATTCGGCGGTTTTCGGCGGGTCGGCGGCGGGTCAGGCGGGTCAGGCGACGTTGCGCTCGATCTGCACGCGGTCGATCTTCTGCTCCTGCCGCGGCCGATCGTTGCGGTCGGTGGGCGTGGCCGCGATGGCGTCGACGACCTTGCGGCCCTCGTCGTCGGCCACCTCGCCGAAGATCGTGTGCTTGCCCGTGAGCCAGTCGGTGGGCACGACCGTGATGAAGAACTGCGAGCCGTTGGTGCCGGGGCCGGCGTTGGCCATGGCCAGCAGGTAGGGGCGGTCGAACGACAGGTCCGGATGGAACTCGTCGCCGAACTGGTACCCGGGCCCGCCCCGCCCGGTGGCCGTCGGATCGCCGGCCTGCAGCATGAAATCCGGGATCACCCGGTGGAACACGGTGCCGTCGTAGAAGGGCCTATTCTCCTTGCGACCGGTCCGGGGGTCGGCCGCCTCCTTGGTCCCCTCGGCCAGCCCGACGAAGTTGGCCACGGTCTCGGGCGCTCGGTCGGGGAACAGCCGCAGCCGGATGGCACCGGCGCTCGTGTGCAGCGTGGCGAACAGCTCGTCGGGCACGGGGTTCTCCTCGCGATCGGTAAGTGAAGCTCAGGAAGGCGCCTCGAGCGGGGTACCTGGGTCGCTGGCCGCGCGTCCGTCGTCGTCGGCCGAGACGGGCCCTGGCGATCGGCGGCCGGTGTAGAGCGACAGGAGCTCGTCCCACCGGTTGACGCCGTCGCGATCCCAGCCCTCGCTGACGTCGAGCACCCGGCCCGCCTCGACCAGCACCAGGGTCGGCACGGTGTCGATCTTGAACCCATCGACCAGTCGCCGTCCGGCCGCCTCGTCGATCAACGGACCGACGAAGCCCTTCTCCTCCAGCCAGGGTGAGACCTTGCCATCGGGCTCGGCGGCCACCGCGACGACAGGAAGGACGTCGCCGTACCGATGGCCGAGCTCGGCGTAGACGGGGAACGCCAGGGCGCAGGTCGGGCTGGCGGTGGAGCAGAACGCCAGCAGCGCAGGACCGGCGGGAGTGCCGGGCGGGGTCGGCGATCCGGCCGGGATCGACATGCGGCCACCCTAACCGTGTCCCCGAGCGCCGCTACTCCCGTGAGCCCTCGATCGACCCGTCGAGCTCACCGTCGTCGGCGAACGCGATGCACACCACCTCGCGGTCACCCTGGGCCCACGTCTGCTCGTTCGGCGCGAGATAGGTGGCCTGGAGGCGCGAGTCCTGGAAGGAGATGCCGACGTACTCGTCGTACCGCTCCTCGCAGCCGGTCGCGGCGGTGGCCTCGACGGTCGAGGTACCGGGGAACAGCTCGTCGTCTGCGCCCTCGATGTCGAACACGCTGAACACCTCCGCCTCGTGGGCGGCGTCGCAGTCGACCACGTCGACCTCCTCGAGGCTGCTGCCCTGGGCGGCGTCGATGCTCTCGATGCACATGCCCGCTTCGAGCTCGAAGACGCTCACCGGCTCCGGTGGTGGCGCCGAGGTCGACCCTCCAGCGGACTCCGACGCCGTCGCGGCGGTGACCTCCGCATCCTCGACGCCGACCTGATCGTCGCCGTCGCACGCCGACAGTGCGACCACGACCGGCACCACGAGCAGGAGAAGGCGCTTCATCGGCGGAGGTCGCCCGGTGCCGCTACCGGAGGTGGACGGCGAAACAGCGGTCGCCCAGGCCGCCCATGGCGTAGTCGGCGTAGAGCCCGGCGAACATGCCACGCGTCCGTTCCGACCACGCCAGCGCCTCACTCGTCGCGATGCGCCGATGGATCTGGAGGACCCCGCGTTCGAACACCCGATACTCGGCCCAGGTTCCGGGGAAGTCCTTCACGCAGGCCACCTCGACCCACGGGACTCCACCGGTGGCGGCGAAGCGGCGCACCCGGTTCCTGTGGGTATGCCCGGCGAAGTACCCGATGATCCGCGGCCGCCTGGCCACCAGCTCGACCAGCGCCTCCGAATCGTCCGGGTTGATGCCGAAGTAGTTGGGGTTGCGCTTCGGGTTCGCCGGGCTCCACGGTTGGTGGTGGCCGAAGACGAGCACCGGTCGGTCGTCGTCCCTTGAGGCCAGCTCGTCGAGCCAGCCGAACGTGTCGGGAGCGACGCCGCCGCTGACCTTGAACGGCAGCGTCGTGTCGATCATGGCCGCGACCACGCCGGGCAGCTCGACCGTGAACGGGGCCGAGTCGACGAAGGTGGCCCCGCGCCCCACGTCGTGGTTGCCCGGTATGACATGGAGCCGGTCGCCGAACACGGGCTGGTAGGCGGCCAGGAACCGGCGGTACTCGGCTTCGATTCCGTCGGCGGTCAGATCGCCCTTCACGAGCACCGCGGCCGGTTCGATGGCCGCCATCTCGGCGATCGCGCCGCGGTTCATCACCTCGGGGTAGGGATCCTCGCCGTCGCCGGTCCGGAAAACGGGGCCGAGATCGACACCCTCCATCAGGCCACACTCGGTCTCGCCGTAGTGCACGTCGTTCACCGTGGCGAACCGGCACAGCAGCTGGCCCGGCCGGGGCAGCGTGCGGAAGCCGAGCCCGTCGAAGTGGTACTCGCGATCGGGTGTGAGCCCCTCGTAGCGACGGGGCAGCCCGTCGGCGAAGGCCACGGCCTCGTCGTCGGCGACGGTGGTCAGCTCCAGCACAAGGCCGAGAGTGTAGAGATCAGGACTGCTTGAGCAGCTCCGCCTCGATCTCGAGCTTGACCGTCTTGGCCACCACCCACCCGCCGGCCTCGAGGGCGACGTTCCACAGGAGCCCGAACTCCTCGCGTTCGACCTCGCCCTCGGCGCTGAAGCCGATCTTGAGGTTGCCGTAGGGATCCTTGACACCGCCCTCGAACTCGACCTCGAGCGGCACCGAACGGGTGACGCCGTGGATGGTGAGGTCGCCGTCGACCGTCCACCGGTTCTTGCCGGCGTGGGCGACCTTGGTGGACGTGTAGGTGAGGCTGGGGAAGTTCTCGGCGTCGAAGAAGTCGGCCGAACGCAGATGGTTGTCGCGGGTCTCCTCACGGGTGTCGATGCTGGCGGCCTCGATGGTGACCTCGACGCTCGACTCCGATGGATCCTCGCCGATGACCACCCGGCCGTCGAACTTGGTGAACCGGCCGCGTACCTTGGCCACCATCATGTGCCGGACCACAAATCCGATCTGGGTGTGAGCCGGGTCGAATCCGTAGACGCCGGGCGCGGGTACCTCGACGCCATCGACGACACGGGTCACTGCAGCATTCGCGGTATCAGACACGTGCACTTCCCTTCAAGAAACCATTGCGGACGCAAGGAGTCTACGCCGCTATAGTTGCGCGCGCAAGTGGTCGGGGTACGATCGGGTCGTGGCCCTGCTCGACGACGACCGCCTGACCGCCGTCGGCCTGTTCCTCGAGGCCCACGACGGACTCGTGAGTGCGCTCGAACGTGCGCTCGACGAGGACTGCGGCATGTCACGGCAGTGGTTCGAGATCCTGCTCCGCCTGGCCCGTTCCCCCCGGCACAGCCTGCGGATGTGCGACCTGGCCGCCCAGACCGGCCTGTCCCCGAGCGGTCTGACCAGGGCCGTCGACCGGCTCGAAGCGGTCGAACTGGTCCGCCGCCGTTCCTGCCCCAGCGATCGACGGGTGGCCTACGCCGAGCTCACACCGCTTGGCCTCGAGCGCGTCACGTCGGCGGCCGAGATCCACCTGAGCCACATCGACGAGCACTTCATCGCCCATCTCAGCCGCGCCGAGCTCGACCAGCTCGAGCGGATCACCCGCAAGCTGCGCGACCAGCTCCGCCCCAATGCCGCCCTGGTGACGCGCTAGGACGCCAAGGGCGTGTCGTAACCTCCGCCTCCTGGACCAGCCGCCCAACCCGCTCCCGCCGCCGCCGAGCCATCCGGGCTCGGCTCAGGGTCCTCCCGGTGTCGCCCCCTACCCGGCCGCGCCGCCGACGTGGCTGGATCCCACCCGGCCGGCCGTGGCCATCCGCTGGCTCCTCATCGCCAACGCGATCGTCCTCGGCCTGGCGCTGATCGCGGCCCTGTACGCCAGAGGCCGCGTGAACGACTACGCCGCCGACGCCATCTCCGACGACGAGCTGCTCGCCGGCATCGGGGTCTACCTGGCGGCCTCGCTCGCCAGCGGTCTCCTCCAGGTCGGCACCGGTGTCGTCACGATCATCTGGCAGTGGCGCCTGGCGAAGAACACCCAGTTGATGCATCGGCCCGGGCTCACGTTCGGACCGGGCTGGGCCATCGCCGGCTGGCTCATCCCCTGCGTCAACTTCGTGGTGCCGTACCTCCAGCTGCGTGAGCTGTGGAAGGCCTCAGACTGGAGCTATGCCGCCGGCGACACCGAATGGAAGCAGGCACCGGTCGGGCCGGTGCTGCCCATGTGGGTGGCCGCGTGGATCGCCAACTCGTTCGTCGCCGTCTACGCGCAGCTGTCCGTGCCGGCGACCGGCGACGATGTCGAGGCCGTCGCCGAGCAGTTCTCCGAGGTCATCACCGCGGCCGTGCCCGGCTACCTGATCGCCATCGCCGCGGCCCTGATGTTCCTCATCGTCGTGCAGCAGCTCACCGAGCGTCACCACCACGCGGTGGTCCTCGCCGCCGCCGGCCGCCTCGGCGAGGCGTAGGAGCCTTACCAGGGCCGGTCGCGCTGCAACGGGACGGGTTTCGACCACCAGCGGCCGGCGAACCGCCACCGCGACGGCTCGCCCTCCCTGGGCCGGAGGGACGCCGGCGGCGTCGGGGCCACGGTCGGCAGGGTCTGCTCGAGGGCGGCCACGATCGCGGCCCGTTCGTCCTCGGTCGGTTCGGGTGTGATCTCGATCCTGAGGTCGGCGACCTTCACAGCGGGACGTTGCCGTGTTTGCGGCGGGGCAGGTCCTCGCGCTTGGCTCGCAGCATCTCGAGGCCGGCGATGATCGTGGCCCGGGTGTCGGCCGGGTCGATTACGTCGTCGACGTAGCCCCGCTCGGCCGCCAGATACGGGTTGGCGTACTTCTCGGTGTACTCGTCGACCAGCTCGGCCTTGCGGGCCGACGGGTCGGCCGCCTCCTGGATCTCGCGGCGGTAGATGATCTCGACCGCGCCCTGCGGCCCCATGACCGCCAGCTCCGCCGATGGCCAGGCGAAGGCCAGGTCGGCGCCCACCGACTTCGAGTTCATGACGACGTAGGCCCCGCCGTAGGCCTTGCGGGTGATGATCTGGATGCGGGGCACCGTGGCCTCGCAGTAGGAGTAGAGGAGCTTGGCCCCGTGGCGGATGATGCCCCCGTACTCCTGGTCGACGCCGGGCAGAAAGCCGGGCACGTCGACGAACGTCACGATCGGGATGTTGAACGCGTCGCAGGTGCGGACGAATCGGGCCGCCTTCTCCGACGACTCGATGTCGAGCACGCCGGCCAGGACGAGCGGCTGATTCCCGACGATCCCGACCACCCGGCCGTTCATGCGGGCGAACCCGCAGACGATGTTCTGCGCCCACAGGGTGGCGTACTCGAAGAACTCGCCGTCGTCGACGATGGTCTCGATCACCTTCGTCATGTCGTACGGCTGGTTGGCCGTGCTCGGGATGATGTCGTACAGCTCGGGCGTGCGTCGCTCCGGGTCGTCGCTCGGCGTGAACGCAGGCGGTTCCTCCAGGTTGTTCGGCGGTAGGAACGAGAACAGGTAGCGGACGTCGTCGAGGGCGGCCTTGTCGTCGGCCGCGGTGAAGTGACACACGCCGGACTTCGACGCGTGGGTGATGGCGCCTCCGAGCTCCTGCTGGGTGACGTCCTCGCCGGTGACGGTCTTCACCACGTCCGGCCCGGTGATGAACATGTAGGAGGTGTCCTCAACCATCATGACGAAGTCGGTCATGGCCGGCGAGTACACCGCGCCGCCGGCGCAGGGGCCGAGGATCACGCTGATCTGGGGGACGACCCCCGACGACTGGACGTTGCGGTAGAAGATCCCGCCGTAGGAGTCGAGCGAGACGACGCCCTCCTGGATGCGGGCCCCCGCCCCGTCGTTCAGCCCGACGACCGGCGCCCCTATCTTGAGGGCCATGTCCATCAGCTTCTGGATCTTGTCGGCGAACACCTCGCCGAGCGCACCGCCGAACACGGTGAAGTCCTGGGCGAAGATGAATACCTTGCGGCCGTCGATCGTCCCCCAGCCCGTGATCACGCCGTCGGTGTAGGGCCGTTCGGTCAGGCCGGACTCGAATGCCCGGTGCCGGGCCAGGAGATCGAGCTCGTGGAACGACCCCTGGTCGAGCAGGTACTCGATCCGCTCGCGGGCGAGCATCTTGCCCCGCTCGTGCTGGCGCTGCCGTGAGCGCTCCGATCCGGCGGCGTAGGCCTCCTCCTTGCGCTTCTTGAGTACCTCGAGCCGCTCGCTGAGGGGGTGCCCGGCCATCGAGGAGAGGGTAGTTCCCCGTCTGCGATAGGCTCCCATGGCCCTCCCCGTCCAAGCCGTCCGTGGCCCTACTCGGTCCGGTGGAGTTGGTTGTCTCCCTTGCTTCTTGTCTCTTACCCATGTTTGACTTGCCGTGTGCGATGGTTTCATGTTGCTTCAATCGTCATCGTGGCCGCGGCGTGCACCGAGGCGGGCGAACCGGCCACCCCGACCACGACGACGCTTCCGCCGGCGACCTTCCATCGAGTCGACGCGCCGTCGCTGCGCACGCCTCAGCCGATTCCGGGTGTGGGCGGCATCCTGGGGTCGTCGAGCCTCGACCCGGAGTGGCTCGTGGTGGGATCGATGTTCGACCCCGAGTCGCTGTCCACCACGGCCGCGATGTGGCATTCCCTCGACCTGCGGCGGGGCTGGAAACGAGCCGACGTCCGGCCCGTCGAGCGGGGTCGCGACGAGTCGTTCAGCGACGTCGCCCGGTTGGGCGCCACCCGCGTCGCGGTGGGAAGGGTCGGCGACGGCGCTGACGCCGACGGGATGGTGCTCGTATACGACGCCGAGGCCTGGTCCCGGGTCGACGACCTCGACCTCGGGGGCGACGGCGAGCAGGCGATGACGGCGGTGGCGGCCGGGGCCGAGGGCGTGGTCGCCAGCGGGTTGCACCGCGACCAGGAGGGCGAGCGGTCGCCTCGGCTGTGGTTCTCCGAGGATGGCATCGAGTGGGAGATCACCGCAGGCACCGGCGACGAGGTGTTCGACGCCGGCGGCCAGGAGGTCGTACGAGCGGTCGCCGGCGGGCCCGGCGGCTTCGTCGCGGTCGGCTCCGACGATGCTGAAGACCGCTCCGACGCCCTGGCCTGGTTCAGCGCCGAGGGACGCTCGTGGGAACGGGTCGACCTCCCCGGCCTGTCCGCCGACCGGCGGGAGGCGCTCCTCAGCGTGGCCGCCCACGGATCCGGCTTCGTGGCCACCGGCTACGTCGCCGACGGTGCCGGGCAGGGCGCACCCGCCTCGTGGGTGTCGACCGACGGCACGGCGTGGACCGGCCCCTCGCTGGCGTTCCCGTTGATCGATGACGGCCGGTCGACGACGGCCGACCTCACGGCGTCGACGGTGTCTTCCAACGGCACGACCCTCGCCGCCGGCACCGGGAACTCGTGGCGCCCCCACGTGTGGACCTCCACCGACGGGATCACCTGGACCGTCCGCCCCTCCTTCACCGACGAACCGGAGTTCGCCGTGGGCGTCAACCTGACCAGCGTGGAGTTGGCCGAGGGCGATCTCGGCGTGCTCGGGGACTCGCCCCTGCTGCTCTACCCCGACGGCGACCGCTGGGTCCACGCCCATACGGGTGGTCCGATGCCGATCGTCGGCGACCGGCCCGCCGTATGGGCCCTGGCCACCGACGGATCGAGCTCGGTCGCGGTCGGGGATCGGTGGTCGCCTCCCGGCCCCGCCAGCGCCAGTCGCGCGGACGGCGCGGCCTGGACGCGCGACGGCGCCGGAACCTGGACGGCGACGCCGAGCCGGCTCGAGGGTTCCCTCGTCTCCGTCGCCCGGTACGCAGGCGGCTGGTTGGCGGTGGGGGCCGAGTCCTTCGTCACCAGCCAGGCGCGCGAGAGCGATCCCAATCCCGACGCCACCATCTGGGTCTCGCCCGACGGGGCGAGCTGGACCCGGGTGCTCGGCGAGACGATCACGCCGCCGATCGTCGAGCCAGTGATCGTCAATGACAGCCGAATCCCGATCACCGACGAATTCAACGCCGACATCATGGAGGGCATGCGGGCCCGCAACCCTCCGTACTCGGCGGCTCTGGGCGGCGCGGGCACCCAGAGCCTGAAGTCGGTGACCGCATTCGCGGGCGGGTTCCTCGCGGTCGGCACCAGCTACGCCCAGACTGAGGCCGAGCCGCTCGTCGTGGTCTCTCCCGACGGTGGCACGCTGCTGGCCGAACGGCCCGGCGCCGGACCGGGCCACCAATGGCTCACGGGTGCGTGCGTGGCGGCCGACGGCACCGCCGCGGTCGTCGGTTCGACCGTCACCCGCGACACGGCCGACGTCTATGCCTGGCGCCGGGACCCCGGGGGCGGCTGGGCCCAGGCCACGGCCACCGACGACTCGTTCTCGGGGCCCCGAGACCAGGTCATGTCGTCCTGCCTGGTCACGGCCGGCGGCTTCGTCGCCGTCGGCCACGACGGCGGCGATATCGAGCGGAGCGACGACGCAGTGGTGTGGACATCGCCCGATGGGCTCACCTGGAGGCGGGTACCCGACCCCGACGAGGTTCTCGGCGGCGAGAACGACCAGCGCGCGACCGCGCTGGTGGAGCTCCCCGACGGAGCGGTGCTGGTCACCATCGACGACACCCGGGTCGACGCCGGCGACGTCGGTCTCGTACGGCTCGGGACCGATGGAGCGCTGCGCCGGGTCGACGCCGGCGAGGTCGAGCTCCGTGGCCGGGGCCAGCAGTCGGCCTCGGGCCTGACGGTCGTGGGGTCGACGGTGGTGATCGTGGGGACCGACATCGGAGGGTCCGGCGTCTGGGAGGCCGCCTTGGACTCCGTGCCCGGCTGAATCCCAACGGCCTAGCCTGCGGGCGGTGGACCTCCCTGTCATGCCGCCCGTGCAGCCGATGCTCTCGAAGGCGGTCGACGGCGTGCCCGAGGGCGACGGGTTCCTGTACGAGCCCAAGTGGGACGGGTTCCGCTGCATCGTCTTCCGCGACGGCGACGAGGTCGAGCTGGGCAGCCGCAACGAGCGGCCCCTGACCCGCTACTTCCCCGAGCTGGTCGAGGCGCTGAAGGCCGCTCTGCCCGAGCGCTGCGTCATCGACGGTGAGGTCGTGATCGCGACCGACGACGGCCTCGACTTCGACGCCCTGCAACAACGGATCCATCCCGCCGAGTCGCGGGTCCGGCGGCTGGCGGCCGAGACGCCGTCGTCGTTCGTCGCCTTCGACCTGCTCGCGGTCGGCGATCGCGACCTCACGGGTCAGTCGTTCCGCGAACGGAGGGACGCCCTCGAACGGGAGCTGGGTGGGGCCGATTCGGCCGATTCGTCCATCCACGTCACGCCGATCACCGCCGACCCGACGACGGCCCGCGAGTGGTTCACCCGGTTCGAGGGCGCCGGGCTCGACGGAGTCATCGCCAAGCCGGCAGGCCTGCCGTACAGCCCCAACGAGCGGGTGATGCTCAAGGTCAAGCACAAGCGCACGGCCGACGGCGTGGCGGCCGGGTTCCGGGTCCACAAGAGCGGCGACGGCGTCGGGTCGCTGCTGATCGGGCTCTACGACGACACCGGGACGTTGCACCACGTCGGCGTGGCCAGCGGATTCTCCGTCGCCCTGCGCCGCCAGCTCAGCAACGACATCGAACCGCTGCGGGCCAACGCCCTCGAGGGCCACCCGTGGCGCGAGTGGGCCGACGCCGCGGCCCAGGCGTCGGGCGGTCGCATGCCCGGTGCGATCAGCCGATGGAACGCCAAGAAGGACCTCTCGTGGGAGCCGCTGCGTATCGAGCGGGTGGTCGAGGTCGCGTTCGAGCAAGTGCAGAGCGGGCGGTTTCGGCACGCGTCGCGGTTCGTGCGCTGGCGGCCGGACAAGCAGCCCCACCAGTGCACCTACGACCAGCTGGAGACACCGATCCCGGCCGAGCTCAGCGCCGTCTTCGGCGCCCGCTGACGCCCATCCCAAACCCACCGCCCGTTCTGTGGCGACTTCGGCAGGCATAGCCCGCGCAGAACCCCTCTGTGTCGGCTTTTGCGGGGATAGCGCGCGCAACTCGCCACAGAACGGGTCAGCCGAAGCGCTTCTGCGCCAGCTTGGCCGCCCGCTCGTAGAGGCCGACGGCGTCGATTCGTTCCGCCAGGGCGAGGAACTCCGGCCTCGGACCCTTCCATTCCAGGGCGTCGACCGAGGCGAGCACCGGCTCGCTCGTCTCCAGCGTGGCCAGCCGGCGGAACAACAGCGCCTCGTCGAGATGCTCGCGCAGCACCTTGGCCAGCCGGCCGGCGCTGCCCAGCGGCTTGGCGACGTCCCACGGCGTCCCGTCGAGCGGGATGGCGTCGATGTGGCCGTACCGGTCGAGAACCGCCGCAGTCGACTTGGCGCCCCACCCCGCCAGCCCGGGATAGCCGTCGGCCGAGTCGCCCACCAGCGCCAGGTAGTCGGGTATCGACGCAGGGTCGACGCCGAACTTGGCCCGCACGCCGTCGACGTCGATCACCAGTTGCTTGCGCCGGTCGTACTGGAAGACCTTGCCGCCGACGCACTGGCCGAGGTCCTTGTCCGGCGTGCAGATCACGACGCGGTCGACGCGCTCGTCCGCAGCCGCCACCGCGGCGCCCGCGGCGAGGGCGTCGTCGGCCTCCTGCTCCACCATCGGCCACACCGTGAACCCGAAGGCCCGCAGCGCATCCTCCACGATGGGGAAC
>JBOGGX010000065.1:0-2924 GCA_050744245.1 Acidimicrobiales bacterium
AACCAATCATCACGCTGTCCGCGCCGCCCCGCCCACGCAAACCCCATCCGCCCGGCCAACAGCAGCGATCAGAACCGATGACGCCTCAAGCGGCTCCGCGGTCAGAACGAGTGGCGCTCAACACCTGGCACTTGCAAGCCAGTTGCATTCACGGCTCGGAGGTGAGGCAGATGACCGACAGCCGGACCTGCGATGCCTCGTCGCCCGGGTTGCCCAGCCGCATGTGCCACGCGATCGGCCGGCCCTCGAGGGTGATGGGGCCGGACTCGATGACCTCGAGCACGTTGCTGTGCCGCTCGCCGGCGCTGACGGCGAACGAGTCGTCGAAGCAGTTGAGCTCGAAGTCGAGCACCTGGCCGGGGGCCACCGTGGCGACGACGGTTCCGACCCGTACCCCGGTGGCCGGACCGGGTGGTCCCGGTGGCCCCGGCGGGCCGTCGGGCCCCTGCGGCCCTGGCGGTCCGGCGGCGCCGGGCTCGCCCCGATCTCCTTGCTCGCCTTGTGGACCCGCGGGGCCAACCGGTCCGGCGGGGCCAACCGCTCCAGCGGGCCCGGCCGGCCCGGCGGGGCCGGCGTCGCCCTCCGGTCCCTGGGGGCCGGTTGGCCCCGGCTCGCCTTGGGGACCCTGCTGGTTCCAGCTCAGCGGGTCCTCGCTGCCTCGGCACTGCCGAGGGTCGTCCACGATGCGAATGTCACCCTTGCCCACGCCGAGGAGACCTCGACTCACGCAGGCGTGGATCAGCCTCGGCGCCTCGGCCGGGGCGGCCACGGCCGCCGCGGCCACGCTGAGCATCACCGCCACGGCCACCAACCCGGCAGCCAGCATCGCCCCACGAGATCGTCCGCCCATCGCCCGCTCCTTGGTCGTGAAAGGTTACCGCTACCGTCCGCCGAGACCGGTCCGCGTTACACGCGTCTCGACGTCAGCGGCGCTGCCAGCGGCGATAGAGCGCGACGAGGTCATCGTACACCTCGTCAGCGGGCGGCGGCGCCTCGAGCCGGCCGAGAGCGGCGATGGTGGCCCGCAGCTGGTTCAAGTACTCCACGCAATACGGGCAGTCGGCCAGATGGGCCTCGAACCGGGCTCGGTCGCGAGGCGACAGCGCACCGTCGAGGTAGTCGGTTATCAGCTCGACGGCTTGCCGGCAGGCGATCTCACGACGGCGCCACACGGTCAGTTCCTCCCGAGTTCCCGTTCGAGCAGGCTACGGATTCGCGAGCGGCCGCGGTGGAGCAGCACCCGCTGGTTGGCCTCGCTCAAACGCAAGGCGCACACATCCGCCGCAGGAACGCCCTCGACGTCCCGCAGCAGCACCACCCGGCGCTGGCTGTCGGGCAGGGCGGCCAGGCCTTGGGCGATCGCCGACGCCGCCTGCTCGGCCGCCAGCCGATCGTCTACCTCGTCCGCCCACTCCGTGGGCGGGTCGCGCCAATGGCCGTCGGCACCGAAGCGATCGGGGGCCACCGCAGGCTCGGTCCCCGACGAGCGTCGCCAGCGCCGACGCTCCCGCATCCCGGCCGTCCGGGCCTGATTGAGGAGGATGCGGAAGATCCAGGTCTTCAGCGACGAACGACCCTCAAACCGGTTGATGCCCCGGATCACGCCGAGCCAGGTGTCCTGGACGACCTCCTCGGCCACCGCCTGGTCCGGCACGAATGCCCGCGCCAGCCCCAAGAGGGCCCCGTGATAGCGCTTGACGAGGGCCGCGAAGGCGTCCTCGTCGCCGGCTCGCAGCCGGGCCACCAGCGCGGTGTCGTCACCGCACTCACCGGCTGTGCCACCGGGCCGAGCCCCCGCATCCATGGGCTCGACGGTAGCGAAACGGCCGCTACGGTTCAGCCACCCTTCCGGGCGATCAGGCCGGCGTAGGCGATGCGGCCGAACCTGTACCCGCCGCGGAGGCAGCCCCACACAGACACGGACAAACCCTGCGCCTCGACCCACCGCCATCCGCAACAGCGACGCGGTGATCGTCGTGGTGGGACCCAACTGGTTCCCACCATCGCGCTATCGGGCGACGGCGAGGAGGGCGGCGTTGACGATGGCGTCGGCGGTGAGGTCGTGGACGCCGTAGAGGTCGGCGACGCTGCCAGACTGTCCGAAGGTGTCCACGCCGGCGGGCACGACGCGGGCGCCGAACACGGAGCCGAGCCAGGCTATGGTGTGGGTGGCGGCGTCGTGGACGGTCACGATGGGCGCCGACCGCTCGGCGGGGGGATGACGGCCGCCAGGTGGAAGTCGTCGCAGGCGTCGACTCGCGGCGCGCACCGACCGCTGCATTCGGTGCCGCCAGCCGCGGTAGAGGCGATCGAGGGAGGTGATGTCGATGACGTTGGCCGCGATGCCCTCGTCGGCAAGTTGCGTGGCGGCGTCGACCACCTCGGGCACCACCGCCCCGGATGCGATGAGCTGCACGAGCGGGCCGCCGGCCCGGCGGGCGGCTTCGACGAGGTAGCCG
Source organism: Acidimicrobiales bacterium (assembly GCA_050744245.1). Taxonomy (GTDB): domain Bacteria; phylum Actinomycetota; class Acidimicrobiia; order Acidimicrobiales; family JBOGGX01; genus JBOGGX01. The sequence goes on from JBOGGX010000065.1 coordinate 2,460, forward strand.
CCGGCCAGGACATGGGCGCGCAGTTGGTCGCTGCCGAACCGGTCGACGGCCGCCGTGAACGGTGCCTGCTCGATGGGCCGGGTCGACAGCCGCAGATACATCGATTCGCCGTCAGGGGTCGTGAGCCGTTGGAGCCCGTCGCACAGCAGCCAGTCGAGCGCCTGGGCGAACGCCGGCTCGGCGTAGGTGACGTTGGGCAGCTCGAGGCCGATCGAGGGGGTGACGGTCGATTGGTGGGCGCCACCCTCGGGTGCGAGGGTGACCCCCGACGGCGTGCCCACCACGATGAATCGGGCGGCGGTGTACAGGCGTAGATGAAAGCGTCGAGGCCGCGGCAGACGAACGGGTCGTACACCGTCCCGACGGGCAGCACCGTCTCGCCGTGAAGCTCGTGGGCCAGACCGAACTGGCCGAGCAGCAGGAAGAGGTTCATCTCCGAGATGCCCAGCTCGATGTGCTGACCAC